>NZ_CP007542.1:2218007-2534866 GCF_000478825.2 Synechocystis sp. PCC 6714 | reverse complement strand
CAAATCGATGAATTGCCCCCCGGTCGTCAGCCCATTCACACCAGTGTCATCACCACCAAGGAACGACCCCAAATGTACGAACTGATCCGTCGGGAAGTGGCCCAGGGTCGTCAAGTCTACATCATTTTTCCGGCGATCAAAGAATCAGAAAAATTAGACATTAAAGCGGCGGTGGAAGAGCATAAACATTTAAGTGAAAAAATCTTTCCCAATTTTAAAATTGGTCTTTTACATGGCCGATTAAAAAGTGCAGAAAAAGAGGCTGCCCTAACAGCCTTTCGGGAAAAAGAAACAGAAATTATTGTTTCCACTACCGTAATTGAAGTGGGGGTAGATGTACCCAATGCCACAGTGATGGTGATTGAAAATGCAGAACGTTTTGGTCTTTCCCAACTGCATCAATTGCGAGGCCGAGTCGGTCGAGGTAGTCACCAGTCCTATTGTTTGTTAGTGACTAACAGTAAAAGTAACGATGCTCGGCAAAGACTGGGAGTAATGGAACAGTCCCAGGACGGTTTTTTTATTGCAGAAATGGACTTACGTTTGCGGGGGCCAGGGGAATTTTTAGGCACTAAACAATCGGGACTGCCAGATTTTGCTTTGGCTAGTTTGGTGGAAGATCAAGAGGTTCTACTTTTGGCGAGGGAAGCGGCGGAAACCATGATGGCGGAGTATCCTAGTTTAGAAGCCCATCCTGATTTACAAAAAGAATTATCCCAGAGGTATGAAAAGCTGGTGGGCGGAGAAATTTTGACTTAAATTTTGGCTAAATGTTGATCAATCCCTGTTTGGATCTTTTTATCTTCGCTGGGAAAGAATGGAGTCTATGTTGGGCATCTAGAATATTTTCAGTTTTCTTAGCCTTGGTTATTTCTTATAAAATTACCATAGTAGATATGGCAAAGATCGTGTAGGCTAGGACATGATACCGAAAATAAGTAAGAAAAAAGTGACGGCAGCTTGTCTAAAGGTCATTTTGGGTGTTTACTAATCTCCGGTCGTTGTCTTAGTTGAGGTTAGATTTGTCTTGATCTGGTTACATAAATAATGCTGCTTTGTCTGGCGATTGAAAAAAAATTTAAAGTGAGCGTCGTTGGTGGGGTAATGTCCTGTGGTGAATTATGAAGAAAAGTATCTAAAACTAGCCCCTTTGCCACTCTTGTTATTTTTCAGCTAGAATTAACCCCTGTGCGTAAATTTACTTAGACTAGAGGCTGTACATAGAAAAAATCTATCCTGCTCGATTTTTTTGTGCTTGTTTATACTTACAGCTTGGTTGATAGCAAAAGAATACTATCTACAACAGATCTAAATGTTAAGTTTTTATTTTAACAATACATCCGCTTTATTTATTTAGAAATTTTCTATGAGCGCTTACAATCCTGATTTGTCCTTAGTCTATGAGAAACTATCTGCTTTTGCCGGCTTAGAAAATTTTTGGCAG
This sequence comes from Synechocystis sp. PCC 6714, assembly GCF_000478825.2. NCBI lineage: Bacteria > Bacillati > Cyanobacteriota > Cyanophyceae > Synechococcales > Merismopediaceae > Synechocystis > Synechocystis sp. PCC 6714. The sequence continues at coordinate 2,533,422 of NZ_CP007542.1, read as the reverse complement.
AGTTTCGAGATTATCTATGGACAAAATTATGATGTTGTCGCCGCGGAAGCCCTGCGAAGTCGTTGGGCCAGTGAGGACTTTAGTGATGTGCCTGCCATTGAAATGCTCAGTGCCGAAGTTTTGGGTTCTGCGGTAGGGGCCTATGCCCAAAGCATCAATAAAATTTATCTCTCTGATCGATTTGTAGCCACCGCCACCGAAGTCCAACTAGTTGCCGTTATCCTCGAAGAAATTGGCCATGCCGTGGATGCACTGGTCAATAGTCAAGATAGTCCGGGTGATGAAGGGGAGATATTTGCAAACTTAGTATTGGGTGTTCAACTAAGCGAATTAGGTATAGAAAGTCTGAAAACCCAAGATGATAATTTTACGATCCTCGTCGATGGGCAATCTTTACAAGTGGAAGCGGCAACCATAAACGTTACCAATACTAACGACAGTGGTACAGGCAGTTTACGTCAAGCTATTCTCGACGCTAATGCCACTGTTGGAGTAGCCGACATCATTACCTTCACTGGCAGCGTCTTCACTGATGGAATTGCCGACACGATTAATCTGACCTCTGGAGAACTAACGATTACGGATAGTGTGACTATCACAGGCCCTGGGGCAAACTTATTAACAGTTAGTGGAAATGGTAGCTCCCGTGTTTTCGTGTTTCAAGGTCCGGCGGGGGCTAATACCTATAATCTGTCGGGGTTAACCATTACTGGTGGCTCAGCAGGTATTGGTGCGGGAATTTACATGGGTGACGATGACAACGATGACATCTTCAATATCAATCAAGTCCATGTGACTGGCAATAATGCCTCCACTGGAGGAGGGTTTTACATTCGAGGGTTTGACACTCAAGGTGGAGTTACAGTCAACTGGACGAATAGCACTATAAGTAATAATAACTCTAACTTTTTTGGTGGAGGAGCTCTTTACAATGTCAATGCCAATTTTTCTAATGTTACAGTTAGTGGAAATAGTGCAGGTCAGATAGGGGGGATTGCTCACTTTGCAGATGGTTCTGGCAGTAGCAGTTTTTTAAGCCTAACCAATACAACCATTGTAAATAATGCTGGAAGCAGCCCTCTTGGTATTGGCTTAGTCAACGTTTCTCAAAATGGGGCTACTGAAGCAGTTGCTCAATACAGCAACAGTATTTTTGCAGGCAATACCATTAATGTATCCAATAGTGGTACGGGAGCTTCAGTTCAATCCCTCGGCTACAACATCAGTAGTGATGGCACGGGCAACTTAACGGCTACTGGCGATAAACCCAACACCAATCCCTTACTCGGCCCGTTGCAGAATAACGTCGGCCCGACCCCGACCCATGCACTTTTGCCGGGTAGCCCTGCCATTGGAGCCGGTAATACAACTCTTACCACGGATCAACGGGGCATTAGTCGGCCCCAAGGAACTAATGATGACATTGGGGCCTTTGAATATGTCCCCCCGACGGTAAGCCTAACAGCGACAGATAACACGGCCACTGAATCAGCGAGTAATACAGGCAATTTCCGATTAACTCGCGAGCTTCCTACCGGGGCCCTGAGTGATGCTCTACCCGTTCAACTGAGTTTAAGCGGAACCGCTACTAACATCAGTGATTATAATTTCTCGGCTTCGGGAGGAGCAGTTAATGTTAGTGGAAATACAGTTACCGTCACCTTCAATACTGGCTCTAACACCGTTAATCTCACTGTAACCCCTGTTGATGATATCCAGGCCGAGGCCGATGAGACAGTTACTTTAACGCTTAATAATGGCGGATTAAATTATAACTTAGGAACCAATACTAACGGCACGATAACAATTAGCCAAAATGACTTTGTTGTTACTAATACCAATGATAGTGGCGAAGGAAGTCTGCGCCAGGCCATTCTGAATGCTAATGCGATCGCCGGAGCCAATACAATTACTTTTGATATTCCTGGTGGTGGAGTTAAAACCATTAATTTAGCCTCGGCTTTACCAGCTATTACAGAACAAGTCACCATTGATGGCACAAGTTTTGCAGCAACGCCTTTAATAGAACTCAATGGAGCTTTAGCGGGAAGTAGTGTAAATGGTTTAACCCTAGCGGGAGGCTCTAGCGGAAGTATTATAAAAGGCCTAATTATTAATCGTTTTACCAATATTGGCATCCTCATCAATAGCACGGGAAATAAAATACAGGGAAACTATATTGGCACTGATGCCAATGGAATTTCTGGGGCCGGTAACTCATTTGGTGTTTTTATTAATTCAGGTAATAACAATATTATTGGTAGCGATGAAGATGGTACGAATGATGCTAATGAGAGAAATATAATTTCTGGCAATGGAAATGTGGGTGTTATTTCATTTGCTAGTAATGTTCTTGTGAGAGGCAACTATATTGGCACTAATGTCAGTGGTACATCAGCTATAGGGAACGGAATTCATGGTATTTATATTGGTTCTTCTAACCATACCGTTGGTGGATCAACAGCCACAGCTCGTAATATCATCTCTGGCAATAATTTCAGTGGGATTGCAATTTTTGACGGCTCAGCAACGAACGCTCAAAATAATGTTATTAAAGGAAATTATATCGGTACGGATGTCACAGGCACTCAGCCTTTAGGTAATGGTAGTGGTGGTGGAATTCGTATTACTGGGGCAAACAATACCATTGGTGGGACGGGTGCTGGTGAAGGTAACATCATTGCCTATAATTCCGGTAATGGTGTGTCCGTGGTGGATGCATTTGATGCGAATGCAAGTCTAAATAATGCAGGGAATAACATCTCTGGTAATAGTATTTTCAACAATACTGGTTTAGGGCTCGATCTTGCCACTGGTCAAGGTGGTAGTGAAGCAGGCGTAACACCAAATGATTTATTGGATTCAGATACTGGTGTTAATAATCTGCAAAATTATCCCTTACTAATCCGTAATAATAATGGTATCTTCAACGGACGTTTAAATAGTAATCCTGACACTACTTTTCGCATTGAATTTTTTAGTAATACCAATGCAGACCCTAGTGGCAATGGTGAAGGTCAGACTTATCTAGGTTTTCAAAATGTCGTTACAGGAGCCGATGGAAATGCTAATTTTACCTTCACGCCCCCAGGGGGATCGCTCAATGTAACAGCTACTGCAACAGACCCCCAGGGAAATACCTCGGAATTTTCGAGTCCTGCAATTGTTCCAGTGGTCACGATTAGTGCCATTAATGCAACGGCTAATGAAGCCGGTGGCGATCCAGGGACGTTTCGGATTAGTCGCACTGGTGCACCAATAGCCCCTTTAACTGTCAGTTATATCATTGCAGGTACAGCAACTAATGGCAGTGATTACACTAGCCTTTCTGGAACGGTTACAATTCCTTCTGATCAAGCCTTTATCGACATTACGGTTAGCCCCATTGATGATATTCAAGTCGAGGCAAATGAGACCATCATTCTAACCCTAAGTGATAGTGTTGATTACACTCTAGGAACTAATATCAGCGACACGGTAACCATCAATCAAAATGACTTTGTCGTTACCAATACCAACGATAGTGGCGAAGGAAGTCTGCGCCAGGCCATTCTGAATGCCAATGCTATTGGTGGGGCCAATACGATTACCTTTGCGATTCAGGGTAGCGGTGTTCAAACCATTAACTTACTCTCCGCTCTACCAGCCATTAGTCAGCAGGTCACCATTGATGGCACCAGTCAGACAGGTTTTGCAGGAACGCTTTTAATAGAGCTAAATGGAACTTCTGGCGGAAGCGGTACCAATGGTTTGACCCTGGGGGCAGGCTCTGACGGGAGTGTTATCAAAGGCTTAATCATTAATCGTTTTAGTAGTGGTAATGCCATTCTTGTTCAAAGCAATAACAACACCATTGCCGATAACTTCATTGGGACTAGCGCCGATGGCACCAGCGCCCAGGCTAACTTGCGGGGTATTTATATCAACGGCGGCTCGAATAATGTTATTGGAGGGGCCACTACCGCAAGTCGTAATCTGCTCTCAGGCAATGGCCAACAAGGCGTTTTGATTAATGGAGTCAATGCTATTGGGAATAAAGTCCAAGGCAATTACATTGGTACAAATCTAGCGGGAACCGCAGCCATCGGTAATGGCTTCCACGGCATACAAATTCAAGGGGGAAGCAAAAATAATATTGTTGGTACCGATGGTGATGGAGCAAACGACGCTACGGAAGGTAACCTAATTTCTGGCAATGCCGATATTGGGGTAATTACAGAAGGAACGGGAACGACAGGGAATGTTATCGCTGGTAATTTAATTGGGACCAATGCGGCCGGAACTTCTGCCATTGCCAATCAGCATGGGATTTATATCGCCAATGGAGCCGAAAATACCCGTGTAGAACGCAATATTATTTCTGGTAATAATGGTTACGGTATTTGGAACATTAATAATGCTGGTAACCATCGCATTAGTGGCAACTACATCGGCACTGATTTAAATGGGACAGCAGACCTGGGTAATGGTGCGACTGGCATTGAAATCAACAACTCAGCCAACAATACCATCGGTGGAAATACAGCAGGTGATCGTAATATTATCTCCGGTAATAATGGTTACGGTATTTTAATTGCCTCAGCAACTGCTACGGGCAATATAATTCAAGGTAACTACATTGGCACGAATGCCAGCGGCACAGGGGCAATAGGCAATAGCAACGCCGGTATTCGATTAGAAAGTGGCACTGCGAATAACTTAATTGGTACGGATGGTAATAACGTCAATGATCTGGCTGAAGGCAATGTTATTTCTAGCAATAGCGTTGGTATTTCTATCGCTAGTGATACAACCACAGGCAATAAAATCCAAGGCAATTCTCTTTTTGGCAACACAGCCCTAGGCATTGACTTGGGGGCTGATGGTATCACGGCCAATGAGCTAGGAGACGGTGACCCAGGGCCAAATGGATTGCAAAATGCACCACGTCTGAGTCTAGCTCCTAATGGAATTGTTCAGGGGCAATTGAACAGCACTGCGAATACCAATTTCCGCATCGAGTTTTTTAGTAATACTAATGTTGACCCCAGTGGCTACGGTGAAGGGCAAACTTTTCTGAATTCTATCTCTTTCACAACAGATAGCAACGGCAATGCCAGCTTTAGTTTTAACCCTAATTCTGCGACTAATATCACTGCCACCGCCACAAATATTTCATCGGGCAATACCTCCGAATTTTCGAATGTTGCTGTTATTCAAACACCAACTTTTGCTCTCCTAACCGATAACTTCACCGCTTTCTATAACCCCAATACCTTTAACCTTGACTACAATCTTTTGGGACGACAGGGCGGACTCTTTGCAACAACTCGTTGGCTACCAACAGATAACGCCCAAGTAGGTAATCCGACAGCTAATATCGACCAGGGTAATTATTTACTTTTTGGCAATAATGGAAGGGCCGCCCTTGACCGCAACTTCAATGGGGTTAATGCCCAAGGCGGCTTAAAAATCAGCTTTGACCTAGCCCCGAATGCGACAAATACAGATGGTTCCTGGTGGGGAGGTATAAATCTTGGCCTTTCGGAAGCAAATAAAAGCGCTTTCATTAACAATAACGTTCCCCACTTTGGCATTCTATTCCGCGGTAACGGACTTATTCAAGCCTTTGATAGTGGCAGTCTTATCAGTGGTGCAAATAGCGGCTGGGGAGGTACAGGAAATGATGGCATACTTAAACCCTTCAGTCTGGAGCTAACTGATCCCACCGATGGCAATCCCTTTGATGGCGTTGGGCAAACAACAGTCCAGGTTTTTGCTGGGAGTAACTTAATCTATACCTATACCAAGGGCAATGGTGGCTACAGCGATAACTACATCAATCTCGGCACTTCTGGTATTGCCGGCTTTGATAATTTCAAGATTGAAAAACTTGGTCAAGTGCCCTTTGCAGAAAATACCAATGGCAATGTTTACACTGTTGCGGCGGTGGGAGATCCTCTCCGCAATCCAACCCTTATCTATCGTCTTGATGGGGCAGATAAACACCTATTTGATATTTCCGCAAATGGAGAAATTAGCTTTAAAGCTGCTCCTGACTTTGAGACTCCGAATGATGTAGGCGGAGATAATATCTACAACCTTACAGTGATTGCTAGTGATGCCGATTTAACCGGCAGCCAAAATGTCGTCATCAGCGTTACCGATGTCAACGAAGCCCCCACAGGGGTTAATCTGCAAAATACTACCACCAGTCTTCCTGAAAATACTAGTACGCTAAATCGTATCAAGGTAGCGGATATTGTTATCACTGACGATGCCCTGGGAACGGAAACCATTTCCCTCACTGGCAACGATGCTGACTCGTTTGAAGTAGATGGATTGACTCTTTTCCTTAAAGCCAATACGGTATTGGATTTTGAAAGTAAGTTTAGTTACGACGTGACAGTAAATGTAAACGATCCTACGGTCGGGAATAATCCTGATGTGACAACTAATTTCATATTAACCATTATCAACCTAGATGAAGTAGCCCCGACGATTACCTCTAGTAATACAGCAACAGCGATTAATGAAAACAGTGGAGTCAATCAAGTAGTCTACACAGTTACTTCCACCGACACAGGGGATATTGCCACAGGTTCAACCACCTATAGCCTGAAAAATGTCGGAGACTTTTCTTCCTTCACCATTGATGGCACATCAGGACAAGTAACACTTACAAGCAATCCAAATTTTGAAGCTAAATCAAGCTATAGCTTCACCGTTATTGCCACCGATGCCGCCAATAATGCGTCGGAAAAAATAGTCACTCTAGGTATCAACAACCTAGATGAAGTAGCCCCGACGATTACCTCTAGTAATACAGCAACAGCGATTAACGAAAACAGTGGTGCGAATCAAATAGTCTACACAGTCACGTCCACCGACACAGGGGATATTGCCACAGGTTCAACCACCTATAGCCTGAAAAATATCGGAGACTTTTCTTCCTTCACCATTGATGGCACATCAGGACAAGTAACACTTACAAGCAATCCAAATTTTGAAGCTAAATCAAGCTATAGCTTCACCGTCATTGCCACCGATGCCGCCAATAATGCGTCGGAAAAAACAGTCACTCTAGGTATCATCAACCTATTTGAATTAACCAATGGTAATGATATTTATTTCGGAAGTGGGGCAGCTAATCCAATTTATGCTTTAGCAGGCAATGATTGGTTGTATGGCGGACTAGGCAAAGATACTTTTTATGGAGGGTTAGGTAGTGACAAACTCTTTGGAAATTTTGGAAATGATCTACTGAATGGAGATGAAGGAAATGATTGGCTTTATGGCGGACTAGGTAATGATATCCTCAACGGAGGACTAGATGATGACAAACTTTTGGGAGACTCAGGAAATGATTTACTGAACGGAAATGAAGGAAATGATTGGCTCTACGGTGGACTAGGTAATGATATCCTCAACGGAGGACTAGATGGTGACGTCCTAATTGGGGGACTAGGAGTAGATGTTTTTTGCTTCCGGTTTGGAGAATCGTCCCTTAATGAACTAGATTTCATTACCGACTTTACTTTTGGCATCGATAAAATCAACATCAATTCCTTATCAGGAGTTCCTACTAATTTCAGCCGGGCTACCAATAGTATTGCGACTACAATAGCCGATGTAGTAAACAGCGTTTTCCTCGATGCCAATGGAGCCGCCCTTGGAGCTCAGCCCCTCGCAACTAATAGTGCCGTCTTAGTGCAGGTAACAACGCAAAACATTATCGGAACTTACCTCATTATTAATAATGATGTCAGTGGGTTTGATGCGACAAACGACTTAGTAATCAATCTCATTGGTTATACCGGAATTATGCCGGCATTAGGAAATATTTCTCCAGCTAGCGTTTTTGTTTAAGGCTTAGGTGCGCTTCTGCGATGAGTTACGACCTCGCTCTAGGTTCTGGGCTCTAGATCATACTATTGTAGTGATGAACCTTAGTCTTGACCGATTGCCTCCACAGAAACAGTTAACAGACTACTTTTTGTCCAGGGCGATCGCCAGCGATGGCAATTTAACCGGCATCCAGGCTGTCACGGCCACAGTGACCAATGTGAACAAGGTACCATTGCCCTTGATTACCAAGTCAATACCTTGGAGGAAAACACTGACACCACTAATCTGGTGAAAGTAGTAGATATTATCATCATCGATAATGCTTTAGGCACCAACAACCTCAGCCTGTCAGGAAATGATGCCACACTGTTTGAAATTATCGGCACTGGACTATTTATTAAAGCAGGCACAAATCTGGACTTTGAAACCCAAAGTAGTTTTGATGTCACTGTGGAAGTGGATGATCCAGCACTGGGTTCCATTTTTGAAGATTCAGTTAACTTCTCTTTCACTCTCACAAATATCAACGAAATTGATGGCAATAACTTCGCTAACTTTCTTTTTGGAACTCGAAACAATGACCTAATTCGAGGTTTTGGCGGTAATGATATCCTCTTCAGCAATGGTGGCAATGACACACTGTATGGGGGTCTGGGTTATGACTACCTGGATGGAGGCATTGGTGATGATATCCTCCATGGCGGAGAAAACGGTGATATTCTTCTCGAAGGTTATGGTAACGATGTGCTGATAGGAGGATTGGGAATAGATAAGTTGAGTGGTGGATTTGGCGATGACAAATTTGTCTATAGTGCCTTAGATGAGGCAGGAGATGTAATCCTTGATTTCAATCGCAGTCGAGACCAGTTGGTTTTAACTGAGTTATTTACGGGTCTTGGTTACAACGGCACAAACCCCATTGTTGATGGTTATCTCCGCTTCAACCGATTAGGATTTAGTGCTCAGGTTCGAATTGATGCTGATGGTCTGACCAATGGATCCAACTACATCACCCTGACCACACTCGTAGGCGTTCTTCCCTCTAATCTTTCCCTCGGGACTAATGTTGTGATCTGAAATCTCCCTGAATTTAAGCTTTTTATTCTGTTCGGGTCTTCCTACCTGGGCTCGGGAGCAATGGGGTTTATATTGGGGATTCGGATTATTTTCACTTCCCCCTTCTAAATTCTATGATTTGGCCCTTCAAAACCAGCACCCGTAAAAAGATTGCCCGCATTGAAGTGACCGGGGCGATCGCCGGCGGAACCCGCAAAGCAGTGTTGAAGGCCCTGAAAACGGTGGAAGAGAAAAAATATCCAGCTCTACTGCTTCGCATCGACTCCCCTGGGGGAACAGTGGTGGATTCCCAGGAAATTTATACTAAACTGAAGCAATTGAGTGAAAAAATCAAAATTGTCGCTAGTTTTGGTAACATTTCTGCTTCGGGAGGTGTGTACATTGCCATGGGCTGTCCCCACATCATGGCCAACGCTGGCACTATCACCGGCAGTATTGGAGTAATTTTACGGGGTAATAATCTGGAAAGATTACTGGAGAAGGTGGGGGTTTCTTTTAAAGTGATTAAATCCGGGCCCTACAAAGATATTTTGTCCTTTGACCGGGAACTATTGCCGGAAGAACAAACCATTTTGCAAGAACTGATCGACGATAGTTACGGACAATTCGTTTCCACCGTGGCGGCGGGGCGTAATTTACCGGTGGAAAAAGTTAAAGAATTTGCCGACGGGCGGATCTTTACCGGACAACAGGCTCTGGCTTTGGGTCTGGTCGATCGCCTAGGGACAGAAGAAGAAGCTCGGCAATGGGCGGCCACCCTGGCAGGTTTGGATGCAGAAAAAGCCGAATTGGACACCATTGAGGATCCTAAACCGTTCGTTAGACGAATCACCGGCGGCGACAGTCAACTGCAAACCCTGGCTAATAATCTTGGTTTGACGGAAACCTTAAAATGGTGCGAATTTGAGCTTTCCACTAGCGGTCAACCCCTCTGGCTCTATCGTCCCTGAGTCTGTTTACAAAAGCCCAAAGCTAGTAGTTGTCCGTCAACGTTGGTAAAGACAGCTGCGGAGTGAGGGAAACCCATTTACCAAAAACGTCGTTGTTGTTTTAAAAAGACCCGAGCGCAATTTCTCCCCGGCATGCCGGAGATGGAGCCACCGGGATGGGTGCCCGCCCCCGTTAGGTAAAGATTTTTGATGGGGGTTTGGTAATTGGCAATTTCCGGTAGAGGTCTAAGGAACATCATCTGATCCAGGGTCATATCCAGATGATAGACATTGCCGTTATAGCTCCCCAGCCGTTGGGCCAGTTCGGCGGGACTTTCCACTCGGCGACCAATAATTAAGGATTTCAAATTAGGGGCATAGTCCGTTAATTTATCAATCACCCGATCCGCCACTTTTTCCTTTAATTCATCAGTCCAACCAGTGCCCATCAACCCTTTCCCTTCCAATCCGGCAATGCGGTAGGGGGCAAAAAATTCGATCCATAGGGTGTGTTTACCTGGGGGAGCCATGGTGGGATCCAACACAGTGGGAATATCCAAATATAAAGACGGATTGGCATCGGGAATTTGTCCCAGAGCAATAAGGGCATGGGCTTCTTCCACATGGCGTACCGAGTCCGCAATCAAAATGGTTCCTGTTAGATCCTCGGGCCCGGCCATGGCGGTGAAGTGGGGCAAACCGGAGAGGGCGCAATCGATTTTTAAAATAGCTTCGTTATTGTTCACAGTGCGTCGTTTCAGCCGTTCCCCTAGGTTTTGGTCCACCTTGGCTAGGGCCCCTGGTTCCACCAATTGCAAAAATAAACGCCGGGCATCGATGTTAGAAATTACTCCTTTTTTCGCCCGGTACTGTTCTCCGCTAGCTACCTCCACCCCGATCGCCTGGTTATTTTCCACCAATACCCGTTTGACTATTTGGTCGGTGAGAATTTTTCCCCCCTTTGCCTGCACTAACTTTACCAACGCATTGGTCAAAGCTCCTGTTCCCCCTTTAGGTCTGGCAATGCCCTCCAAATGCCGCATGGCCACCATCATCATGCCGGAGCTACTGCCCTTTTGGGATGGAGGGGCGCCAATTTCCGAACATAATCTGGCCAAGGGAGCCTTCACCCTTTCACTGTCGAACCATTCATGGAGCACATCTTCCGGGGAGCCGATCATGGTACGGATAAAATCCAAAGCTTTGGTTTTCGACCCGGCGATCGCCAGCACGGATTTTAAATTGTCCCAACCATAGTTTAGGGCTAGGTCCAGTAATGCCTGGGGAGGGGCATTAAAAGCAGGCTGGACAGCTTTGAGCAAATCAGTCCAATAATTAACGAATTGCTGATATTTTTCGGCATCTCTGGGGCTATACTCCGCAATGTGGGCACAGGTTTTGCTGAGGGAACGGTGGGCCATAAAGGCTTGGCCATCTAGCCCCGGACAAAAAACACTGGGGTCACAGAATAGATATTCCAAACCGTACTGGGCTAAATTTAGCTCCTGCAACACTGGCCCCAGAAAAATAAATTCGTGGTCAATGGCACAGCGATTAAACCGAAACTCCGGCGATAGCTCGGGCATTAATGCTTCCGTGGTGGCCGCCCCCCCGGGTACATCCCGCTTTTCCAATAACGTCACCCCCAAGCCCCGTTGGAGCAAATAGGCGGCACAGACTAAGCCATTGTGCCCCGCCCCAATAATGACGATATCGGTGGTGATCATAAAAATTGGCCTCGACTCCGGGTAGAACATTTTACCCTGACCTTGGCCATCGCTTGGAATGGATTTTTCCCTTGGCAAAGTATGGGGGGGACAGTGCCCCACGGCCCTCCGGCGATCGAGGTCGATGAATACTTCCAGGCAAATATTATTTTTGGATGAGAAATTGACCCACGGTTAACGTAACTGGGCTACCGCCTGATTTTCCAGCAATAATTTTTGCTGTAACAAATCCTCTACGGTTAGGCGTAGATAGCGCTGGTCGTCCACCCAAAATTTGACCTTAACGCGATCGCCACCGGGCACCCCAGGGGGAGAAAGTTGGGCAATTTGCCGAGCTCCATTGCGGTCGTTGAGGGGTTGGACAGTGAATTCTTGATTTTCTAAAACCCTGGTAATTAATTGATTGCCGTCAAAGTAAACCTCCGTGGCCCCAATGCTGGAACCTAGTTCCCCCACAATCAGTTCAATGCTGGGCTGATTATTCAGGGACGCTCCTAGGGTTAGTTCAATGGGTTCGGCCATGGGGTAACCCTGGCCACTTTTAATGATGGGATGCCAATTGTGGCTATTTTTGCGTCGATTCCAGTACCGTACCCCATAGCTGTGATAAAGATAATCCTGTACTTGTCGCCCCTGATAGATCTGCAATGCCCCCAAGGCGATCGCCCCAAAGGGGTGTTGATTGCGAATTTTACTGGCGGGGAATTGGGCGTTAATCCAATCCTGCACCATGGGTAAACGACTGGTGCCCCCCACCACTAGCACTGCATCAAGATGATTGGGAGTTAAACCCCGGCGCTGGGCCGTTCGCTGAACCTGCTCCCACAATGCTGTTAACCGCGCAAAAAATTGTCGTTGCTGCAAAATTTCTGTTAGATCCGATCGCCGTAGCTGAAACTCATAGGATTCGAAGGCCTGATCATCAAAGTAAACCTCTGTAGCTTCTTCCGTTTCCCCTAGGGCAATTTTCAACCGCTCAGCCAAACGTTTAATCCAGGGGGAAACCTGTAAACCCTGGGCCTCGGTAAAATATTCACTGATCCAATAATCAATGTCACTGCCCCCCAAATTGGCCCCCGCTTTGGCCACCACTTTGGCCAAGGCTGATTTTTCCCCTGCCTGAGATCCCGTAATAATGCCGCTCCATTTGAGCAGAAATCCCGAACGGCTCTTTTCTCCTCCGTCCCCCAATTGCACCCAGGAAAAGTCCACCGTTCCCCCACCAAAATCTAACACCAAAATTTGGCTGGCATCCTCCACCCCGTAACCTAAAGCCGCCGCCGTCGGTTCATCCAAAAGGCGAATTTCTTCTATTCCCCAACTGTGGCAGGTTTCACTCAACCAATGACGATAGGACTCGAAACTATCCACTGGCACCGTCAAAGCCAAACAATCGGGTTCTTTCCCTTCCTGTTCCGTCAGTGTTTGAACTATTTTTTCCAAATACCATTGCCCTAACTTTTCAAAGGTCAGGGTCTGTCCATCTAGTTGGGGCAAAAAGCCTTGTACTACTGCCCCAATGCCCCGCTTAAAATTCTTAAAAAACCTTACATCGGTGGGAATATCCCGGCCCCGGTCCAGCACCTGTCTGGCGATCGCCACCTGCCCGAGGGCTGCATTTTCCACATAAATCAAACTGGGAATCAGCGGACCACTATCCCCCAGAGGGCGGCTTAAGGAAGTTAAATCAATTAGCTCTCCTTGGCGGGTTGCTTCATTCCAGCGGGCAATGACTGTGTTGGTAGTACCAAAATCAATGGCGTAGGACACGGCAAAAGCAGACAAGAGAGAAAACCCCTGGATTATAACCTTTTACCATGGCCCAGATTGGGATTAACCCTATAGCTGAATGTTCAAGGCAGTGGGGCCGGGAGCAGATCAAGTATCATGGGAGGGGGCTGAATTCCTTCGTCTGAAAACTTTTTGTAAACATAATCCATGGCCAAAACCGTAGTTTCCCCCGATACCATTGCCCTTCCCCGTACCAGTGAGTCGGAGCAACTTAAAAAAATTCGCCACACCACTTCCCATGTCATGGCCATGGCAGTACAAAAAATCTTTCCCAAAGCCCAAGTGACCATTGGTCCCTGGACGGAAACGGGTTTTTACTATGATTTTGACGTGGAAGAACCCTTTACAGAGGCAGATTTAAAGGCCATTAAAAAAGAGATGGTGAAAATAATTAATAAAAAACTGCCGGTGATTCGGGAAGAAATTAGCCGGGAAGAAGCCAGGCAAAGAATTGAATCAATCCAAGAACCCTACAAATTAGAAATCCTCGATGGCATCCACGAACCCATTACCATTTACCATCTGGGGGATCAGTGGTGGGACCTCTGTGCTGGGCCCCATTTGGAATCCACAGCGGACATTAATCCCAAGGCGATCGCCTTAGAAAGTGTGGCCGGAGCCTACTGGCGGGGGGATGCCAACAAAGCTCAGCTACAACGGATTTACGGCACTGCCTGGGAAACCCCGGAACAACTGGCGGAATATCAACGGCGCAAGGAAGAAGCCTTAAAAAGGGATCACCGCAAACTAGGCAAAGAATTGGGGCTATTTATTTTTGCTGACCCGGTGGGCCCCGGCTTACCCCTCTGGACCCCCAAAGGAACGATTATTCGCACCATCCTAGAGGATTTCCTCAAACAGGAACAAATTAAACGGGGTTATTTACCCGTGGTTACTCCCCACATTGCCCGGGTGGACTTATTTAAACAATCGGGACACTGGCAAAAATACCACGAAGACATGTTCCCCATGATGGCGGAATCCCCGGAGGAAGCGGCCCAGGAAATGGGCTTTGTACTCAGGCCGATGAACTGCCCCTTCCACATTCAAATTTATAAAAGTGAACTGCGCTCCTATCGGGATTTGCCCCTGCGCCTAGCGGAATTTGGCACTGTTTACCGCTACGAACAATCGGGGGAACTGGGGGGGCTAACCAGGGTGCGGGGCTTTACGGTGGATGATTCCCACCTGTTTGTCGCTCCAGAGCAATTGGATGCCGAATTTTTGAGTGTGGTGGATTTAATTCTGACCGTGTTCAAAAGTTTGCAATTAAAAAACTTTAAAGCCCGGCTCTCTTTTCGGGATCCAGAGTCCGATAAGTACATTGGCTCCGACGAAGCCTGGGAAAAGGCTCAGGGGGCCATCCGTCGAGCGGTCCAGGAATTGGAGATGGATTATTTTGAAGCCCCAGGGGAAGCGGCTTTTTATGGGCCAAAACTGGATTTCATTTTCCAAGATGCCCTGGAACGGGAATGGCAATTGGGCACGGTGCAGGTGGATTACAATCTGCCGGAACGCTTTGATTTGGAATATATTGCCGCCGATGGTTCCCGCCAACGCCCCGTTATGATTCACCGGGCTCCTTTTGGTTCCTTGGAACGGTTAATTGGCATTCTCATCGAAGAATATGCGGGGGATTTTCCCCTCTGGTTAGCTCCCATTCAGGTGCGTCTGCTGGCGGTGAGTGATGAGTTTTTACCCTTTGCCCAATCCGTTGTTAAACAAATGCAAGCCCTTGGTCTAAGGGCGGAAGTGGATACCAGTGGCGATCGCCTAGGGAAAATGATTCGCAATGCGGAAAAACAAAAAATACCCGTGATGGCGGTTATTGGTGCCAAAGAGGTGGAGGCCAATGCCCTCAATATTCGCACCAGGGCTTCGGGGGAATTGGGAGAAATTCCTGTAACTGGAGTGTTGGAAAAATTACAGGCAACGGTGGCCAACCACGACACTTGGTAGTGGCGAAATCATTAGGGTGGTGTGGTGTTATTCGTGTGTTGAAGTCAGTTTGGATGGTGTTTCTCCACGGGCACTACCTTGTCATGGGGGTGCCAAGAATTCGTGTAAACTTCCGCACTCTCCTGATTTTGAAGTTTTTTAAGGACCGCTGAACATGATTAAACAAAACTAAAGTTCTAGACGTTTTCAGTCTTCGGCTGATGGGGCAATTCAATGGTGAACATTGCTCCGCCAGTTTCATGATTAACCGCCGTTAAATTTCCTCCGTGGGCCAGGACAATTTCCTTGGCGATCGCCAAACCCAGGCCACTGCCATGGCGCTGACTATCGGGATGTAGACGAGCACGGGAACTATCGCCTCGATAAAGTCGCTCAAAAATGTAGGGTAAATCCCTCGGTTGAAATCCTAGGCCTTGATCCCTAATCCCCATGGTTATCCCTTGTTTGCTCTGATAACCTTCCACAAAAATGGTTCCTTCCGGTGGGCTATATTTCAGCGTGTTGTCCAAAATGTTCATCAATACTTGCATCAGGCGATCGCCGTCCCCTTCTAAATTCAACTCCGCTGGCCCTTGGTAGTCTAGGCTGATATTTTTCACCGCGGCGATCGGGGTTAATCGTTCCCAGGTAATGGCAAGCAAATGGCGTAAATTAATCGGTTCTGGTTCCAGGTAAAGATTGGGATTAGCGGTTATTTGGGTTAAATTAAGCCAACTTTCCACCAAATTTTGCAAACGGGAAATCTCCTTCAGCAACCGCTCAGCCCAGTCTCCATCTTCGGCAGGTAGTCGGGCCTGTAAACGTTCCGCAATTAAAGCCACCGCTGTTAAAGGGGTTCTTAACTCGTGGGCAAGATCGGAAAAAGCCTGATCTCGACCTTGGCGCAGGGCCGCTAAAGTTTGGCGATTTTCCACAAATACGGCCACTTTGCCATCCCTCAGAGGAAATCCTGACCCCCTGAGCAAAATTGATTCCGGCGTTAATTGAAACTGACGGCCATTTTCCCGACTTTCCATGGCGGCGGTGAGGGGCGGGAAAAAAGACCATTCCCTAGTCTGGCTAGCTTGAGTTTGGCGGGTGCGCTCGATTAAACGATCCAGTTCATAAGAACGAATAAACTCTAAAAAAAGTCGCCTTTCCCCCGGTTGCCAATAGCGAATATGGAGTAAAGTTTGGGCCGCAGGATTGCACCACTCCAAATTATTTTCCTGATCAATGAGCAAATAACCCAGGGGAGAAAGGGACATCACTCCCCGCCAGTGGTCAATGGTCTCTAAATATTCTGCAGAAAGACTTTTGAAATAGCTAATTTCTCGCCGTACCAGGGAAACGAGGGAAAGGGAATGGGAAACTTCTTGGGTATCCGGCAGTCCCGTTAGCAAATTTTTGATTTTATTATTCAGCCGAAACCGTTCGATTGCCCCAATGCCAAAACCAATTGCCCCACCGATCGCCAAAGTAATTATTTCCATATCCTAGCAGTTGCCTAGTGCGGAACAGTATTTTTTCCAGCAGTTTTGATAGCAATTGCCATCAAGGGTAACTAAGTAAACCCATTGAATTCTAGTCTTTTCGCTAAGCTGAATCACCGTCGGCAAGCATTTTTTAACTATCTTGATTGACGGAAACCTGATTATCCACTGCCAAAGTGGTGTGGCTCAGCACTAACTCTGGGTTGACCTGCTTAGCATCGGCATTGAGGGGGGGCAAAATCGGATAAAAGGGCTGGTGCAGACTAATCAGTTGCGCCAAAGTTCTTTTCAGTTGGGGCCGGGGCACAATGGCATCCACAAAGCCGTGGTGCAGTAAATATTCAGAAGTCTGAAAATCTTCGGGCAACTTTTCCCGTAACGTTTGTTCAATCACTCGCCGGCCGGCAAAACCAATGGTGGCTTTGGGTTCGGCCAAAATTAGATCCCCCAACATGGCAAAGCTAGCCGTTACACCGCCGGTGGTGGGATGGGTTAAAACGGGAATATACAATAGCTTTTGCTCCCGATGTTTCTGCAAGGCCCCAGAAATTTTGGCCATTTGCATCAGGCTCAACATCCCTTCCTGCATCCTGGCTCCACCGGAAGCGCAAATAATAACCACGGGCAATCTTTCCAGAGTGGCATACTCAATCAAGCGGCAGAGTTTTTCCCCCACCACGGACCCCATACTGCCCCCCATAAAACGGAAATCCATTACCCCCAAGGCGATCGGTAGACCATCTAGGCGGCCATGGCCCGTCTGCACCGCATCGGTCAACTCCGTCGCTTTTTGGGTGTCCCGGATCCGATCCTTATAGGATTTGCGGTCCTTGAATTTGAGGGGATCCGTCGGTTGTAAATGTTCGTTGATAGGTTGCCAGGTCTTGGCGTCAATTAGTTGACGAATCCGTTCGTCACTGTCCACCCTTAGATGGTGTCCACACTCGGCACAGACTAACCAATTACTTTGCAGATCCTTGGTGTAGGTCAGCACGCCACAGGCCGGGCACTTAGTCCATAGCCCATCTGCCACTTCCCTTTCCTGGGGAGATTGGGGCTGGAGCATGGGGGGCTCAGCTTTTTCACGGTTGGCAAACCAATCAAATAGAGACATATTTGTTCGGGGACAGTGGCGATCGCAACGGTAATCCAAGACACATTTGCCATTCTACCAAGATCGTTGACCGTGCTTTGGCCATGGCAGGGCTGAAAGCCAGAGTTGTTTGGCCAGAAAATCCACTATTCTCCGGATCCCTGCAACACCCAGGTATCCTTACTGCCGCCCCCCTGGGAAGAATTAACGACTAAAGATCCCCTACGCAAAGCTACCCTGGTTAAACCACCGGGATGAACATAAATTTCATCACCCCGGTTGAGGATATAGGGACGGAGATCCACATGGCGACCTTCCACTTGATCACCAATCAAAGTGGGCACCCGGGAAAGATTTAGCACCGGCTGGGCAATGTAGTTGCGGGGATTGTGGCGAATCCGTTCGGCAAATTGGGACCTTTCCTGGGGGCTGGCACTGGGACCCATCAACATACCGTATCCCCCAGCTTCATTGGCGGATTTAACGACTAGTTCCGCCAGGTGATCCAGCACATAGTTTCTATCCTCTTCCCGCCAACAGAGATAGGTGGGCACATTGGCCAAGAGAGGTTCTTCCTTGAGATAGTAGTCAATCATCTCCGGCACATAGGCATAGATAACTTTATCGTCCGCCACCCCTGTCCCCGGGGCATTTGCTAGGGCAACCCGACCTTGGCGATACACTTCCATTAACCCTGCTACCCCTAAAAGAGAATCGGGTCGGAATACCTCTGGGTCGATAAAATCATCGTCCAAGCGACGGTACACCACATCCACCCGTTGCAAACCCTTGGTGGTACGCATTTGTAGATAGCCATCAGCCACCACTAAATCCCGACCTTCCACCAGTTCTACTCCCATTTGTTGGGCCAGGAAAGAATGCTCAAAGTAAGCAGAATTATTAATGCCTGGGGTTAAAACCACCACCACTGGGGCGGCCAGATGGGGCGAGGCAAGGTTAAGCAAAGTTTCCAGTAATTGGCTGGGGTAACTGTCCACTGGTTGAATGGGGATAGTTTGGAACATATCGGGAAAAGTACTTTTCATCACCCGCCGATTTTCCAGTACATAGGAGATGCCGGAGGGCACCCGCAGATTATCTTCCAGCACAAACCATTTGCCTTGGCCGTCCCTAACCAAGTCGGTGCCGGTGATGTGACACCAGACTCCAGCGGGGGGCTTAATGCCAATGCAGGGTTTTAGGAATCCACTGGCGGATTCGACAATGTCGAGGGGAATAATGCCGTCTTTAATAATTTTCTGGGGGCCGTAGACGTCGGTTAAAAAGCAGTTCAAGGCTTTGATGCGCTGTTTTAATCCTTTCTCTAGCGATCGCCATTCGGCCTCGGCAATGATGCGGGGAATAATATCTACGGGGAAAATGCGCTCTACCCCCTGGTCGTCGTTATAGACCCGAAAAGTTACTCCTAGGTTAAAAAGGGCAATTTGGGCCGTTTCATGGTGCTGCCTGAGGGTTTCGGGGGATAACTGTCCCATCCAATCAATTAGGGGGGCCGCCTGGGGTCGGGGTTGCCCTGGGGCAGAAAAAAGTTCGTCGTAGAAATTGCCTGGATCGTAGCTTTGAAGTTGCATGGTTCCCCCTCAATGGTTGGTGTGGGCTTGGGCCATAGTGGCGCAGGTTGTCGCCAACTGGGAAAGGCGCCCGTAGCTGCCTTGCCTGTCTCTTTACCCTAACCCCTGGCCCTAAGGTGCTAGGAAACGGGACTGGGGGCTGTAATTGAGGCAACAATTTGGCTAGAAAAATAGTTTTGTAACGAAATATTACAAAAATGCAGGCATAGTGGCTTAGTGGCTTGACAGGATAGTGGTGGGTGATTAAATTGGGGTACTATACCCGATGGGTAACCTAATCATTAGTGATATGCAGGACAAGCAAAAGGTCACACTTTATATGCCGCCGGGCATCCATCGGCAACTCCGAATTCGCTCAGCCATTGATGCTGAATCTATGTCGGCGATCGTGGAACGGGCCATTGATTTTTACCTCAAGCACCCGGACAAGGTCGAAGCCGAAGAAAAGTCAACCTATGGCAAAACCCATCAAGTGCACATCTGTCCGGAATGCGACGCCGCCATGGTGATGCGAGACGGCCAGATGATGTCCCTGAAGGATCAGCCCAGTGTCCTGAACGATAACGACGAGTCTTCCCTACCCCTAGTGGATGATGCTCCGGTAACCGCCGATGTCGATGCAGAAAAGATGTTGATTCCCTGCTAGGCTCTCTGTTTTTCAGACAGTCCAAAACAGAAACAACGGCACAACCTTTCTGTCACTTCTTTTCCTCAATTTCTGGTCGAACCCATGCAAGAAGAGCTGAGTGTACTCCTGAAAGCTCAATATCCCCTGATTTATCTCGTTACTTCCGAGGAGGAACGGGCCGAGCAAGCGGTGTATCGCATCGTTCAGGAGGTTACCCAGCACCAACGTCTGTTTGTTTGGACCGTTACCCATGGCTTTCGGGAATACGGCGTCACCCAACAGAAAACCCATCACAATACCATCTCCCCCGAGGCGGCCATTGAATGGGTGGTGCGCCAGGAACCGGGCATTTTCATTTTCAAAGACCTCCATCCTTTCATTGCTTCCCCGGCGGTGACCCGGTGGTTACGGGAGGCGATCGCCAGCTTTAAGGGCACAGAAAAGGCGATCGTGCTTATGTCCCCCTACCAGGAAACCCCCATTGAACTGGAAAAGGATGTGGTGGTCTTAGATTTTGCCTTGCCGGATTTGGCCACCCTGGATGGGGTGCTCAGCCAGCAATTGGGTAAAGCCCGCCCTACCTTGGGCCAGGATTCCCGGGAAAAACTGCTTAAGGCAGCCCTGGGCTTGACTAAGGACGAAGCGGAAAAGGTTTACCGCAAAGCCTACGTCAAAGCTGGACAGTTAACGGAAGAGGAGGTGGAAATTGTACTCTCCGAGAAAAAGCAGTTGATCCGCCGCAACGGTATCCTTGACTACATCGAGGAGGATGAAACTATCCGGGCCGTGGGGGGATTGGAAGAACTGAAGAAATGGTTGACCCAACGTTCTGACGCTTTTACGGAACGGGCCCGGGAGTACGGTCTGCCCCAACCCAAAGGCATGTTGATCCTAGGGGTGCCCGGTTGTGGTAAGTCTTTGATTGCCAAAACCACTTCCCGGCTCTGGGGTTTGCCCCTATTGCGTCTGGATATGGGGCGAGTCTATGACGGTTCCATGGTGGGGCGATCGGAGGCGAATCTCCGCAACGCCTTGAAAACCGCTGAGTCCATTTCCCCGGCCATTTTGTTCATTGATGAATTGGACAAAGCCTTTGCTGGGGGAGCCGGTTCCGGAGACTCCGACGGGGGCACTTCCAGCCGCATCTTTGGCAGTTTCCTCACTTGGATGCAGGAAAAAACTTCCCCTGTATTCGTCATGGCTACGGCCAACCGGGTCGATCGCCTACCGGGGGAATTTCTCCGCAAGGGACGGTTTGACGAAATCTTTTTCGTTGACCTGCCTTCTTCCGAAGAGCGGGAAGCCATTTTCCGTATCCACCTCCATAAACGGCGCAAAGACACCTCCCGTTTTGATCTGGGGGAATTGGCCGGTACCTCCGACGGTTTTTCCGGAGCCGAAATTGAGCAGGCGATCGTAGCAGCCATGTACGAGGCCTTTGCCCAAGAAAGAGAATTTAACCAGCTCGACATCATCGCAGCGATCAAATCGACGTTGCCCCTGTCGCGCACTATGGTAGAGCAGGTCACCGCGCTTCGAGACTGGGCCCGACAAAGGGCTCGGCCTGCCTCCGCTTCCGTGGCTGAATATCAGCGACTGGAGTTCTAACAAGCTTTCTCCTGTTCCCGCAGGAGCAAAGACTAACCGTTGGGTTAGTAATTTAAGATAAGCCGTTTTAATGGCGGCATTTCCCACTTCTCAATTGTTGTTGTTGACTTTTTTCTCTGGAGGAAATCCACCATGTCTCATTTCAGCACTCTCCGTACTAAGATCACGAACGCTGAAGTTTTAACCTCTTCCCTCAATGACCTCGGCATTACCACCAAGACCGAAGCTGATGTGCGGGGCTACAATGGCCAACGCATCCGGGCCGACATTGTGGCTGTGTTGGATGGCGATTACGATTTAGGCTGGT
The DNA here is from genome assembly GCF_000478825.2 of Synechocystis sp. PCC 6714. Taxonomy (NCBI): domain Bacteria; kingdom Bacillati; phylum Cyanobacteriota; class Cyanophyceae; order Synechococcales; family Merismopediaceae; genus Synechocystis; species Synechocystis sp. PCC 6714. The sequence goes on along the minus strand of NZ_CP007542.1, from coordinate 2,511,412 downwards.
CCCGCAACGGTGATGGTTCCTTCGACTTGATCGCCGATCTTTGGGGTGTGGCCAAGAAACACAATCAAACCGAGTTGATCAACTCCATTAACCAAAAATACGCCGTTAATCAAACCTTGGCCGAGGTGAAACAACGGGGCTTACAAAACGCCAATGTTAAGTTAGTCGTACACTAAACTGTTTCCCTCTTTTTCTGCAAAACGATTAGGATTTTCGGTGCGTTCCCAAGCCTCTTTTCGTAGCTGTCTTCGTTGTAGGACGGCTACTTTTTTTCTGGCCATATTCCGTTAAGCTGGAATAGGTGTACGTTATTGTCACAATTAGCTAAGTTTGTTTTTTGGTCATTTTTTTGGCTCCCATGTCTATCCCCCCTGGTGCTCTAGTTGATGTGGCCCACTATCTTGAAGAACAGGATGAGGGGCAAAGAATTAAAAAACTACTATTTTGCTTGTCGAAAAAGTACTGGGAAAATGATCCTAACGTACTCGATAGCAATAGCCTGGATACTTTGCTGTTGGAGTTGGTGGTCCAGAAGCCTACCATTGAACAATTTACTTTTTCTCTTTACAAACTGGTCAAAACCCTCAACCGTCCCAAGGTTTATGCAGCGGTAGCCAAGACTATTTTGGACCAATTGGGGCCTATTTACACTGCCTATGCAGAAACTTCTGTTCCCAAAGGAGTTGTGACCCATGAAGGGGCGATCGCCGTGGGAGAAGGTGAGTTGGCCATGCCCTCCCCGCCTGAGCCCTTGGCACAGCCAAATGTTGTGGCAGACCCCCAATATCTAGCTGGCCAGATAGCACACATTCTCATCCAGCATCGAGAACAGGCCCGCATTCAAAAGTTAATTTTCGCAGTGGCCCGGGGTTATTGGGAGAATAATCTCCAGGCAATCGAACAGGTAGGTTTGGCTAGTTTATTGCTGGAACTACGGCAACGTTATCCCAGCCCAGGGCAGTTACAGGAGGGCTTCAACCAAATTGTCAACAATATCAACAAGGCAACCTTTTATCTGGCGATCGCCAAACTAATTCTGGAACAAATGCAATCCCTATATGGTGGTAGTGGGCCCCACGAACTGGATTCCCCCTCTGCATCATCCCTGCCCGATGGACCCCAAACAAATTTGATGGTTTCGCCCCAGCACCCAGGGGCGTTTTCCCAGCAAACATCCATCATTGATTTCAATGCCCTGCCAATTCCAGCGCCCCCTCCCCGGCATCGCCAAACCGATCCCCTTGTCACTGTATTGGGTGCAGTGGTGCCCACCCCCCCCGGGACTTCTATCCAATCCCAAACCGATACGAAGGAATATAATCTCTTCGATATTCGCTCCGAGATAATGCAGTACACAAATCCTCTACGAGCTAAAATCTTGCTCTTTTCAGTGCTTTTCCAAAGTTGGGACGAGCATAGCCCGGACTGGGGACTGGTTCGTAGCTATGCCCTTGATGATCTGGTGGAGCAACTCATCCTCAGTCGTAGGCGACCCAACGAAGTGGAAATGAAGCTCAATGCCCAAGCCGGCCGAATGTTTGACCAGGAAGAGTATCAACAGACCGCCCAAACTCTGATCAAAATCATCAAACCCTTGTTTTGAGGACAATTTCCGTGAAAAAAAGACAAAGGTAATCTCGGGAATAGGGAAAGTTTTCCCGGCTCTAGTGTCATTATTTTGCCAAAAAGTTTACTGCTAACATCAATGCCGTATGTTATATGTTGGTTAGCTACCATCCATAAGGTTTCCCAATGGCAACGCTAGAAGTACTGCCCCATTGTCTTGAATACCAGGAAATTCCCCCCAGCCATCGTATTTTGGTTGTTGAAGATGAGGTTTCCATCCGTGAAACCATCGTGTTGTCCCTACAAGAGGAAGGCTATGAAGTTCATTCCGTAGCCGATGGCCGGGATGCCCTAGCCCTATTACAGGAATTTAGCGAAGATACAGGACAAGCGTCCGTTGACCTCATTGTTTTAGATGTGATGCTTCCCCAGGTAAATGGTTTAGATGTTTGCCGCAGTTTGCGCTTTGGTGGTGACAACACGCCGATTTTAATCGTCAGTGCAAAGGGGGGAGAAATGGACAAAGTGACCGGTTTGGAAGTGGGAGCTGATGATTACATCACCAAGCCCTTTAGTATGAAAGAGTTAGTGGCCCGCTGTCGGGCTATGATCCGTCGCCAGGGCCTTGCCGGTAATAGCACTGCTCCTTTTCGCAAATTTCGGGATTTGGTGCTCTACCCCCAGGAATGTCGGGTGTTAATGCGGGGGGAAGAGGTTAATTTAGCCCCCAAAGAATTCCGTCTGTTGGAATTATTCATGAGCTATCCCCGTCGAGTCTGGTCTAGGGAACAGTTAATTGAACATATTTGGGGCATTGATTTCATGGGGGACAGTAAAACAGTGGATGTACATATCCGCTGGCTACGGGAAAAGCTGGAAAAGGATCCTAGCCAACCGGAATATTTGGTCACAGTGCGGGGTTTTGGTTACCGTTTCGGCTAGAAAAAAATTGTTGTCTAAGCTTTTTTGCTCAAAATTTCCTCCATCTGCTAAGTGGTGCTAATGGGGTGATTTTTAGTCATATTTCTATCTTTTGGTTGATTAAGGTGACTTTTTCCGCTGAGAGTTTAAACCTCAAACAGGAGAATACTGGGATTAATGTCAGGAAATGTATAACATTACACCAACTGCCAACGGGCTTTCTGGTCTAAGTCTGTTACAATGTCTTTACAAACAAAAAAGGGTCTGACCACCGTTCCCCATCCGCAGGCTGTGTCTACAGAATTTGCTGATCATTGCTTGGTTTAGTCCCTACCCTACATTCCTTGGACTTAAACTCAGTCAATATCCAGTAAATAATTTATGGGCCAAACGCCAACGATCGCCATCAACCATTTGGGTTGCGAAAAAAACCGCATTGATTCTGAACACATGCTAGGGCTGCTAGTGGAAGCGGGTTACCAAGTCGATGCCAACGAAGAATTAGCAGATTACGTCATCGTCAATACCTGTAGTTTTATTCAAGATGCTCGCCAGGAATCAGTCAGAACGTTAGTAGAACTAGCGGAAGCAAAAAAGAAAATCGTTATTTCCGGTTGTCTGGCCCAGCATTTCCAGGAGCAACTTTTAGAGGAGATTCCCGAAGCGGTGGCCGTGGTGGGCACCGGAGATTACCAAAATATTGTTGATATTATCCGACGCACGGAACAGGGGCAGCGAGTTAAAGCCATTTCCCCCAATCCCAGCTTTATTGCTGACGAAAATTTACCCCGCTATCGCACCACCAATGAGGCGATCGCCTATCTACGGGTGGCGGAGGGATGTGATTACCGCTGTGCTTTTTGCATTATTCCCCAACTGCGGGGCAAACAGCGGTCTCGCCCCATTGAGTCCATTGTGGCTGAGGCCGAACAACTGGCCAGCCAAGGGGTAAAGGAATTGATTCTCATCTCCCAAATCACTACCAATTATGGGTTGGATTTGTATGGGGAGCCGAGGTTAGCGGAGTTGCTCCGAGCCTTAGGCAAAGTTGATATTCCCTGGATTCGTATTCACTACGCCTACCCCACTGGGTTGACCCCCAAAGTCATTGAGGCGATCGCCACTACGCCCAACGTCCTCCCCTATTTGGATTTACCCCTGCAACATTCCCATCCTGATATTCTCAGGGCCATGAATCGTCCCTGGCAGGGTCAGGTTAACGACAACATCATCGAAAGGTTAAAAGCAGCCCTCCCCGATGCCGTCTTGCGTACTACTTTTATTGTGGGCTTTCCTGGGGAAACGGAGGAAAATTTTGAGCATTTGCTGGGCTTTGTCCAGCGCCATCGGTTTGACCATGTGGGGGTATTCACCTTTTCTCCAGAGGAGGGTACCGCCGCCTTTGATCTGGCTAACCCCGTGCCGGAAGAGGTAATGGGCGATCGCCGGGATCGGTTGATGGCCCTACAGCAACCCATTTCAGCCCAGAAAAATGCCGCCTGTTTAGGGCAGACCCTAGACGTACTGATTGAACAGGAAAATCCCAGCACTGGGGAATTCATCGGCCGGGCCACCCGCTTTGCTCCAGAGGTGGACGGATTGGTTTACGTCAAGGGCAATGCCAATTTGAATGAAATCGTCCCGGTCGTAGTCACTGCCACCGACGATTATGACCTGTACGGTATGACCGCCGAGGAGGCTAGGGTTTTTTAGCTATTCAACTAGGGGAATGGACTGGCTGTGTTATTGACGGTTGGTTCCCAGCCATTCCCGCAAACTTTTTAATTATTAATTATTTGCCCACTAAACCGTCTTTTGTTATCCGAAATTATTGAACTTTTCCATGACTAATACTTTGACTAGTACTTTCGCCGACCTTGGTCTTTCTGAAAAACGTTGTCAACTCTTGGCCGACATTGGCTTTGAGTCCCCCACCCAAATTCAAACTGAAGCCATTCCCCTGCTTCTGAGCGGCCGGGACATGCTCGCCCAATCCCAAACCGGCACGGGTAAAACCGCCGCCTTTGCCCTACCTTTGATGGACCGTATTGATCCCGAGGGGGATTTGCAAGCCTTAATTTTGACCCCCACCCGGGAATTAGCCCAGCAGGTGGCGGAGGCAATGAAGGACTTTTCCCATGAGCGCCGTCTGTTTATTTTGAATGTTTACGGTGGCCAGTCCATCGAGCGACAAATTCGCAGCCTGGAGCGGGGGGTACAAATTGTAGTAGGGACTCCTGGACGGGTGATTGACCTAATTGACCGCAAAAAACTCAAACTGGAAACCATCCAATGGGTGGTGCTGGATGAAGCGGACGAAATGCTGAGCATGGGCTTCATTGACGATGTGAAAACCATTCTGCGTAAAACTCCCCCCACCAGGCAGACTGCTTGTTTCTCCGCCACCATGCCCCGGGAAATCAAAGAGTTGGTCAACCAATTTTTAAATGATCCCGCCCTGGTGACCGTTAAACAGACCCAATCTACCCCCACCCGCATTGAGCAGCAGCTTTACCACGTGCCCCGGGGTTGGTCTAAGGCTAAGGCATTGCAACCAATTTTGGAAATGGAAGATCCCGAATCCGCCATTATCTTTGTTCGTACCAAGCAAACCGCCGCCGACCTCACCAGCCGTTTACAGGAAGCGGGCCATAGCGTGGACGAGTACCATGGCAACCTGAGCCAATCCCAACGGGAGCGTTTGGTGCAGCGTTTTCGCGATGGCAAAATCAAGCTGGTGGTGGCTACGGACATTGCCGCCCGGGGTTTAGATGTTAATAACCTCAGCCATGTGGTCAATTTCGATTTGCCCGATAACGCTGAAACCTATATTCACCGCATTGGCCGCACGGGACGGGCTGGTAAAACCGGTAAGGCGATCGCCCTGGTGGAACCCATTGACCGTCGTTTACTGCGCTCCATTGAAAACCGTCTCAAACAGCAAATTGAGGTTTGTGCTATCCCTAACCGTTCCCAGGTGGAAGCTAAGCGGATTGAAAAACTGCAGGAACAGCTCAAAGAGGCATTAACCGGTGAGCGAATGGCTTCCTTTTTGCCCTTGGTACGGGAATTGAGTGATGAATACGATGCCCAGGCGATCGCCGCTGCTGCCCTGCAAATGATCTATGACCAAAGTTGCCCCCAATGGATGAAAACCGATTGGGAAGTGCCGGAAGTTGATTTCAACAAGCCCGTTCTTCGTCGTGGCCGCAATGCTGGTGGTGGCGGTGGCCAGAACAAAAGTGGGGGTGGCTACCAAGGTAAACCGGGCAAACCCCGCCGCTCCAGTGGTGGCCGTCGTCCTGCTTATAGCGATCGCCAACAATAAACAATAGCCAGATAGGCTGTTTGAAAAAATAAATCCGGGTTAATGAATCGGAAAAAATAACTCCTCCAGGATCTATCTACCGGGGGAGTTTTACTTTTTTAGATATAGTCGTTTCTAGTAAGACTGAGGCAGTCAAATTCACCGAAAAGCTTGTCAATAAAGACTTAAGCAGTCTCGAAATTATTTGAAATGACTATAATCAACCCAGATTGGTTCATCCTTGTGCAACCCATGGCTAGGGATAAAAAGCCAGTTGGGGCAAACCAAGGGATTCTTCCCAGCCCATCATGAGGTTCAAACATTGCACCGCTTGCCCTGCTTGGCCTTTGACCAAATTATCGATGGCGGAAAGGACAATAACTCGACCGGTGCGGGGATCCACTTCAATGCCGATGTAACAAAGGTTAGTGCCCCAAGCCCATTTTGTTTGGGGATAAACCCCATGGGGCAAAATCTTCACAAAGGGAGAAGCCCGGTAAAAAGCACTGTAAATGGTGATTAAATCGTCTCGCACTAAACCTGGATCCCGCAGGGTTGCATAAACGGTGGCCAAAATGCCCCGCACCATGGGAATTAAATGGGGAGTGAACTGTACTTGTAACTCCGTACCGGCCAAATCACTGGCAACCTGTTCAATCTCAGGAGTATGGCGGTGTTTGGCAACTCCATAGGCTCCCAAAGATCCTTCTGCTTCTGCTAGGAGCATATTCACCTTTGCCTCTCTACCCCCGCCGGAGGTACCGGACTTAGCATCAATAATGGCGGTTTCGGGCACAATTAAACCCTGTTTAAGCAAGGGGGAAAGGGCTAATAAACTGGCGGTGGGGTAACATCCGGGGCAACCAATTAGTTGAGCATCCTTAATGGCATCCCGGTACAATTCTGGCAGGCCGTAAACAGCTTGGCTATTTGTAGCTTGGTCTTGACGTCCTTTTTTGTACCATTCCGTGTAGGTGTTGAGGTTACGGAAACGATAGTCCGCCGACAGGTCTAAAACTTTGCAACCTTTAGCCAGTAATTCTGGGGCCATGTCACAGGCTAAACCATTGGGTAAACCAAGGAACACCGCATCACAACGGTTGGCGATCGCCTCTAGGTCAATGGGTTCTATGGTCAGATTTACCCGGTGGGTTAAATGGGGATAAAGATCACTGTAGGGTTTACCTGCACTGCTATGCCCCGCTAGGTAGGTCAATTCCACCTGGGGATGTTCCAACAATAATCGTACTAACTGAATGCCGCCATAGCCCGACGCGCCAATGATACCGACTCTAGTTTTTTCATGCCCCATGGTTCTCAAATCTCAAATAATGCCAATGGATTGGTGAAATTGGTGTGTTGGCTGAATTCTAATATCAAAATTGCCCAATGGCGAACTTGATCCCAGGTTTAAGCAGAAATTTTTTGTCTTGATACTCCATCTAGTCCAAATAAATGGCGGAACTTCCCTGGGGGCTGGTCAACTTTGCTTACAATGGCCAAGCGGGGGTCAGGCATTGGCAACAATAACCTGACTTTGTCCTACTTTGGAGTTTTCTTTCCCATGGGTTATATTGCCGTCGTTGACTATGATATGGGCAATCTCCATTCTGTGTGTAAAGGTTTGGAGAAGGTGGGGGGCAATCCCCAGGTGAGTGATCGGGCCAATGTTATTGAGGCCGCCACTGCCATTGTTTTACCCGGAGTGGGCTCCTTTGATCCGGCAATGCAACATTTGCGGGCAAGGGGTTTGGATGAAGTACTGAAAAAGGCGATCGCCATGGGGAAACCGTTCTTAGGGATTTGTTTAGGTTCCCAATTGTTGTTCGACAGTTCCGAAGAAGGGGAGGAAAAGGGGCTAAGTATCATCCCCGGGTTGGTGAAACACTTCCTTTCTGAGCCGGAGCTAACCATTCCCCATATGGGTTGGAATGGATTGGAGTTGAATCAACCGAATTTGTGCCTCTGGCGAGATCTACCACCCCGCCCCCAAGTATATTTCGTTCATTCCTACTATATGGCTCCCATTGACCCTCAAGTAGTTGCGGCCAGTGTTACCCACGGCAGTCAAACCGTTGCAGCGGCGATCGCCAAGGATAATGTGATGGCGGTACAGTTCCACCCAGAAAAATCCTCCACCCTGGGGTTGAAAATTTTGGCTAACTTTGTCAAAAAGGTTGTCTAAAAATCTCGATAAAATAATTGATGGAAATCGCCATAAAAAATTATTAAAAAGACAGATTAGTCATAAAGATCACAGAAAAATAGGAGCATTTTAGTTCTAAATCTAGAGCGATGCTAGAGCTAGCAAAATTCAAAGTATCATTTTTAAGAACTTATTTGTGCGCTTTCAATGACTTAAGATGTGACTTTAGTGCCCTCACTTAAGATAGAAAAATCAATCTTTTATAGCAAACATTAGGACAGTTAGGACTAACAGTCACTGAAACCCTTTTTAAATAAGGGTTTTAAAATTAAAAATATCCTAAACAGCCCACTTTTTACTATATTGAATGAAATGCTACATGGTCTGTCTTTCTTCCTTTTAGTTATTCCTGTTAGTTATTCCTGGAATTGGTGATCGCTCCGTAGTGACCAATGTCTCCATTAGTCGGGTGCGGGCCTATGAAAACTTGATCGTACTATATTAAAGTGGATAGTCTAACCGGCGGTGTTGACAGCAAGAGTGATCGCCGGATCAATCTCAACCCAGGGGATGTGGGCTATGTACTCCAAGCATTAACTTGGGCTCAAAAAAGAAACGATTAACCTAATGGGGAAATACCATTTATGGTCTGGCTATAATATATCCCCAATGCCTCCATTGAAGATGTACTGACCCAAAATCCTGGTAGCGATCCCACCCTTGGCCCTGTGGCTCTATTTGCCTTTAGGGCTGCTAACCCCGGTTGCACTAGCCAAATGTCCGGCCTGGGCAGTAACCTCTCTTCTGCTTTGAAAACATAGTGGGGGGCAGTGACCTGGATTACAACGATTTAATTTTGGAATTTTCCCCTCTCATCTAGGCGAAGTTCCCCTAATGTTTTACGATGGTGGAAGCTTTGCGCGGGTATAGTTTAGTGGTAAAACGAAAGCCTCCCATGCTTTAGTTGGGGGTTCGATTCCCCCTACCCGCTTAGTTTGTTGCCAAACCCTTGGCCCCAATGGCCCGCTCCGGAGCAGGACCATTCTGGTGTGGTCTTTGTCCTTATCCTGGCGTTCCCAAACTTTTTAGGCGTTTTTTCCCTTTAGAATTCCCACTTACTAAAGTTATTTAAATCTAGCTATAAGCTATAGTTAAGCCCATCAACCATCTTAATAAATGCCATGGGACATACCCTCAAAGCCCCCTTGACGGTCCAGGGAGTTGGACTACATTCCGGTGTGGAAACTACCGTTACCCTTTGTCCAGTGGCGGCGGGGAAGGGTCGCTATTTCCAGCGGGTGGACTTGCCGGGAAAACCAATCATTCCGGCGGATTTGACCTGGGTGCGGGAAGCCATGCTCTCCACTGAGTTGGGGGAAACGGGGGCTACAGTCAGAACAGTAGAACATCTGTTGGCAACCCTTGTAGCTTTGCAAATCGACGATTTACGCATTGAGATTAATGGCCCGGAAGTGCCTCTGCTGGACGGTTCTGCCCTCACTTGGTTAACGGCGATCGCCAAGGTGGGGACTAAACAGCGGTCCAAGAAACAGCAAGACCAACCTATGGTGATTAAGGCTCCTTTGACCTGCCAACTAGAGGATGCCTTTGTGGCCGCCTTCCCCTGTGAAAACATCCGCTTCAGCTACGGCGTAGACTATCCCTATCTGCCCATTGGTAAGCAGTGGTACACCTGGGAACCGGACGAAGAAAATTTTGCCTCGGCGATCGCCCCAGCCCGGACTTTCGGCTTTGCGGATCAGATTGAAAAGTTGCGACAGGCAGGACTGATTAAAGGGGGCAGTTTGGACAATGCCTTGGTGTGTGACAAGGAAAAATGGCTCAATCCACCCCTGCGTTTCCCCGATGAGCCGGTGCGTCATAAGTTGTTGGATTTGCTGGGGGATTTAAGTCTCTTGGGAAAAATTCCCCAAGCCCATTTTGTTGCCTACAAGGCTAGTCATAAACTCCATACCCAATTAGCCCAAAAGATTGCCGAAACCTATGGCCAAGAACATTTTGGCAAGGATATTCTGGATGACCGTTGACATTCTCCCCTTGCTAAAGCAGAAGGATTCCTAAGCCCCAGGATTTAGGTTTCCGCTTCATACCATCTGCTTCTACTCTCCAGGTGTTTTATGGTCTTACGTTTGCAACCCAGACTATCCCCGCAAGCCCTGGGGTTTTTAAGTATCGATTTTCAACGGAAAGACTGTTATTGGTTGATCCGTTGATCCAATGGGGGGGACTGCCCATTGCCCTATCTTCTTTTCCCAGTCTACTGATTTGTCTGCGCCGCCAATTTTACCGGACTTCGCTCGTCGGGCTGTCTGAATCCATCGTCTCGGAGGAGTCAGCGACCACTCTATCTCGTCAAGCCGTCCTAAAGCACGGGCCTTTAGACCTATTCTTTCGATAAAATGTACTAGTTTCGGTAAGGACTTCCCCAGTTTTTGAGGGGACGTTTGAGGATCTCCCCTGGCCCCCAAGTTTAGGAGGGAACTAAGAAAAATTCCCCTGGTATGGTGATCACTTTAGTGAGGGGATTTATTACAGTAGGGGGAAGATACAGACTTTTTACATAACTTCTAGGGCGCTTTTGGTTCCGTCAGAATGATTTTGCGCTGTTGAGGATCATGGCGTGGGCTCAGTTCTTCCATAATTTTGCGGCTCTGGCTAGGGTCAAAACTACGGTGAAAATCAGTGCGGAGTTGCTTCACCCGAGCCTCTGTTTCCTGTACCTGCATTTGAATTTCGTTTAACTTAGCCTGTTGGGTTTGCTGGTGGGGCAAAAGCCTGGCGATCGCCAGAATAGAAACAATTACAAAAATACCATTGAGGCCCAGCTTGAAAAGAATTTCCCACACTAGCCACTTATGCTCAGGCTGAAAATTTTGTTCCGGGCGCTTGCGACTTCTGGAACGGGGACGACGGGCATTATTGGGTTTGAAGGTTTGGGCAGTCATGGCGGGTAATTTTTTGGGCCGGAGATAGCAAGAGGTCTGACAACTCGCACCGGACTCTAAAGATGCCAGCATTCTCCCTAAAAATCAATAGGGCGCAACGGATCACGCCCTAAGGATCGGATTACACGGCCGACGTTGGTTTACTTATAAAGTTCCGTGGAAAGACGGAAAGCCAAGAAAGCAGGCAGAAGAGCAACCACTAGGGCCGCCAAAACTTGGGTGTCGGATAATGCCATGGATAGTTAACTCCTAGATAAAAATAGATCGTGAGAAACATTAACAACACTTTGCAATATGGGGGGAGTTTTGGGAAATAAGTTGTTACAAGTCTTTAGAAAAGTCGATACTTGACCATCCCCACTATCCATTGGGTCTTCCAGGAAAGACTCCTAGGCAAAGACTACAGTTCGCCCCGGATTTCCTCCACCACCCCATCCCGTAGCACCAATTCCACTCCCATTTTCCTGACGAGGTTGTCCCCCTTTTGGATACGGAAAAAGCTTTCCATCTGCCCTTGGATGACTTCCTGGTTTAGTTCCAATAACTGCACCTGTTGCATTTGTTGTAGGGCTTGGTTTTTCTGCTCCAGAATTTCGCTCTTTTGTTGGTTGACCTGCATTTGAATGTTTTCAATTTGCTGGCTGACACTGGGGGGTAGGGGTACCAGGCTTTGTTTTTTAATTTCGGCGATCGCCCGTTGACTTTGGGCATCAAGCTGTTGCACTTGGTTATCCATCTGGCCCACCTGGGCTTGGAGTTGTTGTTGCATCTCCTCTTTCCAACGGGGAGTGACAATCACCTTCAGGGCCACGGGACGCTTGAGCAGTAATGTGTTGTTAGTATCGTCCATAGAATTGAATTAAACCTAAAAATTAGGGGATTATTGCAGATTGCAGTGCATCCTCAGAATATCTTCCCCGTGCGGTTAAACCAAGCCACAAGCCCTACCAATTAACTCTGGAGGTCATCACCATTAACCAGGGATGGCCCCACCACAGTAGAGCAATGAAGCCGATTATCCCCACATAGGCTGGTTTGATGAATTCTTGCCACACCAGGGTCTGTCTTCCCTCCCAGATGGCCAGAAAGGGAACGATGGAAGTCCTTTGTTTCACTGCTAAAAAAGCGTCGCCATACTTGTTTTGCCAACGGCGATCGCCATGCCAGACTGCAAAGCAATGGTGGGCAATTAATCCTAAGCTAGTAACCATAGTAAAGGTGGTACCTAACCAGAGGGTGTGGGCAATGCACCAAATTATTTGACCGACCATTTGGGGATGGCGACAAATACGGATAATACCCGTTTCATAAAGATGAATTTCCGGTTTTTGGATGGCGGCAATTTCTAGCAGGTTAAAGGTGGCGGGAAAAAGGAAAAAAAAGGATAGGGCCGATAGAGTCCACACCAGGGGTTTAACTCCGGCCACCCCTTGCACCTGCCATAGTTGTAGTCCGTCGTAGCGATGGTTGAAAAAATAAATAATTAACCCCGTTGCCAAAGGAATACTCACCAAGGCAAACATAACCCGATAACCCCTAGCGCCAATTTTCCCTTCCCCCCAGGGCCGCAGGGCCGCTAATCCACTATGCACCACAGCGAATAGCAGAAGATAGCCAGCGATAATGCCATGGCTGGGGGTCAACCAGGGCCAAGGGGAGGAAATATCTAACAAAACTAAAGAATTTAATAGACTTAACGCAGGGCAGAGGGCAAAAACCATGGAAAAATACACTGGGGCCAAAGGCGAAATGGTGAAACGGCGATCGCCAAAATAGTTAAAGATGACAGTTAATAAACAATACATTTTGCCACATCCCCATGGTCAAAGACGGCCTAGAATTGGCCATTGCTGTTTCTGCCCTGTCTTTCCCCCAGGTAATTTCCTATGCAGCGCACCCGATTAAATACCATTGTTGAAGTCCGCGGCCAGCAACTTTCCCAATTTTTTAGTAATCCCTGGCGGCGCATTTCCCTCAGTTTATTAGCCTTTTTATTCGGCTTTTTTGTTGGGACAGCCGTGGCCACTACCGCTGGTCAAAATGCCCAATGGGACGTCGTTTGTGCCGCCTTTGTTCTGCTTTTTTGTGAATTTATAAACCGCTGGTTTTATCGCCGGGGAGGCAAAATGGGGGAATTACGGGCTGATATATTAAATATTTTTAAAATGGGAGTTTCCTACAGTCTATTTCTGGAAGCTTTCAAACTAGGTTCTTAAGTCCAAATCCATTATATAGTTGATTTAATTGAAAGTAAGACACCTACTAAAGCTAAAAGCGTCTTTGGTAAAGACCTTAGTCGTCTCAATCTTATTTGAATTGACTATAAACAAAATTAATATAGTTATTGAAGCGATATAAAATCCGAGTTTAGCCAATGGCGTCACTAATCAGTTTTTGGTTATTTTTTGCCTTCAGTTTACTGCAATCTAAACAAAGAATGTTTTTGGCTAGTAAGCCTTGGCAAGATTGGTTGTTAGACGGTGCAGGTTTAGCTATGCAAGGTGCCATAATTCCCCTTCTGCAATTCTTATTGGTGATTAATTTTTACTCTCTTATTTTTCCCCACTGGCATCACGGCTGGAGCTTATCCAATGGGGGAGGATTTTTATTCGGGTTTATTGTGGTTGATTATATTTACTATTGGGTTCATCGAGCACTACATAGCGAATTTTTATTTCCTATTCATCAAGTCCATCACACCATTAGTCAGATGGATTTGGTCAGCTGTGCCCGGAACACCCTTTGGTCTAGTTTGTTTTTGCCTTATGTTTGGCTAAATAGCCTAATAATTTATTTTTTAGAGGATCCTAGAGGCTACATTTTTGCCCTTAGTTGCACCTATTTACTAGATTTGTGGCGCCATAGCTCTTTAACCATTAATAGAAATTGTTGGTTACACCTTTGCCTCAGTAGCTGGCTAGTTTTACCCCAGGATCATAACCTACATCATCAACAAGCTGGGGGGAGAAATTTTGGTGCTAACTTAAAACTTTGGGATAAACTCCATGGCACCTATTTGGAAGACATATTGCCCCAAACAATGAATCAATTCAATGATTTACAACCTATGGGTATTAAACTTAGTCTAACTTTGTGGCAACAGCTTTTTTGGCCCTTTGCCAGGAACACAGTAAATTTCCCAGCGGGATGGCACAATGATGTACGTGCCAAGCACGGGTCCCAAAGTCGTTAATTGCATACCTGCTCCTGTTATGGATTAACTTTAATTTGGTCCATCAACACTGACCCAATGGGATTGGCTTGGGTTGAGAAATTGTTGAGGAGATAGTCCCAATTCTGCAGTCGGACTTGGATGCAGTGAAACAGATTGTCTTCTTCGTCAGTAAGCTTTTCCAAATTTTTCATTAATGGCATGAGTTCCCCTTCCCCCACCCACCGTGAAGTCATCGGCATTGACGTTGGCGGCTCCTCTATTAAGTTTGGCCGTTTTTTGGCTAATGGAGATTGCATCGAATCTTTGGTTTTACCCACACCTCAACCGGCTTTGCCCAAAGCAGTGTATGCCCAACTAGCCCACGGCATTGACCTGTTAAAAAATCCTGCCTGTGTGGCGATCGGAGTGGGGATGCCAGGGCCAGCAGATGCAACGGGTAGAATTGCCCAGTTGGCCATCAATTTGCCCCAATGGCATGATATTCCCCTGGCAGATTGGCTGGAAGACCATGGACAGTTACCGACGGTGTTGGAGAATGATGCTAATTGTGCTGGCCTAGGTGAAGCTTGGCTGGGGGCAGGGCGGGATTACCGTAATTTTATTTTGCTTACCCTTGGCACTGGTGTGGGGGGGGCAGTGTTTTTAAACGGTAAATTATTCACTGGGCCCCACGGCGCTGGAGGGGAATTGGGCTTAATTTCCATCGAAACGGAGGGCTACCCCTGTAACAGTGGTAACCGGGGTTCTCTGGAACAACACGCTTCGGCCCAAACTCTGCGGCGGGAACTGAATCTGACCGGATTGGAACTAGCCGAACTGGCGGAAAAAGGAGATGCGGAGGCGATCGCCTATTGGGAGAGGTTTGGCCAGCGGTTGGGCATGGGCATTGCTAACTTGATCTATGTACTAACCCCAGAGGCGGTGATCATCGGGGGAGGGTTAAGCGCCAGTGCTAACTACTTTTTCCCCTCTATGACTTCGGAGATTGAAGAAAGGGTACTGTTCCCTTCCCGGCGCGGTCTTAAACTTCTAGTGGCCCAGTTGGGCAATCGAGCTGGCATGATCGGTGCGGCTCGCCTAGCCTGGCAAAAGTTGGTGTACCGCACTGATGGAGTTTGATGCCAAACAAGTCACTATCTTCTGGGAATTCTCGATTTCTGTTTCCTCAATGATAACCAGGTGAAACTTCTTACACCAAAAATATAGGCGCCTAATCCCACCACAACCCCGGCTACCAGAGAACCCAGCAACAGGGCGATCGCCGCATCCCCACCATATTTCAATAATTCCGCCGACTGCCAGTCCAACTCACTAAAGGGAATACCTTCCCGTTGCAACAGTAAAAGCCCTAGGCGGTAGTTAAACCAATAGATGGGCACATAGGTAAAAGGATTGCTAATCCAAGTGGCACCGGCCGCCACAATTTTATTGCCCCGCAGGGGAATAGCCAACACCAAGGCGATCGCCGTTTGCAAACCAAAAAAGGGAAACATCCCCGCAAAGGAGCCCACCGCTAGGCCCCGGGCCAAGGCATGGGGAGTACTTTGTAGCCGTAGTAACTTGACGTACAAATAGCGGAGTTGTCTTTGCCACAGGCGCCAGTGGCTGGCCTTACGGGGAGGAGTCAAGTTAACCAAGGTGCTTCGGGGGGGATAAGGAGTGGAGAAGATTATCAGTTATTTTAACCAAGATGTTGCGAAGTTCCCCATCCTTGATGGAACGGGGCCACAGATGAGATCAAAAACCTAATCCGAACCGTGACGCCATTGACTGAGTTTTTCCCGCACCGATGGGTCTAATTTGCTGACCCAACCCCGCTGTTTTTCCCCCAACGGTTTGCCCTTTGGCGATCGCCGTTGGCTCTTTTTGCCGTGATGTTTGGCCTGTTGACGCATTTGGGACCGACTCTGGTCCACCTCTTGGGCGAGGAGATGGGCTGACATCCATTCGGCACCGTAACCCACCACGGTCAATTGCTGGGCCCGGTCGGAGGTGGCCACGATCACTCGCCCTGGATATTCGTAACTGTGGCGACAATAATGGGCGCAACGCTTTTCAATAAATGTGTCGGCGGTCTGGAGCCAAGCGGTGTAGTGAATGGAAAGGTGGGGGCTGGGGTGCTCCTGACTAGCAGGGCTCTGTTGATACTGAGCATCGAAAACCACTTGGGTTTGGTACCCTTGGTGACTACTGTAACTGATTAGTTCGTCAATTAGGGTTTGGCGGGCCATCTCTAAGCCAAAGCGTTCGCGGGTCTGCTTAAGGTAATGCCATTGGCCAATGATGTTGTAGCCATCTACTAGTAGCAGCGCGTTGTAATTGGGGGGTTTCATGGTGCAAGGAGCAGATCATATATTAAAAAAAGCGGAGTAATCAAAACACAGATACCAGATCTACCCGAGAAAAATCCCTGGCGATCGCCGTGGCACCGTAGTCAGAAAAGATTGAGGAATCTAGATTTTAACAAAATTTTAATCTTTCTCCCATGGCTTCTGCCCCACTCACCGCCACCAATAATAGACACTGACCCTGATTAAGTCCCAGTCCAACAATCAAGCCAAAAATCTGACGGAGGATACTTTTTCAGTTTGCCTTGCAAAGGGACGCCCCTAAACTATTCATACAGAGTTGCTGTTCCCCCGGGGTTAAATCCGTTTCCCTGAGATCCCGACGCATCACCCGGCCATTCTGGCCCAAAAGAAAACGGGGCAGGGATGCTGTTTCCACAGGATTCAAATCCTTCATATCATAGGTAGTATATTTCACCTTATCCGGCTGGTCAAAGGTAAAATCCAATATGGTCAATGTCTTGGGCGATCGCCGTTCTTGGCCAATTAGAGCTCTGGGGCCAGCTCCCAAAATGCCAGTGTGCAGCAATTCTAAACTTCCTCGACGGCCAGGATAATAGGCGTGTTGATGGCCGCTGACATAGGTATGGACTTGGTATTTTTCCAACAAAGCCCGCAAATTTTCCCCATTGGCCATCACTTCCCCCGGTTTGTTGCGACCTTCCGCCACACCATAGAGGGGTAAATGACCGATCGCCAGCCGTAACTTAGCATTTTGGGAAGGAGTACTGGCTAAGGCCCGTTCCACCCAAGCTAATTTCTCCGGGGGAATCTGGTGGGTGGAGCCATCCCAAACTATGAAAAAAACATCATTCTGAGTGAAAGTGTAATAAAAAGGGAAATCACTTTTATCCAGGAAAGTTATGCCCGGATTATGGGCTGGATTGCGCCAATAACTAGCCGCTAAATCCCGTTCATTTTGAAAGCGAAAACGACGGTTTTGATCCAAAGCACCGGAAGCATCATGGTTCCCCAAGGTGAAACCAAAGGGAATCTGGGCCCGTCGCAGGGGCTGAGCCACCACCTGGTCAAAGGCATTCCACATAGCTTGGATTTGGGCATTGGTCAACTTGGGACTCTGGCCCGCCACCATGTCCCCACTACAGAGAACAAGATCCGGTTGCAAACTGGGAATGAGTTGCAATGCTTGGTGTACTTCTGGCTCGTAGCTAGTGGAACCATAGGCGCTGTTGAGGTCACTGATCACCACAATCCGCAGATCCCTCTGCCCCGCCGATGCTTGGGCCCTTTGCGGTAAACCATTGGGAGAAGTTAACCCGGAACCGATGACTACCCAAACAAAAACGGCGATCGCCAGGGACAACAAAGCCCACCGCCGTGGCTTGAGTTTGTTATCATCAAAAAAGTCGGGTAAATGTAAAGTTTTGTAACGCATAGGCAACTCCCCTTGAACCTTTCTCCAGCCGTTTCCCCTTCCCTTGCTTGGCATTCACTGGATTTATTATGGCAAGGGGATCAACATGACGTTAGGCGTGGTTTGCCCCACAGCATTCTCCCCCCTCCCTGGCAAATTCTTATCCTTGGGGATGGTTCCCCCACCCGCCATTTACAACTGCTCACTGGGGAAAAGACAGAAGTGGACGTGGTGGACATGTCTTTGGTGGAACCCAGGCAAGAAGGGGCGCCCCCCCAAATTAACACCGTGCCCAGTCCCCATTTAAGGCGCCAGGTATGGCTGAGAACCCAATCGGGGCAAAGATTAGCCTATGCCGTTTCCTGGTGGGATGCCAGCCATGTGGACGAATATCTGCAAAACCGCAATTTACCCATCTGGGATAGCCTATCTCGTTTGCACACGGAACTGTACCGGGACATCCAGGGAATTTATTGTGGCCATAGCAACGCGCTGGGCAAAGCCTTCCAGCAAGAAGGGCCTTTTTGGGGTCGCCATTACCTTTTTTGGCATGACCGGAAACCCCTTACCCTAATTTATGAGGTTTTTTCCCCCTATCTGTCCCGCTACCTGGGTAAATTGCCCAAACCACGATTTTAGGGGCAGACTAGAACTAACTTATTTGTTCATGGCCCGTAGCATCCAGGCCGTTTTCTCGTGAACCCGCATCCGGTCCGAGGCTAGGGCTGTGGTAGATTCATCGTCAGCAGGCTGGGAGCACTTCAGTACGTTGCGGCAGGATTGAACAATGGTTTCGTGGCCTTTGGTCAAAATATCCACCATCTCCTTACTCGGGGGAATACCATCCACTTCCTTGACAGAGCTGAGTTGGCCAAATTCTTTGTAGGTGCCGGGGGCAATTACATCCAAACTACGGATCCGCTCGGCAATGTCGTCAACAGCAGTGGCTAGCTCAGTGTATTGCTCCTCAAACATGAGATGCAGTTCCCGAAACTGGGGGCCAGTAACATTCCAATGGAAATTATGGGTTTGCAGATAAAGGGTGTAGGTGTCCGCCAATAGTTTTTTGAGGGACTCGGCAATTTTGGTGCGGTCTGCCTCAGGAATGCCGATATTAATCGATGTCATAGTCAAAAATCTCTATTGTTTCAACAGCCCCATTTTAACCAAGACTCAGAAAAAGTTCTCCCCGCCTCAAGTAAAGTATGGAGATATTAATTTAAACCTTTGCCGTTTTCTTTCCCCTGACGGCGATCGCCGAATTAAATTATGGATTTGACGCGAGGATCCTTTGGAGCTATGATGGTTAATCGCGGTCAAAACTGGATATTAGATCGAAATAATATCAAAACGTTCAGCTGCTATTCTTTAAGACCCCCTGCGGATACTGAATGCTTCGGTTTTTAAGTCCGATCAGGAACCATGGTCATCCTCCTTTTGCACCTATGTAGGACTAACTCTCCCTACCGCTAGGGCCGAAGGTGGTCTCTCAAGCAAAGCTTGATTGAAACGCTCCATCGACGTAACTGAATTAGTTATTCACTGGCTGTGAAGCCGCTGACCAGGGGTTTTTCAACGCTGGTCGTCGCTTTATGTCCGGGGAGCCTTTCTGCTTGTATATTCACACTTTTATTTAGGTAGAGGGTTACCGTGTCTATCGGTATTTTAGGAACAAAGCTGGGCATGACCCAGATATTTGATCAAGAAAGCGGCATTTCCATTCCTGTGACAGTGGTCCAAGCGGGTCCCTGTCCGGTCACCCAGGTGAAAACCCAAGACACCGACGGCTATAACGCCATTCAAGTCGGTTTCTTGTCTGTTAAAGAAAAGGCGTTGTCCAAGCCTGAGCTGGGACATTTGAAGAAATCTGACACTGACCCCGTGCGCCATCTGAAGGAGTACCGTTTGACGGAAGCTCCCAGCCTACAGCCGGGGGATGCGG
This sequence comes from Synechocystis sp. PCC 6714, assembly GCF_000478825.2. Taxonomy (NCBI): domain Bacteria; kingdom Bacillati; phylum Cyanobacteriota; class Cyanophyceae; order Synechococcales; family Merismopediaceae; genus Synechocystis; species Synechocystis sp. PCC 6714. The sequence goes on along the minus strand of NZ_CP007542.1, from coordinate 2,491,666 downwards.
TCACAGCGGATATTTTCCAAGCTGGAGATCTAGTGGACGTAGCTGGCCAGAGTATGGGTCGGGGTTTTGCTGGTTACCAAAAGCGCCACAACTTCCGACGGGGTAACATGACCCACGGTTCCAAAAACCACCGTTTGCCCGGTTCCACAGGAGCAGGCACTACCCCCGGTCGAGTTTACCCCGGTAAAAGGATGGCGGGACAGTATGGGGCATCCCAGGTTACGGTACGCCGTTTGACAGTGGTGCGGGTAGATGCGGAGCGGAACCTGCTGATCATTAAAGGAGCCTTACCCGGTAAGCCCGGTACTTTGTTGAACATCACTCCTGCGAAAACCGTTGGTCGGGGCTAGGTTGCCTTTTCTATCCGTCACTGCTGAAGGAACAAAATTATGGTTGATTGTATTGTAAAAAACTGGCAGGGGGAAGAAGTGGGCAATGCCTCTCTGACTCTCAAGGTTGCTAAGGAAGAAAATGCGGCCCACATTGTCCACCGGGCCCTGGTGCGGCAACAAAATAATGCTCGCCAAGGTAACGCCTCCGCTAAAACCCGAGCTGAAGTGCGGGGGGGCGGCCGCAAACCCTGGAAACAAAAAGGTACTGGTCGGGCCCGAGCTGGTTCGATCCGTTCTCCTCTCTGGCGGGGTGGTGGTGTGATCTTTGGACCCAAACCCCGGGATTACAGCCAAAAAATGAACCGCAAGGAACGTCGTTTGGCTCTGAGGACGGCGATCTCCTCCCGAGCAGAACATATGGTGGTAGTGGAAGCATTTGGCGATCAGTTCAGCCAACCCAAAACCAAAGAGTTGGCCACGGCATTGACTCGCTGGGGTGCAAAACCGGAAAAACGGGTGTTGCTGGTCCTTGACGAAATTCCAGAAAATGTCTTTCTCTCTGGGCGCAACATTCCCTATTTGAAAATTTTACGGGCAGATAACCTCAATATCTACGACGTTCTCGTTGCAGACACCATTGTGGCCACCGCCACTGCCCTCGAGAAAATCCAGGAGGTTTACGGTGAGTAAGGTAATTGATCAGCGTCGTTTGGCGGACTTAATTATTAAACCGATTGTGACGGAAAAGGCCACATTACAACTCGAAGACAACAAATATGTCTTTGACGTGCGCCCCGAAGCCACCAAACCGGAAATCAAGGCGGCGATCGAACTGCTGTTTGACGTCAAAGTAACGGGGGTAAACACTGCCCGCATGCCCCGTAAACAAAAACGGGTTGGTCGTTTCATGGGTTTTAAAGCCCAGGTAAAACGGGCCGTTGTCACCCTCAAGGAAGGGGACAGCATCCAACTCTTCCCTGACGTGTAAGCCACGTTTAGACCACCACTGAATACTGAATTAACTGTTATCTAAACCCATGGGTATTCGTAATTATCGGCCAATGACCCCAGGAACTCGGCAGGCAAGTGTCTCCGATTTCACTGAAATTACCAAGAGTAAGCCGGAGAAGTCATTAACCACTAACCGCCATGACCAAAAAGGTCGTAACAACCGGGGGGTGATCACCAGTCGTCACCGGGGGGGAGGCCACAAGCGTCTTTACCGGATTATCGACTTCAAACGCAACAAGCAAAACATTCCGGCCCGGGTGGCGGCGATTGAATACGATCCCAACCGCAACGCCCGCATCGCCCTGTTGTTCTACACCGATGGGGAAAAGCGTTATATTCTTGCCCCCGCTGGACTACAGGTGGGCATGACCGTCATCGCTGGGGAAGAAGCCCCCTTTGAAATTGGCAACACCTTACCCCTGAGCCGTATTCCCCTTGGTAGTGAAGTACACAACGTGGAATTAGTAGCAGGTCGGGGCGGCCAAATGGTGCGTTCTGCCGGAGCTTTCGCCCAGGTGGTGGCCAAAGAAGGAGACTACGTGACCATTAAACTGCCTTCCAAGGAAGTACGTATGGTTCGTAAAGAGTGTGTAGCTACCCTGGGTCGAGTTAGCAACGCCGAATTTCGTAACCTCAAACTAGGAAAGGCCGGTCGTAAGCGTCACTTAGGTCGCCGTCCCCATGTCCGGGGTAGTGTGATGAACCCCTGTGATCACCCCCATGGTGGTGGTGAGGGCCGGGCTCCCATCGGTCGTTCCGGTCCTGTGTCTCCCTGGGGTAAACCGGCTTTGGGTGCTAAGACTCGCAACAAAAAGAAACGCAGTAGCGCTCTGATTGTCCGCCGTCGTACCAAATAACTATTTTTATTTTTATTCGTTGGAACTGAACTATGGGTCGTTCACTGAAAAAAGGTCCTTTTGTGGCTGCTTCCCTGCTCCGCAAAATTGACAAACTCAATGACAAGGGAGATAAGCAGGTGGTTAAAACCTGGTCCCGGGCTTCGACTATTCTTCCCCAAATGGTGGGTCATACCATCGCCGTCCATAACGGTCGTCAACATGTGCCTGTATTTGTTTCCGAGCAAATGGTCGGCCACAAGTTGGGGGAATTTGCGCCGACTCGCACCTTCCGCAGTCATTCTAAAAGCGACAAAAAAGCGCGTAAGTAACCAGAGGTAAGCAGTATGAGAAAACTTGATACGACGGCCGAGGTCAAGGCGATCGCCCGTTACGTGCGGATGTCTCCCCTAAAAGTGCGCCGGGTGCTGGATCAAATCCGGGGGCGCTCCTATCGGGAAGCTCTGATAATTCTGGAATTTATGCCCTATAAAGCCTGCGAACCAGTGCTCAAAGTACTGCGTTCCGCTGTGGCCAACGCTGAGCATAACGAAGGTTTGGAACCCGCGGATCTAGTTGTTAGCCAGGCCTTTGCCGATGGAGGCCCCAGTTTGCGGCGTTTTCGCCCCAGGGCCCAGGGCCGTGCCTACCAAATTCGCAAGCCCACTTGCCATATTACTGTCGCCGTTGCCCCGGCCTTGGCAGATAACTAACACCGCTGTTCACGTCACGCATACAAAACATGGGACAAAAAATACATCCAGTTGGCTTCCGCCTCGGTATTACCAAAGACCACAAATCCTGTTGGTATGCCGATCCCAAGCGCTACCCGGAGCTTTTACAGGAAGACCATAAAATTCGCCAATATATTGAGAAGACCCTCAACAATGCCGGTATTTCCGATATCCGCATTGAGCGTAAAGCTGAACAGATTGAGTTGGGCATCCACACCGCTCGCCCTGGGGTTGTGGTGGGTCGGGGAGGCTCTGGTATCGAACAACTACGGGAAGGTTTACAGAAACTGCTGGGTTCAGCCCGCCAGATTCGAGTCAATGTTATCGAAGTACCCAATGCCGATGCTGATGCTGCTCTAATGGCCGAGTACATCGGTCAACAGTTAGAACGTCGGGTTTCCTTCCGGCGCGTCGTGCGCCAAGCCCTACAACGGGCGGAACGGGCCGAAGTTAAAGGCATCAAAATTCAGGTTAGCGGTCGTCTCAACGGGGCAGAAATTGCCCGGACGGAATGGGTACGGGAAGGCCGGGTGCCTCTCCACACTCTGCGGGCGGATATTGATTACGCCTACCGCACTGCTCTGACCACCTACGGCATTTTAGGTATTAAAGTCTGGATTTTTAAAGGGGAAGTTATCCCTGGACAGGAAGCCACCATCGTTGCTCCCCCCAGCCAACCCCGTCGTAAATCCCGTCGACAACAGTTCGATGACCGTTCCCAGGACGGTTAAGCGCCATCCCTTTGGCGATCGCCATTCATTAACGCCTATTCGTTAACGCACTATGTTAAGTCCTAGAAGAACAAAATTCCGTAAACAGCAACGGGGTAGGATGCGGGGTCTAGCGGAGCGGGGCAGCACCCTCAACTTCGGTGATTTCGCCCTCCAGGCCACCGAGCCCTGTTGGATTACCTCCCGGCAAATCGAAGCCGCCCGTCGAGCCATGACCCGTTATATCCGGCGGGGTGGGAAAATCTGGATTCGTATTTTTCCCGACAAACCTGTCACCATGCGACCCGCTGAAACCCGGATGGGTTCTGGTAAGGGCTCCCCAGAATATTGGGTAGCGGTGGTTAAGCCCGGCCGCGTCATGTTTGAACTGGCTGGAGTATCAGAGGAAGTGGCTCGGGAAGCCATGCGCCTCGCCGCCCAGAAATTGCCCATTAAGACTAAATTTATTACCCGTCAGGAGGATTACATTTAACCATGGCTCTTCCCAACATTGCGGACGCAAGGAAACTCGGCGACGAAGAATTGGCCACTGAAATTCTGGCTACCAAGCAAAGATTATTCCAACTTCGGTTCCAACAGGCCACCCGTCGTCCCGAAAATCCCCATGAATTTAAACATGCCCGCCACCGCTTAGCCCAACTATTGACGGTGGAAAGGGAACGACAAATTGAGAATAGTCCTTCTGAGGAGGCATAGAAACACCATGGCGATCAAAGAACGTGTGGGCATTGTGGTCAGTAACAAAATGGATAAAACCGTGGTTGTTGCTGTGGAAAGCCGTTCTCCCCACCCCAAGTACGGCAAGATTGTCGTCAAAACCAAGAAGTTCAAAGCTCACGACGAAGAAAACCAGTGTCAAGAAGGGGACAAGGTTCGTATCCAAGAAACCCGCCCTCTGAGTAAAACCAAACGCTGGCAAGTAATCAACATTATGAGCCATTCATCCTAGTCCGATTTTTTTAGGAAAACGCCGTGATTCAACAACAAACCTATCTCAACGTCGCGGACAACAGTGGGGCTCGTAAGCTCATGTGTCTGCGGGTTCTGGGCACGGGCAACTGCACCTATGGTGGCATTGGCGACCAAATTATTGCCGTGGTGAAAGATGCTCTTCCCAATATGCCCATTAAAAAGTCCGACGTGGTGCGAGCAGTGATTGTCAGAACCAAACAGCCCCTACGCCGGGCTAGTGGTATGAGTATCCGCTTTGATGACAATGCCGCTGTGATTATCAACGCCGAGGGTAATCCCCGGGGTACCAGGGTGTTTGGCCCCGTGGCCCGGGAACTACGGGACAAAAACTTTACCAAAATTGTTTCTTTGGCTCCGGAGGTACTCTAGATGACTAAAACCAAACAAGCTCCCCGCCGGGTGAAGATGCACGTCAAAAAAGGTGACACCATCCAAGTAATTTCCGGCAAGGATAAGGGCAAAGTGGGAGAAGTCCTGCGTACCATTCCTAGCCAAAGTCAGGTGGTGGTCAAAGGGGTAAATATCCGCACCAAACATGTTAAACCTCGCCAGGAAGGGGAATCTGGGCAAATTAGTAGTTATGAAGCTCCCATCCATAGCTCTAAAGTAATGCTCTATTCCACCAAGGAAAAAATTGCCAGTCGCATTTGCTACACCGTCACCGACGATGGCCGTAAAGTGCGGATGCTGAAAAAAACAGGCGAAATCATCGACTAACGACTCGCACCTCTGTAACCCAGGCAATCTTAGTCCTTAACCCGATGTGCTCGAGTTCCCTTCTTCTATCTACTCTCTGACCAAGCCCAGAGACCTTGTAAATACCATGACTCAACGACTCAAGACCCTTTACCAACAAACTATTCTTCCTAAGTTACAGGAGGAGTTTGGTTATAAAAATATTCACCAAGTACCCAAGTTAATTAAGGTAACGGTTAACCGAGGACTGGGGGAAGCTTCCCAAAATGCCAAGGCTTTGGAGTCTTCCTTGGCCGAATTGGCCACCATTACGGGGCAAAAACCGGTGGTGACAAGGGCCCGCAAGGCGATCGCCGGTTTTAAAATCCGGGAAGGTATGCCAGTCGGGGTAATGGTTACCCTCCGCTCCGAGCGCATGTATGCCTTTTTGGATCGTTTAATTAACTTGGCTCTACCCCGCATTCGGGACTTCCGAGGCATTAGTCCCAACAGCTTTGATGGCCGGGGTAACTATAGCTTGGGTATTCGCGAACAATTAATTTTCCCCGAAATTGACTACGACACCATCGATCAAATCCGGGGTATGGACGTTTCCATCATCACCAGCGCCCAAACCGACGAAGAAGGTCGTGCATTGCTCAAAGCCTTGGGCATGCCCTTTAGAAGTTAATTTAGTCGCGGCTCAGGGTGATTGGTCAGGGCTAAGTCTCCATCAATCCACCTGAATCATCATCCTTTAGGAGAATCTACCAGCAGGAATAATGGCTTCAACAGACACAATTTCCGACATGCTCACCCGCATCCGCAATGCCTGTGCGGTGAGACATAGCACTACCCAGGTGCCCACCACCAAAATGACCCTGAGCATTGCCAAAGTGCTCAAGAGTGAAGGGTTCATTGAGGACTACGCTGAAACCGGCGAAGGCATTAACAAAATGTTAGTGCTCACCCTCAAGTACAAAGGCAAAACCCGTCAGCCTTTGATTAACACCCTCCAACGGGTCAGTAAGCCTGGTTTGCGGGTTTACTCCCCCTCCAAAAAAATTCCCCGGGTATTGGGGGGCATCGGCATTGCCATCGTTTCCACTTCCCACGGCATTATGACCGACCGGGAAGCCCGTCGTCAGGGTATTGGCGGCGAAATCCTTTGTTACATTTGGTAGTCCTGGTCGAAGACTACTGTTGAATTACTAAATTAAACTTAACTTTACAGAATTAATCCTATGTCCCGTATCGGAAAACGCCCCATTTCCCTCCCTGCGAAGGTTAGCGTAGATATCCAAGGCAGCCACCTGAGTGTTAAAGGCCCTAAGGGGTCTTTGGAAAGACAGTTACCAGAAAAGGTAATTGTGGCCCAGGAAGGGGAAACCATCACAGTCACCCGCCAGGATGAGTCCCGCACAGCCCGGGAACGCCACGGCCTGGTCCGCACCCTCGTCGCCAATATGGTGGATGGGGTAGCCCAGGGTTTTGAACGTCGTCTGGAAATCCAAGGAGTGGGCTATCGGGCCCAAGCCCAGGGCAATAAATTAACCCTCAACGTCGGCTACAGTAAGCCGGTGGAAATGACTATGCCCCAGGGCATTGAAGTCAAAGTTGAAAATAACACCCAGGTGATTGTCTCTGGTATTGACAAGGAACTCTTGGGTGATACAGCGGCCAAAATCCGGGCTGTGCGGCCTCCAGAACCCTACAAAGGTAAGGGTATCCGCTACCAAGGTGAATATGTCCGTCGTAAAGCTGGTAAGACAGGGAAGAAATAAACTATGAAAAGCACTCGTAAATCTGCTACCCAACGTCGTCACCGTCGTCTGCGTCGCCATTTATCCGGTACCAGCGAACGGCCACGTTTGGCGGTTTTTCGGTCCAATGACCATATCTATGCCCAGGTCATCGATGATGTGGCCCAGCACACCCTAGCAGCGGCCTCCACCCTCGATCCAGATCTGAAAAAGTCCCTCAGCTCCACCGCCACCCAGGAAGCCTCGGCGGAAGTGGGTAAACTGGTGGCCCAACGGGCGATCGCCAAGGGCATTAACCAGGTAGTTTTTGACCGGGGTGGTAAGTTGTATCACGGACGGGTAAAAGCTCTGGCGGAGGCGGCCAGGGAAGCCGGTCTCAATTTCTAACAACGTTAACCAAACCCATTAACATCCAAGGAAATTACTATGGCAAAGCGTCGTAAAACCAGCCGAGAAAAAAAAGAAGACACCAACTGGCAAGAACGGGTTATTCAAATCCGTCGGGTCAGTAAAGTGGTCAAAGGCGGTAAGAAACTTAGCTTCCGGGCGATCGTGGTAGTCGGTAACGAAACCGGTCAGGTCGGCGTGGGGGTAGGTAAAGCTGGAGACGTAATCGGTGCCGTCCGTAAAGGGGTGGCCGATGGCAAAAAACAACTGATTGAAGTGCCCTTAACTAAATCCAACTCCATTACCCACATCACCAATGGGGTATCCGGAGGAGCCAAAGTGGTGGTTCGTCCCGCCGCTCCCGGTACTGGGGTAATTGCCGGTGGTGCTGTCCGTACAGTGCTTGAACTAGCCGGGGTTAAGAATATTTTGGCCAAACAACTTGGCTCCAATAACCCCCTCAACAATGCCCGGGCCGCCATCAATGCCCTGGAAACTTTGCGTACTTTTTCGGAAGTAGCGGAAGAACGGGGAGTTTCCGTCGAGCATCTTTACACTTAAAACTCCCAAGCCCTAAGTTTTTGGGCTCCCATTTCATCCTGTGAACTTAATTTTTTAGACATTAGCCATGAATTTGAGCGAACTCTCTCCCAAAGACGGTGCGAAGAAACGCCGTCGCCGTGTTGGTCGGGGTATTGCGGCAGGGCAAGGCGCTAGCTGTGGTTTTGGTATGCGGGGACAAAAATCCCGTTCCGGCACCGGCACTAAAGCAGGCTTTGAAGGGGGGCAAATGCCCCTCTACCGTCGTCTGCCTAAGTTAAAGCATTTTCCCCTCTATAATCCGAAGCATTTTACGGTGGTCAACGTTGGTAAGCTAGCCGGCTTAGCTCCCAACACAGTGGTCACCCTGGAAAGCCTAATGGAAGCGGGCATTGTCACCAGCAATGACGGCCCCTTGAAAGTTTTGGGCAACGGAGAATTAGCCGTCGCCCTGACCGTCCATGCCCCCTGTACCAAGGCAGCCCAAGCCAAAATTGAAGCGGCCGGCGGCAGTGTGGTGGCTCAGGCTTAACAATGGCAACCAAAATCCTTCCCCATGGCCTGGGAGAAGGAGATAATAGGTTAATTCATCGTTTTGCTTCATCCCTCGCACTTTTACTCAGGTATAAATAAATGGTCGTAAGTCGAGATAAAGCCCCCTCTGCCCAGGAAACCTTCCTGCAGATGGCCCAAGCGGCTGGCCTTCGTGGTCGGCTGCTTATTACTATTGGGCTACTAATTCTAGTCCGAGTGGGAATTTTTATCCCGGTTCCGGACATTGATCGCCAGGCTTTTAGTCAGGCCATCAACGATAACTCTGTTATTGGCTTTTTAAATATTTTTACTGGGGGTGGTCTATCCACCGTGGGTATTTTCGCCCTGGGGATTCTGCCCTACATCAATGCTTCCATCATCATGCAGTTGCTGACGGCGGCAATTCCGGCGCTGGAAGATTTACAAAAAAATGAAGGGGAGGCAGGACGGCGGAAAATTTCCCAATACAGCCGTTACATCGCCTTTGGTTGGTGCATTATCCAGGGCTTGGGTCTAACTGTTGGTTTACTGCGGCCCTACGCCAATGATTATGGTCCCCTATTTATTTTTCAAACGGTTTTGGCCATCACCGCCGGCTCCATGTTTGTAATGTGGATTTCCGAGTTGATCACAGAACGAGGTATTGGCAACGGCGCTTCCCTGTTGATTTTCGTCAACATTGTGGCCACTCTGCCCCAAACCCTCGGCCAAACCATAGAATATGCCCAATCGGGGGGCAGACAGTCCATCACAGCGGTGGTGCTGTTGATGCTAGTTTTCCTCGTCATGATTGTGGGGATTGTTTTTGTTCAGGAAGGTACCCGTCGGATTCCGATTATTTCCGCCCGTCGTCAGGTGGGGAAAAAGCTCTATCGGGAACGCACCAGTTATCTACCCCTGCGCTTGAACCAAGGGGGGGTAATGCCGATCATTTTTGCCTCCGCAGTGCTGATTTTGCCCTCTTCCTTGGCAGGATTTGCCACGGGCAATGAGGGATTGGGGGGATTTGGGGAAATCTTAATCCAAATTTCCAATGCCCTGCGTCCTGGCACTTGGATCTACACAGTGGTTTATTCCCTGATGATCTTCTTTTTTAGTTATTTCTACGCCAGCCTGATTGTTAATCCGGAGGACGTATCGAAAAACTTGAAAAAGATGGGCTCTAGTATTCCTGGCATTCGTCCCGGCAAAAAAACAGAGCAATATCTGGAAGGGGTGCTCAATCGTCTCACTTTTCTGGGGGCAATTTTCCTCAGCTTTGTGGCCACTCTGCCTATCTTTGTGGAACAGGCCACCGGGGTGACCACTTTCCAAGGTTTGGGGGCCACATCCCTGCTGATTTTGGTGGGGGTAGCCATTGACACGGCAAAGCAGATCCAAACCTATGTTATTTCCCAACGCTATGAAGGAATGATTAAACAACCCTAATGGCCCCTATTTTTTACGGGCAGAGTTGCATCAATCAGTCTTATTAAACACTGCGGTTAGGGAAAGCTTACAAAGCTGTTTCCTTGACCGTCTTTTTTTGATTAATTTTTGGAGTTTTTACGGATTATGGCTATGGCTAAAGGTTTAATTTTTCTGGGGGCCCCCGGCTCTGGTAAAGGTACCCAGGCGGTGGGTTTGGCGGAGACTCTGGCCATTCCCCACATTTCCACCGGGGATATGCTCCGTCAGGCGATCGCCGATGGTACGGAGTTAGGGAATCAGGCCAAGGGCTATATGGACAGGGGAGAATTGGTGCCCGATCAACTAATCCTGGGCCTAATTGAAGAACGGTTAGGTTACAGCGATACGAAAAATGGTTGGATTTTGGACGGCTTTCCCCGCAACGTCAACCAGGCGATTTTTTTGGACGAATTATTGGTAAATATTGGGCACCGCACCCATTGGGTGATTAATTTAAAAGTGCCCGATGAAGTAATTGTTGAGCGGCTATTGGCCCGGGGGCGGGCCGATGACAATGAGGCCACTATCCGCCACCGGCTTTTGGTATACACCGAACAAACTACCCCATTAATCGCCTACTTCCAAGAACAGGGCAAACTCTATTCTCTCGATGGAGACCAAGCGGTGGAAGTTATCAGCGCAACTCTGCAAAAACTAGTCAAGCCCTGAGCAAAAATGTCAAGATAAGCATAGGTTGGACAATGGATCAACCTAGATTTGTTATGATGAAAAACGGCACTTTTTTCCTGTCTGTTCTGTTTTATTTTTAGGAGGTTATTAACCGCTTGTCTAAACAAGATTTAATTGAGATGGAGGGCACGGTGATGGAATCATTGCCCAATGCCATGTTTAGGGTAGATCTCGACAATGGATTTAATGTTCTAGCCCACATCTCCGGCAAAATTCGCCGCAATTACATCAAAATTCTCCCCGGCGATCGGGTCAAGGTGGAATTAACTCCCTACGATCTCACCAAAGGCCGCATTACCTATCGCCTTAAAAATAAAAAGTAATCATTAATTTGACGGTGGCGCTGACCCAGGGTTAACAATTCTTGATTTGGGAAAAGTTAATCTCAGGTTTGCCATGACATCGCCGCGATAACTTGTTATAATTAAGAGCTTGCAGTGTTGCCAAAGAAAATCAGGCATGAAAGTTAGAGCTTCCGTTAAGAAAATGTGTGATAAGTGCCGCGTTATTCGTCGGCGCGGTCGTGTGATGGTCATCTGTTCCGCTAACCCCAAGCATAAACAGCGTCAAGGTTAGCAGTTCTCCCAGTGGTTACCATCCCGGTTTGTCTTAAACCCTACTCCATAAATTTATTGAACTTATTTAGAGGAAAATCAACGTGGCACGCATAGCTGGTGTTGACCTGCCTCGGGATAAGCGTGTGGAAATCGCCCTCACTTATCTGTATGGTATTGGTCTGTCGCGCTCCCATGAAATTCTGGACGCCACCGGGGTTAATCCCGATGTCAGAGTTAAGGATCTCAGTGATGAAGATGCGCTCAAATTAAGAACCTACATCGACGAAAATTATGAGATCGAAGGGGATCTCCGTCGCTGGGAGGCCATGAATATTAAACGCCTTGGGGATATCGGCACCTATCGTGGGCGTCGTCATCGTCAGGGCTTGCCTGTGCGGGGACAACGGACTAGAACTAATGCCCGTACCCGTCGGGGTCGTCGTTTAACCGTTGCCGGTAAGAAGAAGACCCCCGCGAAGAAATAATCTTCTCCCTATCCCTGTCCTGTTTATTGAAGCTTTCAAGCAATCACTATGGCGCGTCCTACCAGAAAAACTGGGCCCAAAAAGGCCAAAAAGAATGTCCCTAGCGGTGTGGCCCACATTCAATCCACTTTCAACAACACCATTGTCACCATTTCCGATATCCGCGGTGACGTAATTTCCTGGGCTTCCGCTGGTTCGAGCGGTTTCAAGGGAGCTAAAAAAGGCACTCCCTATGCAGCCCAAACCGCCGCTGACTCCGCCGCCCGTCGGGCGATGGAACAGGGTATGAGACAACTGGAAGTAATGGTGAGCGGCCCCGGCGCTGGTCGGGAAACTGCCATCAGAGCTCTCCAGGGGGCTGGTTTGGAAATTACCTTGATCAGGGATGTTACTCCTATCCCCCACAATGGTTGTCGTCCCCCCAAACGCCGTCGGGTCTAGGACAGTTAGGTTTTTTGCTAACAGTTTTTTTGAGCAAATCATAATTTCCTCTGACTGAGATAGCGTCGGTCAAGCTATTTACACGGAGATATAAGGGAGGTCGCGTCAGTGGCGCAGTTTCAAATTGAGTGCGTGGAATCCAGCACAAAAAAAAATCAACAGCAGTACAGTAAGTTTTCCCTTGAACCCTTAGACCGGGGCCAGGGAACAACGGTGGGGAATGCCTTGCGGCGGGTTTTATTATCTAATCTGCCCGGGGCCGCTGTAACGGCTATCCGCATCGCTGGAGTTAACCATGAGTTCGCCACGATTCCAGGGGTTCGAGAGGATGTACTGGAAATTATGCTGAACATGAAGGAACTTGTGCTGAAAAGCTATACCGACCAGCCCCAGATTGGACGCCTAACGGCGGTTGGGCCGGGGACTGTGACGGCGGGACAGTTTGAAGTACCTTCGGAAATAGAAATTATTGATCCCAATCAATACATTGCCACTTTAGCCGAAGGAGCAAAGCTGGAAATGGAGTTCCGGGTGGAACGCGGCGTTGGCTACCGCATTATTGAGCGGGGCAAGGACGAAAACTCATCCCTGGATTTTCTCCAGATTGACTCTGTGTTTATGCCGGTGACCAAGGTTAACTACACGGTTGAAGATATTCGGGCCGATGGCATGAGTCCAAAGGATCGTCTAATTTTGGACATTTGGACCAATGGCAGCATCCAGCCTAGGGAAGCTCTGTCGGAAGCTTCTGATATCATTGCCAATCTTTTTATCCCCCTCAAGGACCTCAACGAACTGGAAACCGCCCACAGTGACTACCAGGATGAGGTCAATCCGGAAAGCCAAATTCCCATTGAGGAGTTACAACTTTCCGTTCGTGCCTACAACTGCTTGAAGCGGGCCCAGATCAACTCTGTGGCGGATCTGCTGGAGTATAGCCAGGAGGATCTACTGGAAATTAAGAATTTTGGTCTGAAATCCGCGGAAGAGGTCATTGAGGCACTGCAAAAACGTTTGGGTATTACCCTACCCCACGAAAAGGCTAAGGCTTAACGGGTTTGGCTCCTGTTTTTCGCCCTAGAATAACCCCTGTTGTTTATTTTTTAGGAGTTTAGTCACCATGCGACACAGATGTCGAGTGCCTCAGTTGGGGAAGCCCGCTGACCAGAGAAAAGCTCTACTAAGGGCTTTAACCACTGAGTTGATCCGCCATGGACAAATTAAGACCACTAAGGCTAGGGCTAAGGCGGTGCGGTCTGAGGTTGACCGGATGATCACCTTGGCTAAAGATGGCTCTCTAGCGGCCCGTCGCCGGGCTTTGGGCTATATGTACGATAAACCCACAGTCCATGCTCTGTTTGCTGATGCTCCCACCCGCTATAAAGACCGTGACGGTGGCTATACCCGCATCATCAGAACCCTGCGCCGCCGGGGGGACAACGCAGAGATGGCTGTGATCGAATTGGTGTAGCTGGACGGTTTGTCTTGATGCTTTCTCCTTCATCTACTGCCAAACGAAGGGTTGCCCTGGTGATTCAATATCTGGGCACTCGTTTTCATGGATGGCAGCGTCAGCCTAATTTTGCCTCTATCCAAGGGGAGATTGAGTTGGCGATCGCCAAGGTGGTGGGCCAGTCTGTCAACCTCCACGGTGCCGGTAGAACTGATACCGGGGTCCATGCAGCGGCCCAGGTAGCCCATTTTGATGACCCTGTGGGGCAAATTCCCGCCTCCCGTTGGAGTAAGGTTCTAAACTGCCATCTGCCCCGGGATATTCTGATCAGAGGTTCAGTGGCGGTGGATAATCAATGGCATGCTCGCTTTTCTGCTCTTTGGCGACGGTACCGCTATAGCATCTACACTGGCCAATGGCCCAACCTCTTTGCTGATGCCTTCAGTTGGCACTACTACCATTTTCCCCTTCGGGAAGAAGTCATCAAAAAGGCGATGGAACCTTTGTTAGGGAAGCATCACCTAGCGGCTTTTCACCGAGCGGGTTCTGCCCGGAAGCATTCCTGGGTGGAAGTGCAGGAGGTGGAGTGCTATCGCCAGGGGCCCATGGTTTATCTGGAAATCCAAGCCAATGGCTTTCTGTATGGCATGGTGCGTCTGCTGGTGGGCATGCTGGTGGAAGTAGGCTCTGGGCAACGGAGTTTGACTAACTTCAATGATATTTGGGTTAATCAGCGCCGCGACCTAGTCAAATATGCCGCTCCCGCCAAGGGTCTGTGCCTGCTCCGGGTCGGTTATGAAAATTTTCCCTTACCTGATTCCCTCTGGTTTGATGGCCAGCCCCTGTGGCAATTCAAAGACCAATTAAATTGAATCACTAAGGTAAATAATTATTCCTCGTTATTAAGCGACGGTATTTTTGAACACTATGAACAAAACTGTATTACCAACCATCGATAACCTCGACCATAAGTGGTATGTGATTGACGCGGAGGGCCAACGGCTGGGCCGTCTGGCCACGGAGGTTGCCACCATCCTCCGGGGGAAAAATAAACCCACCTTTACCCCCCACATGGACACGGGCGATTTCGTTGTTATTATCAATGCCGAAAAGGTGGAAGTAACGGGCAGAAAGCGGGAACAAAAATTGTACCGCCGCCATTCTGGTCGTCCCGGTGGCATGAAGGAGGAAACCTTTGAAAAACTGCAGGGCCGTTTACCTGAGCGGATTGTGGAAAGTGCTATCCGGGGAATGTTACCCAAAAATAGCCTCGGTCGCAAGCTGTTCACTAAGCTGAAAGTCTATGCCGGACCAAGCCATCCCCACGCGGCCCAACAACCGGAAACCCTTGTTATCAACACCATTCCCGCAGGAGCTAACTAATGCAAGCCAACGATTCCAGCAATAAAGTCGTCTATTGGGGCACCGGCCGTCGTAAAGCGGCGATCGCCAGGGTGCGCCTCGTGCCCGGCCAGGGAGAAGTAGTGGTAAACGGTAAGCCTGGAGAAATTTATTTCAACCGCATTGCCAACTATATTCAAAGTCTTAAGGCTCCCTTGGAAACCTTGGGTTTAGAAGGGGAATATAACATCTTGGTCAATGCCCACGGTGGTGGCCTAACCGGCCAAGCCGATGCCGTTAAACTCGGTGTGGCCCGCGCCCTGTGTCAACTTTCTCCCGAAAATCGTCAGCCCCTAAAAGCGGAAGGCTATCTGACCCGGGATCCCCGAGCAAAAGAACGGAAGAAATACGGTCTTCACAAAGCCCGTAAAGCGCCCCAGTACTCCAAACGTTAATTGGATTGGAATTTACCACCTTATTTAGAATTATCTAAGACTGACCATGCCCAAAGCTGACATCCATCCCACCTGGTACCCCGATGCCAAAATCACCTGCAACGGGGAAGTGATTATGACCGTTGGTTCCACTAAACCGGAAATCAATGTGGAAATCTGGTCTGGCAACCATCCCTTCTACACCGGTACCCAGAAAATTATTGACACGGAAGGCCGTGTTGACCGCTTTATGCGTAAGTATGGCATGAAAGAAAAAAATGCCGGGGACAAGAAAAAGAAATAAAAAACCAGTTGCTCTTTGTCGTTAAATTTCAGTTGGCATCGGCTATTGAATGAATTAAACCGGACTAAATGACTTCTGAAGATCTTTTTAAGCCAGGCCCTCCACAGGTCTGGTTTTTTATCTGGACAAAGATGATGCTACGTCGGTAAATTCCCCATTGCAGATTATGAGAAGAGTCGGTAAGATTATTAACATAAGTTTACAAAGTGACTCCTATGTTGATTGCTGTTTGCGCTTTGCTGGTGTTGAGTTTTGTCTTGTTTCAACAATTCCAGTCCGACTCCGCCTACGAGGCGATCGCCATTAAAGTTGAATCCACCGACCATCGTCACTAGAGTTATCGGCGAAGAAACTAATTCTTTCCCTGGGAGAAATCTATGATGGAGCTCGAAAATCTTATTCGACTACTGAAAAGAGAATTTTCACTGTCATCGGAGCAAATCACCTGGGGACTGAAACAAACTGAAGCAATGCCATCCTATTTGCCAGTTATTTTTTGGCGGTACGGCCTCATCACCACATCTGAGTTGGATCGTCTTCTGGACTATTGGAGTTGACCAAGAAATGGCAGTTCCTCGAAGCTCAATGGCAGCGAATTCGGCGATCGCCAGAAAGACAATACTTTGTGAATTTGTGCCCAGTTTTGGGTCGTCTTGGGAGAGAAAATCACAATTTGGCAACAAGGTGCCTGGTCATTGTTGACACCATAACCGAAAAGTGCAATAGTGATAGTTTGTGTGAACTTTCTTATAATAAAAGCTCTTGGCTAACGTTATTGTTATCGGCGCCCAGTGGGGCGACGAGGGAAAAGGTAAAATCACCGACTTATTGAGTCGATCAGCGGATGTGGTAGTGCGGCCCCAGGGGGGAGTAAACGCAGGCCATACAATTGTAGTTAACGATCAGACTTTTAAGCTCCACCTGATTCCTTCGGGCATTCTTTATCCGGACACAGAATGTATTATCGGCTCGGGGACTGTTATTGACCCCAAAGTTCTGTTACAGGAATTCGACCAATTGGAAGCTCTGGATGTTTCCCTTGATCGTCTATATATCTCCCAAACGGCCCATGTCACCATGCCTTTCCACCGTTTGCTAGACCAAGCATCGGAAGAAAAAAGAGGAGAGCATAAAATTGGTACCACCGGCCGGGGAATTGGCCCCACCTACGCCGATAAGTCGGAGCGCATGGGAATTCGGGTGGTGGATTTGATGAATCCTGAAATTCTCCGCAAAAAACTGCTTTGGACCGTTGAATATAAAAACGTTGTTTTAGATAAACTCTACGACCTGCCCCCCCTAGACCCGGAAACGGTCATCGCCGAATATACCACCTACGCCGATCGTCTGCGGCCCCACGTGGTGGACAGTTCCTTAAAAATTTACGACGCCATACATCAACGGAAAAATATTCTCTTTGAAGGAGCCCAGGGGACTTTACTAGATTTAGATCATGGCACCTATCCCTACGTCACCTCCTCCAATCCCATTGCAGGGGGAGCCTGTGTGGGGGCAGGCATTGGCCCCACCATGATTGACCGAGTCATTGGCGTTGCTAAAGCCTATACTACCCGGGTTGGGGAAGGTCCTTTCCCGACTGAACTAGATGGGGAATTAAATCAACATCTCTGTGACCGGGGAGCAGAATTTGGCACCACCACTGGCCGGCGTCGACGCTGTGGCTGGTTTGATGGGGTCATTGGCCGCTATGCCGTGCGGATCAATGGGCTGGACTGTTTAGCCATCACCAAATTAGATGTGTTAGACCAACTAGCGGAAATCAAAGTTTGCGTCGCCTACGAGCTAGACGGTAAAACCTGTGACCATTTCCCTGGTAATGCGGCGGAATTTGCCCGCTGTCAGCCCATTTATAAAACCCTTCCCGGTTGGCAATGTTCCACGGAAGAATGCCGCACCCTAGAAGATCTGCCCCCCCAGGCATTGGACTATCTAAAGTTCCTAGCGGAATTGATGGAGGTCCCGATCGCCATTGTTTCCCTGGGGGCCAGTCGGGATCAGACCATCATTGTTGAAGATCCTATCCACGGGCCAAAGCGGGCCTTACTGCATGCCAACGGTGATCCAGTGGCTTGATGTGGCCTAGAATTGCTTTCCCCTTGTTAACCCTGATTATTATTTTTGCGAGTATTACCATGGCCCTTTCCATTGAATGTCAACAACGCCCCGAAAATGTTAACCCCAGAGCTTTGCGTCGGGATGGTTTAATCCCCGCTACTCTCTACGGCCATAATGGTGCAGAATCCATTTCCCTCGTGGTGGACCATAAAACCGCCGTCACCATGTTGCGGAGTGTCACCGTTAAGGAGACCCCCATCGAAGTTAAAATTCCCCATCTTGCCTGGGAAGGGGAAGCCGTAGTACAGGAAATTCAGTGTCATCCCTGGCGCCGCAATCTGTACCATTTGGCATTTTTCGCCGGCAAAAAATAATCTTTCCCCAAATATTTTTACTAAAAAACAGGCACTGAGGCTGGATTTGATTTGTTCACTTTCTCGGTGCCTGTACTTGTCTTTTGATCAATGTGAGCCTATTCTCCCATCATCGATTGGAGATAGTTTTCCAGTCCAGAATTAGCAATTAGCCATTGCTGGGATTCTAGCCAGTCAATTTGTTCCTCTGTTTCCTCAAGAATTTCCGACAGCACATCCCGGCTAACATAGTCCCGTTCGGCTTCGAAGAAAGCAATGCTATTGACTAAATCCCCCCTAATGCCCTGGTTAAGGGTCAGGTCATTGGCCAAAATTTCCGGCACGGTTTCACCAATGAGCAATTTTTCCAAGTTTTGCAAGTTGGGTAAACCTTCTAAAAACAACACCCTCTCGATTAGGCTATCGGCCTGTTTCATGGCCTTGATAGACACCTTGTACTCATACTGATTAAGGTCATTTAGCCCCCAATTCTTGCACATGCGGGCATGGAGAAAATATTGATTAATGGCGGTGAGTTGCAGTTTCAGGGCTTGATTGAGATGTTGTCTAACTTCTAGGTTGCCTTCCATACTCTTGTCCTCTAATGGGGAATTGTGGTTGTGTTGATATTTTTTCCATTGTTACCCATCCATGGTCCGGTGACCGGGGATTTACCTAAATGGCAAAATAATATTGATTAAATTACTTTGGTTTTTCCCGGGGGAAAATACCCTTCCCTGCAGGCTTATTCCACCACTTGACCCTGACCCCAGACCGAATCAATTATGGCTGATCTCTTTGTTGGTGCCCTAGTTCGTTTAATTGCTCGCCCCCCCTACCTGAAAACCGCTGATCCTATGCCTATGCTCCGTCCCCCGGATTTATTGGCGATCGCCGCTGAGGGAATGGTGGTGGATCGAAGACCAGCCGGCTATTGGGGGGTGAAATTTGACCGGGGAATTTTCCTTTTGGAAAGTCAGTATTTGGAAGTAATTACGCCCGAAAATGAAAAAACAGAGGGCTATACGTGAAAAACTGAGAACAAAGGCAAAATTAAGCTCAACTTAATGCTAATAAAGTATTTTTATCCAGCCGTTTTGACTTTTTGGACTTATGCCCTTAGTGGCAGTTATGGCTCCATGGATTTGGCGATCGCCGCTGACTTCCCAGAACCGATGGCAAAAGTGGCCAATACCTTGGATAAAATTCAATTTCCCCTGGGGGCCATCGACGTCAACGGAATGGTGGGGCCAGAGGATGGCAAACGCTCCCAAAGCTATGAATTTTGTATTCCTCCCCAGAAGAAAAGCGCAGTTTTGGCGATCGACCCTTCGTTACAAATCTCCCCTAGCCCTGGTCGTATCGTTTGCGTCAAAGGACAATTACTGTGCTTGGGGGAAACCCACCAACCAAATTGGCGCCCCATTCTTTTTGCCCTTGCTCGATTGAGTTACATAGAAAAAATTGTGCCCCATTGGGGAGAATAGAGACCCCTGATTGGGAAACATTTCTAGCCAATGGACAAGGGAAGCATCTAGTGCAAGGGATACCTTTCCGTTAAGATGGTTAACGCTGAACAATTGAGCGCATTGCTGATCAAGCGGCTATGCGACAGCTCTAGGCTGTCCCCCGTCTTGCTGGCGATTAGCCCTTGGCCCAGCCCCAAAACTCTTCCCTTCTTATAGTTAAAGGTATTGTAATGAATCAAGAAATTTTTGAAAAAGTAAAAAAAATTGTCGTTGAACAGTTGGAAGTGGATCCTGATAAAGTAACCCCCGATGCCACCTTCGCCGAAGACCTAGGGGCCGATTCCCTCGATACAGTGGAATTGGTCATGGCCCTGGAAGAAGAATTTGATATTGAAATTCCCGATGAAGTGGCGGAAACCATTGACACCGTGGGTAAAGCTGTTGAGCACATCGAAAGTAAATAGATTTCGGCCATAGCCCTGACTCCCCCGAAGAAGCCTTTGGGGTCACAACCCCAGATGGTTTATCCCACTGTTTGGCCTAGCCCTAATTTTGGGTTGAAGCCAACAAGGTTGCCCCTACAGGCATGGCTCTGGGCCCCTCATTGTCACTTTGCGGAGAACTCCAGGGGAGTCCCCTCCCCGATTTTATCTATTAAGTACCATGGCAAATTTGGAAAAGAAACGTGTTGTTGTAACGGGATTGGGAGCCATCACCCCCATTGGTAATACTCTCCAAGATTATTGGCAGGGATTAATGGAGGGTCGCAATGGCATTGGCCCCATTACCCGTTTCGATGCCAGTGACCAAGCCTGCCGTTTTGGAGGGGAAGTAAAAGATTTTGACGCCACCCAGTTTCTTGACCGTAAAGAAGCTAAGCGCATGGACAGATTTTGCCATTTTGCCGTTTGTGCCAGTCAACAGGCTATTAATGATGCCAAATTGGTGATTAACGAACTCAACGCTGATGAGGTGGGGGTATTAATTGGCACCGGCATCGGTGGCTTGAAAGTGCTGGAAGACCAGCAGACTATCCTCTTAGATAAGGGTCCTAGTCGTTGCAGTCCGTTTATGATTCCGATGATGATCGCCAATATGGCTTCGGGGTTAACGGCCATTAATTTGGGAGCTAAGGGGCCCAATAACTGTACGGTGACGGCCTGTGCGGCGGGCTCTAATGCCATCGGCGATGCGTTTCGTTTGGTGCAAAATGGCTACGCCAAAGCGATGATCTGTGGGGGGACTGAAGCTGCCATTACCCCGCTGAGCTATGCGGGTTTTGCTTCAGCCCGAGCTTTATCTTTCCGCAATGATGATCCCCTCCATGCCAGTCGTCCCTTCGATAGGGACCGGGATGGTTTTGTGATGGGGGAAGGGTCTGGCATTCTGATCCTAGAAGAATTGGAATCTGCCCTAGCTCGGGGGGCAAGGATTTATGGGGAAATGGTGGGCTATGCCATGACCTGTGATGCCTATCACATTACTGCCCCAGTGCCGGACGGTCGGGGGGCCACTAGGGCGATCGCCTGGGCTTTAAAAGACGGGGATTTAAGGCCGGAAATGGTCAGTTATATCAACGCCCATGGCACCAGTACTCCTGCTAACGATGTGACGGAGACCAGGGCTATTAAACAAGCGTTGGGGAACCATGCCTATAACATTGCTGTTAGCTCCACCAAATCCATGACTGGTCACCTGCTGGGCGGCTCTGGAGGCATTGAAGCAGTAGCTACGGTGATGGCGATCGCCGAGGATAAAGTTCCCCCCACCATCAATTTGGAGAACCCCGACCCTGAGTGTGATTTGGATTATGTGCCGGGCCGAAGTCGAGCTTTAACGGTGGATGTGGCCCTATCCAACTCCTTTGGTTTTGGTGGCCATAACGTCACCTTAGCCTTTAAAAAATATCAGTAGCCCACCGAAAAATTTCCCGAACCGTGGGAAGATGGTAGCAATTTGGCCTGCCTTGGCCCCTACCATTGCCGCCCCTCGGTGGATATTGACCCAATTATTGTTAGTTTATTTTTCCAAACATTATGGTCGTTGCTACCCAGTCCTTAGACGAACTTTCTATTAATGCCATTCGCTTTTTAGCCATCGATGCCATCGAAAAGGCCAAGTCTGGCCACCCTGGCTTACCAATGGGTGCGGCGCCCATGGCCTTTACCCTCTGGAACAAGTTCATGAAGTTTAACCCAAAGAACCCCAAGTGGTTCAACCGGGACCGCTTTGTGCTTTCCGCTGGCCATGGCTCCATGTTGCAGTATGCCCTGCTCTACTTAATGGGCTATGACAGTGTGACCATCGAAGACATTAAACAGTTCCGTCAATGGGAATCTTCTACCCCTGGACACCCGGAAAATTTCCTCACCGCTGGGGTAGAGGTGACCACTGGACCTCTGGGTCAAGGCATTGCCAATGGTGTTGGTTTGGCGTTAGCAGAAGCTCATTTGGCCGCCACCTACAACAAACCTGATGCCACGATTGTGGACCATTACACCTATGTGATTCTGGGAGATGGTTGCAATATGGAAGGTATTTCTGGGGAAGCCGCTTCCATTGCTGGTCATTGGGGTTTGGGTAAGTTAATCGCCCTTTATGACGATAACCATATTTCCATTGATGGTTCCACTGATGTGGCCTTCACCGAAGATGTGAGCAAACGCTTTGAAGCTTACGGTTGGCATGTGCTTCATGTTAAGGATGGCAACACAGATTTGGCAGCGATCGCCAAGGCCATTGAGGAAGCCAAGGCCGTAACCGATAAACCTTCCATGATCAAAGTCACCACAATCATTGGTTATGGTGCGCCCAATAAATCTGATACCGCCGGCATCCACGGGGCCGCGTTGGGCACCGACGAAGTGGCCGCCACCCGCAAAAACCTGGGTTGGGACTACGAGCCCTTTGAAGTACCCCAGGAAGTGTTGGATTATACCCGCAAAGCCATTGACCGGGGAGCCAGCTACGAAGCGGAATGGAACCAAGCCTTTGCCCAATATAAAACCAAATATCCTGCTGAAGCAGCGGCCTTTGAACGGCAACTGAGCGGGGCCTTACCGGAAGGTTGGGACAAAAATCTGGCTAGCTTTACCCCTGACCAGAAAGGTTTAGCCACGCGAAAATATTCCGAGGAATGTCTCAATGCGTTGGCCCCCGTATTGCCTGAATTAATTGGCGGTTCAGCGGATTTGACCCACTCCAACTTGACCGAACTTCACTGCTCCGGGGATTTCCAAAAAGGCCAGTACCAAAACCGAAACGTCCACTTTGGGGTACGGGAACATGCCATGGGAGCCATCTGTAACGGTATGGCCCTCCACGGTTCCGGGTTACTGCCCTTCGGTGCTACATTTCTAATCTTCACCGATTACATGCGGGCCGCCATCCGCCTTTCTGCCCTTTCTGAGGCAGGGGTAATTTGGGTCATGACCCACGATTCCATTGGCCAAGGGGAAGATGGACCCACCCACCAACCCATTGAGGTGTTGGCCTCCCTGCGGGCTATTCCCAACTTGACGGTTATTCGTCCTGCCGATGGCAATGAAACTTCTGGTGCCTACAAAGTGGCGATCGCCAAAGCCAAGGACCATGCCCCCACCCTGTTGTCCCTGACCCGGCAGGCAGTACCCAATTTACCTGGAACTTCCATCGATGCTGTGGCCAAAGGTGCCTACACCATTGTTGATTCCGAAGGCGCTCCTGAGTTAATCTTGATAGGGACAGGTTCCGAATTGCAACTTTGTGTAGCCGCCGCTGAAAAGTTGGCCGCCGATGGCGAAAAAGTCCGGGTAGTTTCTATGCCCTCTTGGGAACTGTTTGATGCCCAGGACGCCGCCTACAAAGAATCGGTGTTGCCTAAAGCTGTCACCAAACGCCTTTCCGTAGAAGCCGCCACCAATTTCGGTTGGCATAAGTATGTCGGCACGGAAGGAGATACAGTTAGTATTGAAACATTTGGTGCTTCGGCGCCCGGTGGAGTTTGCCTAGAGAAATTTGGCTTCAGTGTTGATAATGTGCTGACCAAAGCCAAAGCTCTTCTGGGGTAATCCATCTGTCTCAAGCTTAAAACTCCTCACTGTCCCCTCGCCTCATTGTTAGGGGGCTTTTTTTTGCCCAGAAAAGATCGGCTAGCATGAAAATTTAACCGGGGCGATACCTTAAAATAAGGTAAACAACTGTGAAGAAACTTAAAGAAAAACTATATGGCCGTTCCTTTGCCGTCCCCCGCCACTCGTCTCAGCAAAAATTTTGTCTGGTTTTTTGCGGTTAGTCTATCCCTAATGCTGTGGTGGGTTCCGCTGGCACCGGCCCAGGCGGTGAACAATCCTGAATTATTACCCTCGGAAAAAACCCCAGTGGTGGACTTGGCCAACTTTTTGCCGGAAATTCAAGAAGCCCAGTTAATTGATGATTTGAATAGCTTTGAGGTAGAGACGGGTTGGAAATTGCGGGTGTTAACCCAATATGACCGTAGTCCTGGGCGAGCAGTGATTCCTTTTTGGGGCCTAGACGATAAAAGTATTTTATTGGTGGCCGATGCTAGGGGGGGCAATTTACTAGCCTTTAGCATTGGGGATGCGGTATATGAGTTGATGCCCCGTACCTTTTGGATTGAGATGCAGGCTCGCTTCGGCAATATGTACTATATTCGGGATAATGGTGAGAATTTAGCCATCACTGAGGCTCTCGAAACAGTTAAAGGTTGTTTGCTCAAAGGCGGCTGTAACGTAGTGCCCGGATTACCCAGGGAGCAATGGATTCTAACCCTAGTAACCTCCATTGTGGGGGGATTAATTTTTGGCTTCGCCGCCATTCCCCGATCGCCGAACCAGACCTTTGCGTGGCAGTGGGTGTTGATTATGTCGCCCCTGTGGGGAATTCTAGTCATCGCCTTTGGCATTGGCCCCGTTGTTACCCGCACCAGTGATTTTTTGCCCCTGTTCCGTAATTTAATGGGCTTTAGCCTGGGGGCGTTGGTGGCTTATCTTTCCCCCATGTTTAGTCAAATTAACAATGATCCTCAAACTTAATTATGGTTAGGAGCAAAGTTTGCCCCACAACTACCAATTACTGTGCTTGAAAGTGGCGATCGCCTTAATTGTGGAGAGTTTGAGCAAATTTATCAAAAGAATGGGTCTAAAAGCTTGTGCTTTAGGACGGCCTAACAAGATGGAGTGGAGGTGGTGACTAACCCCCCCCGAGACGATGGATTCAGACAGCCTAACGGGCGAAGTCCAGTACAACTAGCGGCTCAGACAAATCGGCAGACCGGGAAAAGAGGATAGGGCAATGGGCAGTCCCGCCCTTGGACCAACCCATATGGTCGTTTCTAGTAAGACTGAGACATTCAAATTCACCGAAAAGCTTGTCAGTAAAGACTTAAGCAGTCTCGAAATTATTTGAAATGACTATAACAGTGTTTCTGTTGAAAATCGACACTCAACAACCCTAGGGCTTAGGGGGATAATCTGGGTCGCAAACGTAAGACCATAAAACTAATTGAGAGTAGGGGCAATTGCTACGAAGCAGGGACCTAAATCGTGGGGTTTAGGAATCCCTTTCCTTTACGGAAAGGAGCATATCAACCATTGGTCCCCGACTGTTGACTTTGCCATTTTTGCCACAAATCTGGTCGTCTCTGTTGGGTTCGTTCCTCCTGTTGAGCCAGTCTCCACTCGGCGATCGCCTGGTGATTGCCGGATAATAACACTGGAGGCACGGCCAAATCCCGAAACACTGGGGGGCGGGTGTAATGGGGATAATCCAACAGGTCGGTGCTGAAACTTTCTGCCACTAAGGATGCTTCTTTGCCCACGGTGCCAGGGAGTAAACGGGTGACACCATTAATTAAAGTTAAAGCGGGAATTTCACCACAGGTGAGCACAAAATCCCCCAGGGAAATTTCCCTCGTCACCAGTTGGCAAACCCGTTCGTCTACCCCTTCGTAATGGCCACAAATCAAAACCAATTGATCGTAGTCCGTTAATTCCCGGAACAATGCCTGGTCCATGGGCCGTCCCTGGGGAGTCATTAAAATCACTTCCCGCTTGGGCAGTACTGGTAAGGACTCCACCGCTGCAAAAATTGGCTCTGGCTTAATGACCATGCCCACGCCCCCTCCGTAGGGTTCGTCATCCACCCGGCGATGTTTGTCGGTGGTAAAATCCCTGGGGTTAATCAAATTAACACTAGCGATCGCCTTTTCTAGGGCTTTACCGAGGAGACCAGATTGCAGGGGAGAAGTGAAAAAGTCGGGGAACAGGGTCAGAACGTCAAACTGCACAAAGTTAAAATCAAATTAGATCAAACTGGTGACACACCATACCACAAACACTGGCGATCGCCGTGATCATCAAAGCAACAAAGGGGTCTTGCCCCTGATTAACGGCAAAGGACGTGACAATGCCTGCCCCCAGGGCGGAAACCAAACCTGCGCTGACTAAATCTTTGTTGGGACGATCAAACATAATTTTTAACCCCCACCCCTTAGTTATTGGTTAAATTTGCTAAAGTTATCAAAAAATTTTCGTCTTACAAGGTATCATCCCCCTGGCGAAGAAGGAGGGAAAACGGCGGTTTTTGCAACTAAGCTTTAACATCCGCCATATTTCTTTACAATTGGCCTAGTTTACTGGGGGAACAGCCCCCAGAGGGTCAGCTAAAAACTGATGGGAACTTAATCGTTGCCGAGGCAAATGCCCAATCCCCGGGCAGTTTTTACCAAGGTGCCGTCCAACTCCACCGTTTGATAGGTTTGGATGGCGTCCTCAATGGGCACACTGATAGTCTGACGATTGCGCCAAGCCACCATGTGGTCGAATTTACCTTCCGCAATCAAATCCACCGCCGCCACCCCAAACACACTGCCCAATAGGCGATCGAAGGGGGAAGGAATGCCACCTCGTTGGATATGTCCCAGCACAGTGACCCTAGTTTCTGCCCCAGTACGCTGGGCAATCTGTTCCGCAATGTATTTACCGATGCCCCCATAGCGATCTTCGCCAAACTGTTGAATTTGTTTGACCTGATCGCCCAATTCCGTCCGCACTGCTTCCGACACCATCACGAGGCAAAAGTTTTTCCCCTGGGCCTGACGTTGGCGAATTTTATTGCACACACTTTCGATGCGATAGGGAATTTCGGGAATAAGAATAATATCCGCTCCTCCCCCAATGCCAGCCGCCAGGGCAATGTGCCCTGCATCCCGTCCCATAACTTCTAGTACCATGACTCGATTATGGCTAGCGGCGGTGAAATGGAGGCGATCGAGGGCTTCGGTGGCAATGTTGGTGGCGGTGTCGAAACCAATGGAAATTTCCGTTGCCCCCACATCGTTGTCAATGGTTTTGGGAATACCCACCAAGTTAATGCCCCCCTGTTGGGCAATGCGGCGCAAAATGGCTAAACTACCATCCCCGCCAATGCCAATCAATGCATCTAGTTTCAATTGTCGATAACCGGCAATAATATCTTCGGTGCGGTCCCGTACAGTGCCGTCGGCCATGGGAAAAGCAAAGGGATTGCCCTTATTGGTGGTGCCCAAAAAAGTGCCCCCCATCATTAATAAATGGTCAATGTTATCCCGGTGCAGGGCGATCGCCTTGGGGGGATTTTCCATTAACCCCTGGGTAGCTTCCTGAATGCCGATCACTTCCCAACCGTAGGTGCCAATGGCATGGTGTACCACAGAGCGAATTACAGCGTTTAGTCCGGCGCAGTCTCCTCCACTGGTCAAAATGCCAATGCGTTTAATTTCCCCCATGCTTGTCCTTGCTGATGCTGATATGGTTCTGCCTTATTTGTAGAAGCAAATTGAACCAGTCAAACCCCTTTGTGAGAATTCTTAAAATTGTCCTCAATCCTTAACTAAGCCTTAAACCTTCAAAGATAGACGTCGGGTTTTTCCCGCTTGAGCAAAAATAGACTGATGGTTAACCAAATGAAGCCCACTCCATAGCCGGCCAGAATGTCCGTTAACCAATGAACTCGACAATACATACTGGCAATGCCAATGAAACCCACCCAAAGGGTAGCACCAAGGTAAATTTGCCAACGATATTGGGGAAAGTGGGAAGCTAACAAAAAGGCAAGGTAAAAGTAAAAAACTACTCCTCCCGCCGCATGGCCACTGGGGAAACTCCGACCATCCACATCCACCAGACGGGGCAAAGGACGGGTACGGTTAAAAAAAGGTTTTAACACTTGGTCAATTACCAAAAGGATGCCCAGGGTGGCAAACACTAAATATTTAATCTCCGACCAATAGCGTTTCCAGGCCAGAAAGCCCAGGGTGATGGCGATCATGGTGGCGGTTAGTTCCACCCCAGTACCTTTGTAGACCTTGATCCAAAAAGGGGCCATCTTTTCGGGAATCACTTGACGAAGCCAGTCTAAAAAGGCAATGTCAAAGGCAATTTCCTTCAGGTCGCTTACTTCCCTAAAATTGTGGCCTAGGGCGATCAATAATCCCACGATCGCCAAGCAGGCAAGGAAAGGAACTCGACCGACAATGGTCAACCAGGGGGGCAAAGGAGATTTGGCCGAAGACTTCATTGGGCAAGGTGTGAGAAATGACAATTTTTAAGCATAGGGCCATTTGTCAACGCTGGGATATTAACGACGACGGTGGACAGGTTGGAACAATGAGGATAATTCAATCACCTTAGTTTGTAGGCTGGAACAGGGATCTGCGCCCCGTTTGAGTTGATATTCCAATTCCAGCAACAGGGGCAGAGTTTTGAGCAATTGCCCCCCGGTGATGCCCCGTAGTTCCTTCCGCAGAAAATATAAACGTTTGGGATTACTCAGATCCGCCTGGGCGGCGATCGCCTTATCATCTTTTTCCCCAGCTTCCAAGGCAAGTTTAATCAAAGTCCAAGTGCGGAACTGGCCAGTGAGGGTAGCCAAAATTTTTAAGGCTGGTTCGTTATGGGTCAGTAATAAATCCGCCACCAACTGCAACGCCTGGGCTGTTTCCCCGTCCCGGATGGCCTGGGCCAACTGCAAACTATTTTGGGTGCTGGTGTTGACCAACTCTTCGGCCTGGGGCACCGTTAGAGGGCCGGATTGGCTCTGACTGTAGAGTTTTAGCTTACGCAACTCATTCCAAATTAATCTCGTATCATTACCCAACGCTTCTGCCAAAAAACCTTCCGTTTCCGGCGTTAAGGGTAATTGCAGATCCTGGGCGATCGACTGGATTTGGTGAATTAAAGCTTCGGTGTTCCAGGGAGAAATGAGGGCAAATTCCCTAATGGTGGCGTTATTTTCTAAATATTTAGTTGATTTCAGCCGGCGATCAAGTTTTTTGCTGGAAGTGAATAGTAAATGACAGTCGGGGGGAATAGCGGGAATACTTTTCTGCAGCCTAGCCAGCAAACCATCGTCACAACTTTGTCCCAAGGTGGAATCCACCACCCACACCAGGCGATCTCCACCACCGAAGGGGGGAGTAAGGGCTTGTTCCAGGGCCTGTTGGGTTGCATCGGCCTGTTCCCCAGAAATTTTTTCAAAATTGAATGCTTCCCACTGGGCATCTAAACAGCGTTTCTGTAATTGTTTAACGGCCTGCTGTAGGGTAAATTGGTCTTCGCCCCAATAAAAATAGATGGGCATGGCAACAATTGGGGGATTTCTAGTAAACTTCCCCAAGCTTGGAAAGGGGGCTTGGCAAACGACCTTTTAACGACCTTTGAGGGCCTTTTGGAAATTTTTACGGTAGGCAGGATTGACCAACAACAAACCGGGCCACAGCAGAGCAAGGGAGATGCGGGTTGTCAAGCTACGGTTGAAGTTGGTGTGGCGATAGCCAGAAAGAAAACGCCAGACTCCGCCCACATAAATCACCAACAGAACAAAGGAAGCTAGATATCCCATAATGCTTGAGAAGCTGAGAGTAAAAACTGTGCTCAAAGGCAGTTGCCGAGTTCATTCTAGCAAATTACCCACCACAGCCCGGTATTGATCACGGCGATCGTCTTTTATCCTTAGCCCCAAATCCCAAGTCTCTTTTGTGAGCTGATTTGTATTATGGACATTGGCGAACAGCTTTTGTTGGAAGTGTTGTCGGTCTCTATCTGGTCCCTCAGCATCAGTTTGATTGTGGGAGGCGCCATAGGTTTAATAATTGGGATTATTAAAAAAAGAATAAAATTCATACTACTGCCAGCCATTTTAGGCTCATTTTTAGGCACATTAATCATTGCCTTTATACCTCTTTTTTCCATACCAGAGCTGGTAAATGGGGGTGCCTATGCCGGAGTTTTTGTTTTGCCAACGCTGATAGTTTTAGTTCCCTTTGGCTCCATTGTCAGTGGTATTTTAGGTGGACTCAGTGGTGTATGGACAGCTAATTTACAGATAAAAAACTTCTTTTTTATTACATTTTTTCTGGCCTACTTACTCCTAATTCTTGGAATCCTAATCCGCTTGGTGTTGTTTAAGGCGGGTTAGCTATGCGTAAAAACCGAGATCAAAAATTAATGCCGACGCAGTTGTTAGTGATTGCCATTACAAAATTGAAGCAATTCTTCAAAATCTTACATATTTTAGGCTTCCAGTAAACAACTTTGATACCATCACTTTTCTAATTTTGTTGGCAAGGAAATGATCTTGGGAATAGATATGATAATCCCTTACTATCCTGGTAATAGATAAAGTCCTAGTTCCGCATCTCTATCGGGAAGCAACTCTTTACTACTTTTTACGCCCCGGTCTTGGCACAGTTGGGCAAAGTCTTGCAAGGTATCTAATCGAGCTAATAATTCGCTGAGGGTATCCAAATATTCGGCGATCGCCAGTTGTTTATATTGCCAAGCTTGATTGTAGCGTTCGGAAGCATAGGAAGTTTTATATTCTGCATTAACACTACTTTTTAACCATTGAACCTTGGCAGGATCTAAAAATTGCTCAGATGGGTAAATTGACAAAACTCTTTGTACTCTTTCTTGTGACACATAATCGCTAAATAACGGTGAGTCAAACCGATAAATGGTATTGATTTTTGGGCTTTCATTATTTAACAAAGCGAATGCCCAACGCTCGGCAATCTGTCGGAATTTTGAAACTTCATCACTTAGAAGAGATTTTGCTTCCTGAAATTGCCCAATCTCCATCAATAAATTGGCTTCTGTCGCTGTGGCTACAACCCAACCTTGAATGGCAACATCACTATTTAAAAGCAATTCTGCTTCTACTTCTGGCGTTATTTTTTGGGCTTCACTGCTCAGAAATAATCTAACGTGGGAAGCGGTTTTGATTGCTTGCCTTGGAGATTCATCAGGAAAGCGACTTCTATCATTTAGCTCTGCTTGTAATAATGAAATCTCTCGAATTAAATTTGTTTGGTGAAGATGAGCAACTGCGGCAGCTAACTTCTCTTGCTTTTTACGATTGTCCTGGGTGATTAAGTAGAGGTAAGCTAATTGGCCAGAAATGTTATCGAGACGATTATCAAGATGCTTTAGTCCTTGAATCATAATGCTAAAGCCAGAATCAATTTTATACTTCAAACTGTTTAGATTAGCTTCAACACGATTAAATCCATCGGTCATTGTAGATTGTAAAACATTGATAGACTTTTGCATTTGGTGTAATTTATAGCCCATGTAAGCAAAACCGATTGCACTTACTCCTAAATTTAAAATGCTAGCTCCTGCTGAAAGCTGACTTAATCCCATTACTTTGACTAAATTGTCACTAATACCCGTAATTTTTTTGTCAATTCCCAGCAATTTATGATAATTCATTCCATGCCCAACAATATCGGCAGCAATCGCTCCACTACCTAAAGCAGGATCAACTCCGACTAACATCATTTTATTCGTCAAAGACGGTGATTCTGCCAAATGTTTAACAATATTACCAGCGTGAGGGCCAACGCCTTTAGTCCAGCGAATTACACTACCATAGCGAGTCATTTCTCCAGATACTAAACCTTTAATGATCTCTGGATTATTAAGTAATAAATCAGTGTTGATAATCATAATACTTTCTTAGCGATGGTAAAGATTAAATAAATTTCCAGCTTCTATCCTTAGACGAGGAGATACCTGAATATCGTCAACTAAATTAGGTAATTCACGAAAAGCTCTAATTCGATCAACCTGATTAACTCGTTGATTAAATCGTTCATCATTGTCGTTGAGGTATATCCTGATTAAGTGAATATCGTCATCACACTCTTCTCCTTTTTGAACTTTAAAATCTTGAATTTTATTTGACTTAGATTTGAAAAACAAATTATTGTCTATACGGAGATATTGAGTAGATTCATAGAGTTTTTCACATACAGATCTAGCTAATGGAACAGTTAGTTGCTGAAATAAATTTAGATTTTTGTCTGGATAAATTGCGAGAATTAATGTTTTGGGATTTACTATTTTTTGTGGCTGTGATACAGAGGAAATTTGAATTTCACTGTCTTGACTTTCTCTAAATAAATTATCAGTTCTTCTGTTTTTAAATATTTTTTCTTGGTCGTCATCGGTGGATTCGTAATTTTTATTGTCAGATTTTGGTTGATTTTCTATTGATATTATTTCATATCCAAAAAGCGTGATTTTCATTATCGTAAAATCTCCTTTCTTAATTCAAGTAACTGATGAAATTTAGGTTGAATAATTTCTAATAATTTTTGTTGTTGTTCTAAATTCAAATTAAGTGAATTTTGTGTTTCGTCTAAGCTTATTTCAGCAAAATCTAAAACTTCATTGCTAATGATTTCAAATTGTTCAATAGATTGATCGGCATATTGAGACATCCAAATTTTTAAAACGTCTAATAATGCCATTTTGTCTGACTCAACAGCATCTGACCATTGCCTGGCCATCACAATAGGTTTAGGGAAGGCAAATTTACGGTATTCTACATCTTTAAAAATTTTACGCTCTTTCTCTTCCTTTTCAGTATATTTAACTGGACGAGTGCTGGTGCGGGTAGCGTCTTTCTTAAAAAAGAATAGGAATTTTTTCTTGTAGGTCTCTGTATATTGCTCATAGCGAGTTTTCTGCACATCAACATAATATGATTCAGTGCCAGCAAATTCTTTTTTCTTGTCTTTAGATTCTACAAATATTGGTTCTGAAATATTAAATATATCTTCAGGCAATGAAGAAAATTGGCTACTATTTTTAGTTTTATTTTTCCAGTCTGCTAAGATACTCTGTTTAATAGGAAGTTCGATTTCATTAAAAATTGAACATAGTTCCTGGATGTAGTTATCAAAAAGCTTCTCAACAAAACCTAGTAGTTTGGGTTCCTGAGCCTGAATTAAAAATTCTGTTTTTTCCCTAATGGCTTGATCCATATTTTCATATAACATCAAGATTGTATGTTCATCTTCTCTTAACTTTTCTATGGCTTGCTGATCAGTTATGGGGATAGATTTTATCATTAAATCATCTTCTAGCTTATAATCACCAATTAGTCTGCTCACAGTATCGTAAGAGCGAGCAAGGCTTTTGGCGAGAGGTGGGCTAAGAAAATTATTAAGCTCATCTTCTAAATCATAGGATGGTTTGTTAGATTCAAAAGCATCCAATAATTTCGTTATCAATTCTTTATTTAGCTCTGACTGAATATATTTAATTGCGACATTCATTTCCATTAAAAGTTTGCCATTTGAACTTTCATTTCTAAGAGTAGTAAATATACTAAGGTCATCGTCATTGTTGATAGATGCAAGAGCTGGATTACTATATGAAAGCCCAATCTTAATTAAATCTTCAATAAAATCATTAATTTCATTGATAAAAAAAATCTTTTTTTCTTGCAATTGTTCTTTCAATGTAGGACGCTTTTCTTTTATTTGCTGAATTTTTAGTTCAATTTCTTCATTGCTTCCTTTAGTAGCTTCAAGCTTTAAATTTAATCTCTCAATCACAGCATCACTACTGACATAAACATCCATTAATATCGGATTGACTACCAATTCCTCAAAAGAATTATTAATTCTTGACCGAATACAACTCCATAAACTATTCCCGCCACTCCAAAGTAAAGCATACTTCACCAATGTCTGCATCATTTCGTCAGTAATCTTTTTTTCTTCCCTAACCCGATCTTCAATGTAACGAAACCACGATTTTAAATCCTGATTTTGCAAGAGAATTTTTTTAAAAGTGCCCTTTACTGGTAAAGGTGTTGAAGGTTTTTTACTTTTCTCAATTTCTTTTGTTATCAAACTAGAACAATCAGAAAACATTGCTCTTAATCGTTTTAATCGTTCAGTCTGAGCAACCAAAGATGACCCTTTAAGGTTATTAATCCCCCAAGCACATTGAGCTTGATACAAGATGTTCGCACTAAAGGGAATGATGTCAGGATATTCTGAAAGTTTTAGATTTTCTTTGATTTCTTGGCTTAGCTTAGTAATTCGACTTTCTAAGGGAATATCATCTGATTTACGATTATCAACCCGATTTAAAATAAAAATCATTGAGTCTGTTTTGCCGTCAAAATAATCAATAATCTGTTTTAATTCTCCCAACAATTTCTGACGATGCACTTCATCAACCTGTCCATAATCCAGT
The DNA here is from genome assembly GCF_000478825.2 of Synechocystis sp. PCC 6714. Lineage (NCBI taxonomy): Bacteria > Bacillati > Cyanobacteriota > Cyanophyceae > Synechococcales > Merismopediaceae > Synechocystis > Synechocystis sp. PCC 6714. The sequence goes on along the minus strand of NZ_CP007542.1, from coordinate 2,457,565 downwards.
GCAACTAGACAAAAAGCCTTACCGACAAGGGATTGAATCACCTGAAGATTTCCCCGATCTTGGATAGACTTTAAACCCGGTAAATCCACAAACTCAATCGCTAACCCTTCCGGTAGTCCTGATAATTCCCGATCACAAGCAGGCAAAATCGGTAGCCTTACTTCAATTTGGGGCGCAATATAGTCTGCTTTTCTCCTCACCTCATGGTAAGTATGCATTGTGCGTTGAATGCGGTCATAAATTTCCTCATCGCTCAAACCAGACCATTCCCCCGTTTCCCAGGCCGCTCCTTCAGTCTCCTCAATCTTTAAATGACTACCCTGACCATGCTTAATACGTAAAACTCCGCCGCTCATCTCCCCCGCCTCAATGGGCGCAATTCGTCGGCCAATCAAGGCGTTAACAATCGTTGACTTGCCCGAAGACGTTGTGCCGATCATCGCAATCCGTAAACTGGGATTAGCCAAATCATGCACCGCCTGATCGTAGGCCCTGCGAAAATCTGCCAAATCCTGCTTAAGCTTTTCATCCTCAAACACTTCTGGCGCAACCCCCACCAGATCAGAAATGGCATTGCCCAACTCATCCAACCAGGAACGGGCTTGACTTAGCTTTGCTTCAATATTCATCTTGTACCTGTTCCAACGCCGGAAAGCTCAGATTTAAGCTAGTTTGTCCATTAGGGTAAAGCAGATTTTAGAGAAAAAAACCCTTGGTACATAAATTTTTGTGAAGTTTGGCGATCGCCTCAAAGTAGTCAAGATCTTGGTTGCTGAGCAGTGATAGGAGAAGGAAAAACAGGGTATCTTGAAGTAGGGCAAAGCCTTTAGGCGCACCTACATTGATTTTTTTGGGAAGATTGTAGCGATGGGCGTGTTTGATGATGTCGGCCGTTTTTTGGAAGACCGTCTAGAAGAGTTTTTACACAACAACCCCCATCTAGAATTGGAGGCCCTGTTGGAGCAGTTGAAGGAACAGGAAGCCGATGCCCGCCGCCTATTGGTGGACTTGGAGCGCAAAAAACAGGATCAGGAAAATCAAATTTTGAACCTCGCCCAAGATATTCAAGCCTGGCACAGCCGCATTCAACAGGCCCAGGTTGCGGGGAGGGAAGATCTAGCCCAGAAAGCCCAGGAAAGGGAAGCAACATTACTGCGCCAGGGCAATCAGGTCTGGGGGCAACGGGCCGGAACCGAACAACGCATTAGCCAAGCCCAAAATTTGCTCAAGGAAATCCAGCAACGGCAAAAGGAAGTGGCGCAAAAAGCTAAGCAAGTGGCCGCCCAGCAAAAAGCTTCTGAAGCCCAAAGGAGAGCGGCGGATACCATGGGCTGGAACCAGGGCAATACAGGGGAAACCTACCATCGAGAGCTAGACCCCCTGGAAGCGGAGTTTAAAAAATGGGAAGTGGAAACGGAACTGGATCGGCTCAAGCGGAACGTAAGCCGCTAGATCGGGCTATCTCTGCTGTGCCATTTTCCCATTAGACAAAAAAATATTCCTAACCAGCTAGCGCTGAGTGGCAAACTTCCCCATCAACCACCACACTCATACCGATGACTGCCATGTTATCCTGCCTCACCCAGCAACAAGAACTTTTGCGGTCCCTCGCTGACCGGGTTGGGCAACGGGCGACCCAGGACGATCTTTATTTTTGCCTAGCGGGGCAGTTCACCTGGGTGGAAGATTGGTACTCGACGGCGATCGCCGGGGAAATCCTCATTTTGGATGCGGGGGAAAAGCAACAACTATCAAGGGTGTTGCAGCAATGGGAACAGTTTACGGGGCAAGTGATTTTAATTACTGGCCTGACGGAGGAACCGGATCCCCAGGCATTTTTGGCCCAGCTTGCCTCGGTGAAACAACAACGCTGTGGGGAAAAACATTTCCATTGGGTGGTGCTGGTGCCCCCCGCCATTGAAGAAGCTTTTCGAGGTCTGCAAACTTTTTTGGACGGCAAAAGCCATTGGCTGGATCTACGGTTGGGGGCCGGGGATTTGGAACAATGCACCGATGAACTGTGGCAATGGATTTGGCGAGAACCTTCCCCCTTTGCACCGGAACAACGTCAGCAAATGCGAGCGAATCTATCTCCTTGGTTAGCGGAAATTGTTGACCAAAAAAAGAATCTGGAGCTAGAACCCATCAGCATTCTCCAGGCCAAATTATCCCTGTTGCAGGGTTTTGCCCGGGAAAGCCAAGGGGAAGTGGGTAGAAAACAAGCCCGATGCCACTACCAAGAAAGTTTAGATGTGTGGCAACTTCTGGGAGATGGGGAACCAATTATTTGGCTGAGCCTGCGGTTAGCTTACCTTTACCTACTCCAAGCCTATGGGGAAAAAAGCCGTGGTCACCAACTTTGGCAACAAACTCGTCACTATGTCGCCACGGCGATCGCCGTTCTGGAAAATCAACAATGGCGCTTTGCCAATGGGGAAATTTTAAAGGTGGCAGGGGAAGTGCTGCGGGGATTGGAAGATTGGGAACAAATGCGGCAGATGGCAGAAAACTGTCTAATTTTTTTCTATCAACTGTCCCCCTTTGCCGCCACGGACACCACCCCAGAACGGAATGAGGATAAACCCTGGACAGAGCTGGAATTACAGGGGTTAATTTCCCTGGCCTATGGTTATCTCTGTGAGGCGCTGGTGGAACAATGGAAATTTGACGAAGCCAAGGAAGCCCTAAAGCGAGCCTTTGAAACCCGCCCTAAACAAGCCGAAACCCAGGATTATCGCCCCTGTTTAGCAAATTTGCACTATCTCAGTGGTCGGGTGCAATTGGCCAATGACCAAATCAAAGAAGCTCTCATCACCCTGCGCCAGGCCCAAACCCTGGTGTCCTTTGACGATGACCCCCGTCTTTCCCTAGCTATTCTGGTGGAATTGCGGGAATGCTATCTACAGTTGCAGGACTGGCTGGGGGCATTGGCCATTGACCAGGAATATCAAGGCCGGGAATATCGTTTGGGAGAACGGGTGTTTATTGGCCCCACCCCTCTGCCCTGTTGGCCAGAACAACGCCTTTGCCGCCATCCCCTCGCCCCGGAAAAAATCCTTGGTGGAACGGTGCCCACTCCTAAAGCTCCGGAAATAAAAACAAATATTTCCTCTACCTGGCATGGATTACAACAAGTCTGGACCCAGAAGCCAATGCCCGTCTTGGTGCTGACGGGGGAACCGGGGGGGGGCAAAACCTCTTGGCTGGCTGGAGAAGTGATGCAACAAATGTCTCCGGAACGGGTAATAAGACTGGAGTTTAGCCCCAGTTGGGCAGAAAAATTGTGGGCTCATCTGGGGGAGCGTTTCAGTCTCCCTTCCCTGGGCCAAGTCACAGCTCCAGCATTGCTCTCTACCCTAGAAGCCTTACCCCCGCTGGATCTGCTCCTAATTTTGGATGGGGATAACGGTACCCTGCCCTGGCAACAAAATCTGTCCCTCCGTCGGCAGGAACTGGCCCGGGCACTCTGGCAATGGCTGTTGACGATGGCTCCATCCCAGGGAGTACGTTTATTGATCTCTCTACCCCCCACGGCGATCGCCGATCTTTATACGGAGTTAAAGGGACAATTGGGGGAAGAACAATCTTTGCCGCCCCTGCAATATCAAACCATCCCCCCTCTCACTTTGGGGCAGGCGGAAGCCTGGTTAGCCCAGGCCATGGCCCAATCCCGCCATCCTTGGCCCCCCAGCCTACAGTCTCAGTTTTTGGGGGACCTAGCCATAGATGCCGGCTGGGAGCAGGAACCCTGGCTCCACCCCATTGATTTACAACTGTTGGGAACCGTATTAGAACAGCAACAAATTACTAAATCGGCGGATTACCAGGGTAAAAAAACCGACGAATGGCTCACCCTAGCCATCCAAACATATCTAGCCTTTCTGCCGCCCAATTTACTCAAAAAGGCTCTGCAATTGCTAAAAAATTTGGCCGATGGCGAGCAAACTCTCTGCCTTAAGACCGTCGACCAACTATTGATTGCCCTCTATGTCCCAGATAGTTCGGAAGGGGAAACCAGCCCCCAATTCGCCCAGGGAGACATCCAAGAACTGCAACTGCTGCTGGTACTGCTCTGCCGTGGTCGGTTGGTCAGTGTAATTTACCAAGGCACCGTGGCCTATTACCGCCTCAGTACCCCCCATTTAGCCCACGCCCTCCGGGGAAAAGCAATCGTGCTTCCCTCCTCTGCGCTCCTTAGTGCCGGCTGCCGGGGTAGTAAATCCAACCCCAATGCCCTTCCCCCCTCCCCTGGCGATCGCCAACAGGAAAATGAAGACCTAGTGGCGGCATTGGAAGCTGGCCCCAGTGCGGAGGAACAGGTGACAGCCCAAAAGCTCAAGGCGGCCCAGTTGCAGTACCAAAAACTAGTGGCCGGTATCAACTTGGAGAAAAAATGCCAGTTTATTTTCAAACAATTTGTTAGTTACCCCCTAGAAGCCCTATTAGCAGCGGTTAAAACTGGCCAGGAATTGCAAAAGTTGATCACACCGGAAACCTCCCTCGTGGAATATCCTAGTTTAGCCCCCTGGCTTTGTCTCCACAGTATCCTTGGCCAGATCAACGAACATAATCGCTGCCAACATGAAGCCCCCGTCACCGGCTTGCGTATTAGTCCTCCCATTGCCAATGCCCCCCCCCTATTGCTCACCGCCACCAACAACGGGCTGGCCTATCTTTGGTCTTTCCATGGGGAATTGATTGCCGTTTTGCGGGGCCACCAGGGAGCTATTACCGCTGTGGATTGGAGTGCCGATGGCCAGTATTTTGCCACTGCGTCCGTTGACCGCACCGTTAAACTTTGGCAACGCCACGGCCAAGAAATTGCCACTCTCCAGGGCCACGAAGATGGGGTAAGGAGCGTCCATTTTAGTCCCCATCATCAATTTTTAATCACCGGCAGTCGGGATAACACCGTTAGGCTCTGGAACTTTGCTGGGGAACAACTTACCCTCTGTCAGGGCCACACCAATTGGGTCCGTAATGCAGAATTTAACTGCCACGGCCAAATTTTGCTATCCGCTTCCAGGGATGGCACTGCCCGGTTGTGGGATTTGGAAGGTCGGGAAATTGGCCTTTGTCAAGGTCATACCAGTTGGGTCCGCAATGCCCAATTCAGTCCCGATGGACAATGGATCCTCACCGGCTCCGCCGACGGCACTGCCAGAATTTGGGATCTGGGGGCCCAATGTGTTGCTGTTTTGAGGGGACACCAAAACTGGGTCACCAATGCCCTCTGGAGTCCTGACGGCCAGCATATTATCACTGCTTCCAATGATGGTACTGCTAGGATTTGGAGCGCCCAGGGTAAATGTTTGGCTATTTTGCGAGGCCATGACCATAGCATCCACTCCGCTCGCTTCAGCTCCGACGGCGAAAGGGTAATCACCTGTTCCACCGATGGCACCGCCCGACTTTGGACCCATGGGGGCAGTGTAATCACCATTCTCCGGGGTCACCAAAAGGATATTTATGACGCTGATTTCAGTGCCGATGGTCGCTATATTTTCACTGTGTCCGCCGATCAAACGGCCCGGCAGTGGGATATTGCCCCGAAAAATATCATTGTCCTCTCCGGCCACCGCCATTGGGTCCGCAATGCCCATTTCAGTTCCAAAGGCGATCGCCTGTTGACGGTTTCCCGGGATAAGACAGCCCGTTTGTGGACCATGGACGGGGAATGCTTGGCAATATTGGCGGATCACCAAGGCTGGGTGCGGGAAGGGCAATTTAGTCCCGATGGGCAATGGGTGGTAACGGGCTCAGCGGATAAGACGGCTCAACTATGGAATGTCTTTGGCAAAAAGTTGACCACCCTGCGGGGGCACCAGGATGCAGTGTTGAATGTGCGCTTTAGTCCCGATAGCCAATACATTGTCACCGCTAGCAAGGACGGCACTGCCCGGGTTTGGAACAATACTGGGCGAGAATTAGCTGTGTTGAGGCACTACGAAAAAAATATTTTTGCCGCGGAGTTCAGCGCGGATGGCCAGTTTATTGTCACAGCGGCAGATGATAATACAGCGGGCATTTGGGAAATTGTTGGCCGGGAAGTGGGTCTGTGCCGGGGCCATGAAGGTCCAGTCTATTTTGCCCAATTTAGCCCGGATAGCCGCTATGTCCTGACCGCTTCGGTGGACAATACCGCCAGGATTTGGGATTTCCTTGGCCGTCCTCTGGTGACGTTGGCAGGACACCAAAGCATTGTTTACCAAGCTCAATTTAGTCCCGATGGGGATTTGATTGCCACTGCCTCGGCCGATCATACCGCCAGGCTCTGGGATCGTAACGGTAAAACGGTGGCGGTGCTATATGGTCATCAAAGTTTGGTCAGCACCGTTAACTGGAGTCCCGATGGTCAAATGGTGGTCACCGCTTCCAATGATGGCACCGCTAGGCTGTGGGATCGTTCTGGGCGGGAATTAATGACCCTGGAGGGCCACGGCAACTGGGTCCGCTCGGCGGAATTTAGTCCCGATGGCAATTGGGTGTTGACCGCTTCTGCCGATGGTACAGCCCGTCTTTGGCCACTGAAAACTTTACCCCAGTTATTAGACCAGGGTCGACAATGGTTGAAGGATTACCTCACCCATAATGCTTTGGTGGCCACGGCCGATCGCCCTAATCCCAATGTGATTTAGCTTTTTGTGACTAGCTATGGATAAGTGTTCACTGCCGTTGTCTCCCCCGGCCAAGGTTTATCTAGTGGGGGCGGGGTTGGGACCGGTGGCCTACCTAACCCAACGGGCGATCGCCGTTTTAGCTGGGGCAGAGGTATTAATTTATGACGCTCTGGTGGCACCGGATGTATTTGATTTACTCCCCTCGGATTGTGAACGGATTTTCGTCGGTAAACGGGGGGGACAGCCCAGCACTCCCCAGGACAAGATTAATCAGTTATTGGTGGACCATTACCGCCGGGGCAAACGGGTGGTACGGCTCAAAAGCGGCGATCCCTGGATTTTTGGCCGCATTGTGCCGGAACTAGAAATTCTGGTGGCCTACCATTGTGCCTACGAAATAATACCGGGTATTTCTTCGGCGATCGCCAGTGCGGGACTAGAGGGAATTCCTTTGACAGCCAAGGATAGCGGGGCGGGTTTTTTTGTCATGGACGGCCATGATCCCCAGCAATGGTCCTGGCCTTTGTTGGCCCAGTTACCCACTTTGGTTATTCTCATGGGCACAAAAAATCTCCCCCTGTTGGTACAGGAGTTGCTCCAAGCTGGGAAGGCTGCGGACACCGCCGTGGCGGTAGTTAAAAATGCCGGGCGCATTGGGCAGAAAACCTGGGGGGGAACCCTAACTGATATTGTGGAAAAAACCCAAGGACAGCCCCTGGCCCCGGCGGTGATTGTCATTGGCGATGTTGTTAATCAAAGGATTGCCCCCGTTTTGACTCCCCTGCCCTTGGCCCACAAAACTATTTTGGTTACCCGGGCCGCTGACCAAGCTAGCCAGTTCACTGAACTTTTACAACAGCAAGGGGCTAATGTGTTGGCCATGGCCGCCCTGGAAATCATTGCCCCTAGCCATTGGCAACCCCTCGACCAGGCGATCGCCAAGTTGGGGAGTTTTGACTGGTTAATCCTCACTTCCGCCAATGGGGTAGAGTTCTTTTTTCAAAGACTGCAACACCATGGTTTGGACAGTCGGGCTTTGGCAAAGTTAAAGTTGGCCGTGGTAGGGAAAAAAACGGCCCAAAGCTTAGAAAAATTTGGCATCAGGCCCGATTTCATTCCCCCGGATTTCATTGCCGATGCCCTGGTGGAGCATTTTCCCCAATCCCCCGCCGGGTTAAACATCCTCTTTCCCCGGGTGGAAAGTGGTGGTCGCCCCCAATTAGTCCAGGACTTAAGGCAAAAAGACGCATTGGTGACGGAAGTGCCCGCCTATCAGTCGGCCTGTCCGGCCCAAATGCCCACAGCAGTATGGCAAAGTATCGTTAATCAAACGGTGAATGTGATCACCTTTGCCAGTTCCAAAACCGTCAGCCATTTTCGACAACTATTAGCCCAGACTAGCCAAGCTAACGGTTATCAGGATTGGCGTCCCTTGATTGACCATTGCCAAATCGCTTCCATTGGCCCCCAAACTTCCGAACGTTGTTTCAAGGAATTGGGGCGGGTGGACATTGAAGCAACGGAGTACACCCTAGAAGGCCTAACCGGGGCCATTATTGATTATGTTCACCAAAATCCGTGACCTTAGCTCTCCATGGCCATTGATAACGGCCATGGCCGCCCTGGGGGGGATACTGTTTGCCCCCATCGTCCGTAGCCAAGAGACAATTTTTCAGGAAAGTGTCCAAAGCCAAACCACTTTTGTGGCCCAGCAATGCTCTGTCAAACTGACCGATCCCAGTGAAGAAATGGCCATGGACTGTAACCAGCTTTCCATCACGGAGGGGGACGGCACCATTAATTTCCACTATGACAATGGCGATGTCATGGGTTTTTCCTTCGTGCTGGAATACAATGACGCTCCCATACTGCTCAATGGCAAAATCAACAACAATCAGTACAATGTCATCGGTACTTTTCTCTGGACTGCGGAAGATGGCATTGTAGATGAAACTTTAACGGAGGCCACCGGTAACTGTCGGGCCACCCCAGCTCAGGTGGTTTGCCAGGCCACCATTGACAGCACCATGGAGGTGGAGGCGGTGGTGGATTTCTAGTTTTCCCCGTTAATCTTAGAGAACTTTTAAACTTATTTCCTTTATTCCTTGCGCTTTGTCCCTGATCTTGCGTAGTTACACTGTTTCCTTGGTTGAGGTGTTGATGAAATGTTGGTTAGCGGCGGCGGATTTACTGGTCATTGCCGCTGGGGATTTACCAGCTTACAAAAAAGGCGGTTCCATTGTCCGCAATAACTACTTTTGGGCTTTACAGGCGATCGCCTGCCATAGTGGACGGGGCAGAGATTGGGAATTTGACGAGGCGGTATGGGTTGCCCTCGGGAGACTGTTACTGTTTTTCCTCAATTCTGGTTACCTAATGACGTCGGAAACCCTGCTGGAATTTCCCTCTGATCAAGCTATTCCCCCTAGCCTCCTTTCAGTGGCCACCTGGCAAGAACCAAGGGAACATGGGGATCAAGGATGATTTTTTGCGGCTAAATTGGGCTGAGAGAGCGGGTTTTTCGCTTTTTTTCGAATTATTAGTCACAAAAAAGCTGTCGTATAGTATGGTATTAGCCTTTAACATGTCTTCTAAGTGCCTGGAGACCGCCAGCGCCATCGCCGGCCCCTTCCCATAAGCTTTTAGCTTTTAAACTGACCCTGTCCTGCCAAGGCTTTTTCCGGTGTTTATCCCCCTCGACTTCTATCGTATTTTAGGCATTCCCCCCCAGAGCGGTGAGGAAACCATTGAGCAGGCCCACCAAGATCGCCTCCTACAATTGCCCCGGCGGGAATTTAGTGATGCCGCAGTAAATGTCCGTAATCAACTACTGGCGATCGCCTATGAGACCCTAAGGGATCCAGAGAAACGCTTGGCATACGACCGGGAATGGTGGGGAGTGGAAGATATGGCCCTGGGGGAAGCCCTACCCCTGGCAACGCCCCAGCTAGAATGCAGCCCAGAACAAAAAATCGGTGCCCTATTAATCCTGCTGGACTTGGGGGAGTATGAGTTAGTGCTAAAGTATGGCGAGCCGACCCTGCACGAGCCCGTACCACCGGGGGGGGGCACAGCCCAGGATTACCTGCTCTCGGTGATTTTGGCCCATTGGGAACTGAGCCGGGAACGCTGGCAACAGCAACAGTACGAGTTTGCGGCCACCGCCAGTCTCAAAGCCCTGGCCCGTCTACAACAGGACAATTCTTTTCCTGAGTTGGAAGAAGAAATCCGCCAAGAGCTCTATCGCCTTAGACCCTATCGCATCCTAGAACTTTTGGCCCGGCAAGGACAGGGGGAGGCCCAGCGCCAGCAGGGATTGGCGTTATTGCAGGCAATGATCGAAGACCGGGGGGGCATTGAAGGGAAAGGGGAAGATTATTCCGGGTTGGGGAATGATGACTTTCTAAAATTCATCCACCAACTGCGGTGTTATCTCACGGTGGCAGAGCAAAACGCCCTATTTTTGCCCGAAAGTCAACGGCCGTCTTTGGTGGCCAGCTATCTAGTGGTCCACAGTCTGATGGCCGAAGGGGTCAAAGAGCAACAACCCATTGCCATTGTCGAAGCAAAATCTTTAATTGCACAGTTGGAAAATTGTCAAGATTTAGCCCTAGAAAAGGCGATTTGTGAATTATTATTGGGTCAAACGGAAACAGTTCTGGCGGCGATCGATCAGGGAGAGCCGAAAATAGCGACTAGCCTCGAATCGAAGTTGGCGGCGGGGGAAGATCCCCTGACTGCTTTTTATACTTTTACAGAGCAGTGGCTAGAGGAAGAAATTACTCCCTACTTTAGTGATCTTTCTCCGGCGGTTCTTTCCCTTAAAGCCTATTTCAACAATCCTTCCGTTCAGGAATATCTAGAACAACTAGAGCCAGACTCCCTCACCACTGACCATTCTTTTGCCCCCGACACCCTCCCTAGCACTGCAACGGAATCGCAAACTCCCATGGTACACAGTTCTGCCGCTTTCCCCGATCGCCCCTTGGCCCCCACCGCTCCCCCACGACGGAGCCGCAGTTCCAGACGTTCCCGAGAAACCATTTCCTCCGATAGCGATAACTCCCCTGGCTTTTCCACCACCACCCTGGCCCCGGCGATCGCCTATGACAGTGACTCCCTCAGTAGCAATGGTATGGGGGGAGAAAGGCCCAGCAATGGTTTCACCGTTAATTCTAGCTTGGGGTCAGCCGTCCCAGAACATAAACCCCAACGCCGCCGCAAAAAACGGGTCACCATTAAACCTGTACGCTTTGGCATTTTCCTCCTTTGCCTAGCAGCCATTGTGGGGGGAACTGCTGCGTTAGTCATTAGCCGTACCGGCTCTCCCCTGGCCACGTTAGCTGAAGATCCCCTGGACGTATCCCTAAACCAAGCTTCGGAATTTATTCCCGATGACGCCACTGGCCGGACCCTAATTCTCAGCCAACCCATCTTCAGTCAACAGGTGGGACAACTGGTGGTGCAAAATTGGCTCGACGGTAAAAAACTAGCCTTTGGCCCGGATCATGATTTCGCCGCCTTGGACGGCGTTTTGGCCCCCAATCTATTAGCCCAGCAACGGGTTCGAGCCCAACAGGACAAAGCCCAACAACGGTATCGCCAGTACGAACATAAGCTGGAAATTTTATCCTATCAAGTTGATCCTAAAAATCCTAATCAGGCCACCGTCACTGCCAGGGTGGAAGAAATAAGTCAACCTTTTTCCCTCAGTAATCAACAGGCCAATGGCTCCGCTACCAGGGATGATTTAACTGTGCGCTATCAATTAGTACGGCACCAGGGCATTTGGAAAATTACCCAAATTCAAGTGGTGACCAACCATAGTTAAGTTAGTTTTAGCAGACTACAAGGACACCCCATACGGCTAATGCCCCCATAGGTACGGAAACCTGCACTTCCGAGAACTAAGCCCCTACCGTCACTATAAGAATGTGAACGTGTCGGCCCCCAGGCAATGGATTGGAACCATGGCTTTTCGGCCCATCGTTGTGTCTTATATTCTTACTTGTTAACGGGAGTTAATTAAAATTATGGGAAAAGTTGTTGGGATTGACCTAGGTACTACCAATTCCTGTGTGGCCGTAATGGAAGGGGGTAAACCCACTGTTATTGCCAATGCTGAAGGTTTTCGCACTACCCCCTCGGTGGTTGGTTATGCCAAAAATGGCGATCGCCTAGTGGGGCAAATTGCCAAGCGTCAAGCGGTAATGAATCCAGGCAATACTTTTTATTCCGTCAAACGGTTCATTGGTCGTAAATACGATGAAATCACCAATGAAGCCACAGAAGTTGCCTACAGCGTGATCAAAGATGGCAACGGCAACGTTAAATTAGATTGTCCTGCCCAGGGCAAGCAGTTTGCGCCGGAAGAAATTTCCGCCCAGGTATTGCGGAAACTGGTGGACGATGCCAGTAAATATTTAGGGGAAACCGTTACCCAAGCGGTAATCACCGTTCCTGCCTATTTCAACGATTCCCAACGGCAGGCCACCAAAGACGCAGGTAAAATTGCCGGCATTGAAGTGTTGCGGATTATCAACGAACCCACCGCCGCTTCCTTAGCCTACGGCTTAGATAAAAAAGATAACGAAACCATTCTTGTGTTTGACTTGGGTGGCGGTACCTTTGACGTATCCATCCTCGAAGTGGGGGAAGGGGTATTTGAAGTCTTAGCCACCTCCGGGGATACCCACCTAGGGGGGGACGACTTTGACAAAAAAATCGTTGATTTCCTGGCTGGAGAATTTCAAAAAGCCGAAGGCATTGATCTTCGTAAAGATAAGCAAGCCCTGCAACGGTTAACGGAAGCGGCGGAAAAAGCCAAAATTGAACTTTCCGGCGTGAGCCAAACGGAAATTAACCTGCCCTTCATCACTGCCACCCAGGATGGGCCCAAACACCTAGACACCACCTTGTCCCGGGCTAAGTTTGAAGAGATTTGCTCTGACCTCATCGACCGTTGCGGTATTCCCGTGGAAAATGCCATTCGGGATGCCAAAATCGACAAATCTGCCTTGGATGAAGTTGTTCTCGTCGGTGGTTCTACCCGGATTCCCGCTGTGCAGGAGGTGGTGAAAAAGATCCTCGGCAAAGAACCTAACCAAGGGGTTAACCCCGATGAAGTGGTGGCCGTGGGAGCCGCTATCCAAGGGGGGGTTCTCTCCGGAGAAGTCAAAGATATTCTCCTACTGGATGTTTGTCCCCTCTCCCTGGGTGTGGAAACCCTAGGCGGCGTAATGACCAAAATTATTCCCCGCAATACCACCATCCCCACCAAAAAATCCGAAACCTTCTCCACGGCGGTGGACGGTCAAAGCAACGTGGAAATCCATGTGCTCCAAGGGGAAAGGGAAATGTCCAACGACAATAAGAGCTTGGGAACTTTCCGCCTCGACGGTATCCCCCCTGCTCCCCGGGGTGTGCCCCAAATTGAGGTTACCTTCGACATTGATGCCAACGGTATTTTGAATGTCACCGCTAAGGATCGGGGTACGGGCAAAGAGCAATCCATCAGCATCACCGGGGCGTCCACCCTACCCGATACGGAGGTGGAACGGATGGTCAAAGAAGCTGAATCCAACGCCGCCGCTGACAAGGAACGCCGGGAAAAAATTGACCGCAAAAACCAAGCGGATTCCCTCGTTTACCAAGCGGAAAAACAGATCACCGAGTTGGGCGATAAAGTGCCCGCCGCTGACAAAACCAAGGCTGAAGGTTTAATCAAAGACCTGAAAGAGGCTGTGGCCCAGGAAGATGATGCCAAAATCCAAACGGTGATGCCGGAACTACAACAGGTTCTCTACAGCATTGGTTCTAATATGTACCAACAGGCTGGGGCGGATGCTGGGGTCGGTGCTCCCGGAACTGGTGGCCCTGAACCCGGTGCCAGCAGTGGCAGTGGCGATGATGTCATCGATGCAGAATTCTCTGAGCCAGAGAAATAGGTCTGGCTTTAAAACTTGTATTGAAAGCCCCCTAGCCCCAATTCTGGGGAAATCAGATTCCACAATCCTCCTTTAACCAGGGGGATTTTTTGTGATTTGTTGGGGAAAAATCTATCATTTAAGGGAGACTTCACCGATTTTTTACCATTGTGGCCAATTCTTCCCCTGTCCTGCGTACTCCCCTTTACGATCTCATTACGGAACAAACTGCCAAGCTGACAACCTTTGGGGGTTGGGAAATGCCGGTGCAATTTGTTGGGCTAAAACAGGAACACCAAGCGGTGCGAGACAAAGTGGGCATGTTTGATATTTCCCACATGGGTAAGTTTGTGATGACCGGGGCGGGGATTTTAACAGCGTTACAAGGGTTGGTTCCTTCAGATTTAGACCGTTTAACCCCCGGTAAGGCCCAGTACACTGTATTGTTGAATGCCCAAGGGGGAATCATCGACGACATTATTGTTTATAACCAGGGTAAAAACCCAGATGGACAAGAGCAGGTAACTTTAATTGTCAATGCCGCCACGACAGACAAAGATAAACAGTGGCTATTGGCCCATTTACCTACGGAAATTAATTTTCAAGATTTGTCGAGGGAAAAGGTTTTAATCGCCCTCCAAGGCCCAGAGGCGATCGCCATTTTGGAACCTTTATTCAATAGAGATTTAGAAAATCTGCCGGCTTTTGGTCACTTAGAAGCGGAATTATTAGGGGAAAAAGGGTTCATTGCCCGGACAGGTTACACCGGGGAAGATGGTTTTGAGATTATGGTTTCCCCGGAAACGGGAAAACAACTTTGGCAAACGTTTTTAGCTCAAGGTGTGACCCCCTGCGGTTTGGGAGCGAGGGATACTTTACGGCTGGAAGCGGCCATGGGTTTGTACGGCCAGGATATGGATGACCACACCACGCCCCTGGAAGCAGGTTTAGGTTGGTTGGTACATCTTGATAGTAAAGGGGATTTTATTGGCCGTGCAGTGTTGGAAAAACAGAAAGCCGACGGAGTCAAAAAAAGGTTAGTGGGTTTGGCAATGCTGAGTAAACAGATTGCCCGCCATGATTACCCTATTCTCCACAACGGTCAAAACGTCGGTATTGTTACCAGTGGTACCCTTGCCCCTACCCTGCAAAAGGCGATCGCCTTGGGTTATGTCCCAATGGAGCTGGCAAAAGTGGGTCAGGAATTAGAAGTAGAAGTCCGGGGCAAAGCCTATGGAATAAAAGTTGTTAAAAAGCCCTTTTACCGTTCCGAGCAAAAACCTCGTTAACCTGGGTTTTGGGTAGTGCTAAAAGCTAGAAAGGCTGCGGTAAATAAGAGATTTCATTTGATCTGTGCACCTATTTGGTTCACCTTGAACCCATGGTGAGAGCGTGTACGAATAAAATTGACAATGTTGGAATTTGCTGGCCCTATTTTGGTTACCCCAACAGGAAAACCTTGACTAAAAACAAGGCCTTCAGCGATTCCTGATCCAGAACTCACGTCAATTCAAGGTACATTATCTCCTTCAATGAAAATTAATCTAATTTTTATGATCTGCGCTGTGTTATTTGCTGGCACAGCCACCGCTGAAACCTGTGCACCACTGCCCCCCCAGGTATCTTCCACCGATGGCAACACCGTTCGAGTGACCATTGGCCCTGAGCTTGGTTTTGGCTCCCATGGCAACACCTATTTTCTGATTACTCGCCCAATATCTACCGTTACGATCAAACTCACCCCTGTGACGACCGATGGCGCCAGTTATCCAACCCAGTTAATTGCTCGATATTCAGACGACACCATTTTTGAATCCGGTGCTCCAATTTTTGTTCCAGATTCCACCAATCCAATTGTCTGGGGGCCGTTGCAAGTTAATCAGTCTGGGAAAGTTCTGGATGTGTTTAATGTCAAGATTCTGGAAAATTATCGCCTTTATCCCCAGTCCAAAGGGTTTACCTATGACCTAGAAGCCATTGGCTGCGGTTAGTCTATCCATTATTTCCCGCAAATCTTCCATAACAACCATTACAGTAACTGAAATAACTGCCATGATTCCCTTTCCAGCTAAATCCCTACTAATTGCCCTCGTTCTTTGTTTGCCTGCCAGTTTTGAGGCTGCCCTAGCGGCCCCTGTGCCGGCCTCAACCTACAAAACATCCGGGATTCCAGCACCGGAGGCGATCGGCAATGATGCCAGCCGCTATAAAGTTACAATTTATCCCACTGTTCCAGGCATTGGCACCCGTGATGTGGCTCCGGATCCTGATGGGTCGGTTTGGTTTAATGGGCAATGGTCTGGTGTAATTGGGCATCTCAATCCTAAAACCGGCGAAGTCAAGCTTTATCCATTAGGGACCGGTTCCCATCCCCATGGTGTGGTTTTAGGCCCAGATGGGGGACTTTGGATCTGTGATGAGTCCAATGCCATTCGTCGGTTTGACCGTGAAACCCACGAAGTTAAGACCTTTCAACTTCCTCCGTTCTCCGGCAGTATGGGCTATGGCAACTTAAATACTCCCGTATTTGATGGTGAGGGAATTCTCTGGTTTACGGCTCAAAATGGCTATTACGGGCGCTTAGACCCGAGTACTGGAGATATCAAAATTTTCCCTGCTCCCCAGGGATTTGGCCCCTATGGCATGACTGCAACCCCTGACGGGGAGGTTTGGTATACTAGCTTGGCGGGGAATTACATAGCTCGGATTAACACCAAAACCTATCTCCCAGAGGTGTTCCCGATTCCGGATGATAAGGCCAATGGCTCCCGCCGCATTTGGTCTGATTCTAAGGGCAATGTTTGGATTACAACTTGGGGCAATGGGGCTTTGATGCGCTTTAACCCAGAGACTAAAATTTGGGACTCTTATAAGCTACCAGGGTTGGGGCCCCGGGGATATTCAACCTATGTAGATAACCAAGATCGGGTCTGGAGTTCTGATTTTGGCACGAATTCGATCCATCAATTTAATCCAGAGACGATGTCATTTACGGTTTTTCCTGGCAATAAACAGAATGTACAGACTCTACAGATGAATGGGACTGGGGATAGGATCTGGGGGGGACAGCAAGGCGTTGATCAGATCATCCTGTTTGAACGTATCCCTTAAACATCCATCGCTATTCACGACTTATTCCTCGGCGATCGCCCATGAACTTGTTCCGGAAGTATCTACTAATTCTTGGCCTGGCTGGTCCGTTTTGCCATGGTTTAGGGGAAAACGTTGCCTACGCTGATAATGTTCCTCCCCTTTCTCCCACGACCTGCCAAGCCGCCAATTTTCCTCCGCCGTCCACCGCTGCCATTCGAGAACTGGCTCCCACAGGGGCGATCCGGTTTGCCATCAACACCGGAAATTATGTCCTTGCCACCGAAGCTGATGACTTTGGCCCTTTTGGTATCTCAGTGGATATTGCCCATTTACTGGCCAAAGAGTTAGGTGTTGCCAGTGAATTTACCGTAGTCCAGGCTGCGGCAGTTTCCTTTGAACGGGTAAGTAAGAATTTATCTGATATTGGCTTCTTTGGTATCGATCCTTGGCGGGCTAAAAGTGTAGATTACACTAGCCCCTACGTCCAAATTGAAGGGGCTTATATTGTCAGGGAAAACTCTCTGATCCAAACCCTGAGTGATGTGGACCGCCCCGGCATTGAGATAGTGGTTGGCAAAAACAGTGTTTATAACCTTTTCCTGGACCGGAATATCCACAATGCCCATCTCGTCCAAGCTCCCACATCTCCTGAAGTGACGGGTTTTATGCTGGCCCACAACTTTCCGGTGGGGGCAGGAATTCGGAACCAGTTGGAGGCAGACATGAAACGCTATGGTGGATTAAGGATTTTATCAACCCCCTTCATGATTATTCACCAGGCTATGGCAACAGGAAAAGACCGCCCTCAAGGGTTAAGTTATCTCCAGTCTTTTGTTAGTGAACTAAAAAAGAGTGGTTGCGTCCAAGAGTTAATCAAAAAATATGCGGTTGATGATGCAGTGGTGCCTGAGTAAATAACGGCAGTTGGGCAAAGATTTATTATTTAGTAAGTTGTTTCAATGTTACGCATTAGTGAAATCAAACTTCCCCTCGACCATAACGACACAGCTTTGGAACATGCCATTCTGAAAAAATTAGGTATTAGCGGAGAAGAATTAACTAGTTACACCATTTTTAAACGCAGTTATGATGCCCGCAAACGGGGCCATATTCTGCTGGTCTATATTGTTGATGTGGCAACGCCCCTAGAGCAAAAGTTACTAAATAAATTTGCCGGCGATCGCCAAATAATCCCCAGTCCTGATACAACCTATAAACTTGTTACCCAGGTTAAGCCGGGTCACAAAGTTGAAGGAAAACGGCCCGTTGTGATTGGCACAGGGCCCTGTGGCATGTTTGCCGGTTTACTGTTAGCCCAGATGGGACTCAAACCAATTATTTTGGAGCGGGGCAAATCAGTACGGGACCGCAGTGTGGATACATTCCGCTTCTGGGTCAAGGGGAAGCTAAATGTTGAATCTAATGTGCAATTTGGTGAAGGGGGAGCGGGGACTTTTTCCGATGGCAAACTCTATAGCCAGGTGCGGGATCCCAACCATTACGGCCGTAAGGTGTTGGAAGAATTTGTTAAGGCCGGAGCCGATCCAGAAATTCTTTACATTAACCGCCCCCACATTGGCACCTATCGCCTAGTGAAAATTGTCCAAAATTTGCGCTCTACCATAGAAGAGTTGGGGGGGGAAATTCATTTTCAAAGCCATGTTAGTGATATTAATATCCAAGATAATCAAGTGCAGGGAGTAACCCTAGAAAATGGTGATTATATTGCCACTAACCATGTGGTGTTGGCGGTGGGGCACAGCGCCAGAGACACTTTTCAAATGTTATTTGAACGGGGGGTTTACATCGAAGCCAAACCCTTTTCCCTTGGTTTTCGCATTGAGCATCCCCAATCTTTAATTGATCAATGTCGCTATGGTGCCCAGGCCGGCCATGCCCGCCTTGGTTCCGCTGATTACAAACTCGTCCACCATTGTCAAAATGGGCGATCGGTTTACAGCTTTTGTATGTGCCCTGGGGGGAAAGTTGTGGCGGCCGCCTCGGAACCAGGTCGATTAGTGACCAATGGCATGAGCGAATACGCCCGGGATGAAGCCAACGCCAACAGCGCCATTGTGGTGGGCATCACTCCGGAAGTGGATTACCCAGCGAGTCCCTTAGCGGGCATTGCTTTGCAAAGATTTTGGGAAGAACGGGCTTTCCAGTTGGGGGGAGAAAATTATCAAGCACCGGGGCAATTGGTGGGGGACTTTCTGGCCAATCAATCTTCCACTAGGTTTGGTTCTGTTCTGCCTTCCTATAAACCGGGGGTAAAATTAGTCAACCTGGGGGAAAGTTTGCCCGATTATGCGATCGCCGCTTTGCGGGAGGCCATTCCGGCCTTTGACAAGAAAATCCGGGGTTTTGCCATGGAGGATGCCGTTTTAACCGGGGTGGAAACCAGAACCTCTTCTCCCATTCGTATTAAACGGGGGGATGATTTCCAAAGTATCAATACCCTTGGTCTTTACCCTGCGGGGGAAGGGGCTGGTTACGCTGGAGGCATTTTATCCGCTGGCATTGACGGCATTAAGGTAGCAGAGGCGATCGCCTTGAATTTTTTTGCTAAAGTTGACATCTGAGCAGAATAATCTTCTAACGCCAACTATATAGGGAATTAACAAAGTTAATGGGAAACTTGGAGCAAATTGAAACGCAAATTAAACAGCTAAGTCCCTCGGATTTCGCCAAATTTCGAGAATGGTTCCATGAGTACGATTGGCAGAACTGGGATCGTCAAATTGAGCAAGACTCTAAGTCCGGTAAGCTTAAAGCTTTAGCAGAAAAGGCATTGGCAGATCATCATGCTGGCCGGACAAAAACACTTTGAAGCATCACACTAACTCTGACTTCTGGTTTTGTTACAGGCATTTGCCAGAGGAAATTCAGAGACGGGCAGATAAAGCCTATCAATTATTAATTCAAAATCCTCGCCATCCTTCACTTCACTTCAAGAAAGTGGGAGAATTATGGTCTGTTCGAGTCACCTTGGATTATCGAGCATTGTCGGTGGAAACTGATGACGGCTATGTGTGGTTTTGGATTGGTACACACGAAGACTACGATGAGCTATTGGGCTGACGGTGTCTTCCTAAAACTAAGCCATCGGCGGCGCAAAATTCCCAACCCCGCTAACATCAAGAAAAATTGTCTAATCCGGCAATAGTTTTATCGGCAAATATCGACAAAGATTGAACGTATGACTTCCCAACCTGTTCCCCATCCTTCCGCCCGCCACAGCCACTCCCATCCCCACGTCCACAGCGAAGAATCCTTGCAAAAATTAGTCAATCGCCTCTCCCGCATTGAGGGGCATATTCGGGGAGTTAAAACCATGGTGCAGGAAAATCGTCCTTGCCCAGAGGTACTAATCCAGGTGGCGGCCATTCGGGGAGCATTAGACCGGGTGGCTAGATTGATTTTGGATGATCATATGAATGAATGCATCACCAGAGCGGCGGCGGAGGGCAATATTGAGCAGGAGTTGGCGGAACTAAAACAGGCCCTAGACCGGTTTTTATAGGGTTTTTATCACCTGGTGCTATGCGTATTGTTGCTTACGTTTACTCCGATCGCCTGTTGGATGCACCACCGGATCTTCAAATTTGG
Source organism: Synechocystis sp. PCC 6714 (assembly GCF_000478825.2). Lineage (NCBI taxonomy): Bacteria > Bacillati > Cyanobacteriota > Cyanophyceae > Synechococcales > Merismopediaceae > Synechocystis > Synechocystis sp. PCC 6714. Next base: position 2,437,317 of record NZ_CP007542.1, on the reverse strand, counting down.
GGAGTGGAGGTAGATCAAGTTTATGTAGACCTAGGGCAAAGGTGGGCCCTAGGACAACTGATGGAGGATTGCCAAAGTCAGGGCATCGATTATTGTCTGGTCAGAAATCTTAAGGAATTAGGTTCATCCGCTTCCGCTGTGGAACGAACCCTAGGACAATTAGAAAATTCGGGTATTACGGTCATTGCCTTGGAGCAGGATTACCATAGCCATGGCAAAAAAGAAATGGCGATCGCCAGGGAACAATGGTCGCAACTGTGGATGACTCTGGAAAGGGAACAAAGACAAGATCATCTCCGCCGCGGTCACGCCCGTAACCGTTTAGCCCTTACACCACCCCCTGGTAAAGCACCCTATGGTTATCGCCGCAGTGCCAGCCAGTATGTGATTGATCGGGCCACTGCCCCGGTGGTAAAAGCTTTTTTTGAAAGATTTCTTCTCTCCGGTTGCCTGCGGAGTTCCGTCCGCTATTTGGAACAGAACTATGGCAAAAAAATTGCGGTGGCCACCGGGCGCCGTTGGTTAACCCATCCCGTGTATCGGGGGGATTTGCTCTACCAAAATCAGACCGTCATTGCCAACACCCATGCTCCTTTGTTGAGCCGCACCGAAGCGGCCCAGATTGATCGCCTACTGCGGCGCAATGCCCCCTTACCACCCCGCACGGCCAGCGCCCCCCGTTCCTTGGCCGGTTTAATTTCCTGCATCCGTTGCCAGACTCCTTGGCTGGTGGCCCATGTCACTTCCCGTCGTCAAACTAATGCCTATCTTTACCTACGGCCCCGCCATTGCCCCGCAAGCCCCAAATGTAAGGCGATCACCTATGGGCAATGCCTAGAGCAAGTAATTGAGCAAATTTGTCAGCAATTGCCCTTGGCCGTGGCCAAACTATCTCCTTCTTTTTTGGGGGAAAAGTATCAACATCTACAAAAGGCGATCGCCGAAAAACAAACTTTGCTTGGGCAATTGCCCCTGTGGCAAGAGCAGGGCGTATTGGACAACCACACCCATCAACTACGCCGTTATCAACTGAAACAAGACATAGCGGAGCTACAACAACATTTAGACCAACTGCCCCCGGATGAATTGCAACGAATTATTCCCGCCGTTTCCCTGCCGCAATTTTGGCGAGACCTGTCGGAAACAGAGCGTCGTTTTTACTTTCGGGAGTTTATTCAAAAAATCGAGATAGAAAGACAACCCCAGCAATGGCATTTGGCCCTAAAATTCGTCTTCGGGGAACAGTAAAAATCGAAAAACCTAAGCTTCACCCCGGGCCATGGCCCGAATAATATCTCCTTGGGTCAAAATACCGATCAACTGCCGACTTTCCACATTCAATACCGGTAGACGGCGAATTTTTTTCTCATTCATCAAATGGGCCGCTTCCCGCAGGGTTTGGGTAGGCAAAATACTGATGGGCACATCGTTCATCACTTCTCCCACCGTTTGCCCCAGGGCTTTATGCAATTCCCTTTCGTGGCGGGCGGGATTCTGTAGGTAAATAATGCTGTCTAGCAACATAACGTAGGGGGGGGTATCTACCCCAGATTCCTGCCACATCAAATCCGTATCGGAAATCACCCCCACCAGTTTTTCCTGGTCATCTAGCACCGGCAAGCCGCTGATGCGATTTTCCGCCAACAGACGAATGGCATCCTGCAGGGGAGTATCGGGTTTGACTGTGATGGGATTCGGGGTCATCACTTCCCCAACCGTTCTGCTCATAAAACTATGCTAAATGTGGGACTTTGAGCTAACTTTTTCTGGCTGCACCCAATTCATTTTACGTCTCCACAAGCCGTTTTTTCAAGGAATTGGCCCGCCGTTGAGCTACTTTATTATTGGGCTCTATTGCCAAGGTTTGCTCGTAGGTTTCCAGGGCTTTGCTAACCATTTGCTTTTTCTCATAAACATTGGCCAAATTATTCAACGCAATAACATAATCCGGATATAGTTTCAACGCATCTTTATAGTGACGAATAGCCAGATCAAATTGCTCCTGGGCAAAACAAGCGTAACCCATGGCATTGTAAATTAGCGCTTGGTTTTCCGGTTCCACTTCCTCCGCCATTTTGAGGGCTTTTTGAAACAAGTTAATCGATTGGGAATATAGTTTTTTGTCCAGGTAAATACTTCCTAACTGATAATATTCCTGGGCAGTTCCTTTGCCATTTTGTAGTTTTTTTTGTAGCTTACCAAAGGTATTTTCTAGGCGACGGGCTTTTAACACTTGACTGAAGACAAATACGCCTAATCCCCCCAAAATAATCAACAAAAAGGAAAGATAAACAACGGGTAGAGACTCAGTCATGGCAAGAATAAACTTAATACTGCAGTAAAAAAATTAACAGGCCGAGAAAATATGGACCGATCTTGCCGGCTAAGATTTTCGGCGATCGCCAGCCCCAAAAGCCCATTGTACGTGGTTACGCTTCCATCTCACGAGGAAAATGCTCCGGGTTAAGTTGATGGACTTTCTCCGGCGATCGGTGGGGGAAAAGGATAAACATAGGGCCAAATAGTCTTTAAATAGGCACAAATCAAGCCTAATTATTCATTTTTGCCCCCAAGGCTGGGCACCTTACCGGGAGAATTTTCGATCGCCGCGATGGCCGCCCGGGCTCCCGCCTTAATGTCCTGTTCTTCTCCCCCCAGATAAAGTCGACCAAAACTACCAATGGAACTCACCTGGAGAATATTGATCGAGGCATACTTTTCCGCTTCGTTAGCTGCTAGGGACGCATAGGCCGCCGGTTGCACTTCCAACACAAATAGGGTTTGTCCGGCCAACAGCATATGGCCGCGACGGTTGCGGTTAATCAACTGGGTTTGGTAGGCATCGATGTTGCGAATGATTTGACTAGACACCACTTTGGGCTTGATGCAGTCACTGGCCTTGGCACCGATATATTCCAAAATTGCCTGCCCCGCCGCCCGCACCTCTCCCTGATTACTGGCATGGATCTCCAGTAAGCCATAGAGCCGCTCCACAAATAGTACTCCTGGTCGCACCACCGCCGCTTTGAGGGCAATATCCGTAATACGGTTAATTTCAATACCAGGGGACACTTCCACCCACAGGGAGCAATCCCCCGGTAGGGGCAAAAAGCCAGAGGCCACCGTCCCAATATAGGCGGCATGCTGAGACTGGAGACTATCCAAGTAAACGTAACTACGGAGTTCGATGCCCATGGCAATTGGAGTGCAAAACAATGGTGGCGGGCTGACGCTGGGGGCAGTCCCTCCTCCAAACAAAATGATTAACAGCAGCGGAAAAAACTATAGCCGTCAGTCGAGGAGATGGGGTCAGAGCCAAATGGATCAACCCGTAAAAACACCGCCCCATCTTACCTGAATACGGGCTTGCCCCGATAATGCCAAGGGATTAGGTCAATCCAAATCCACCATCTCCCCTATCAATAAACTAGAGAAAACAACAAAATTGAATAATTAAATAGACGTTATGGAATCTATAAATCCGCCGACTCCAAACAATGACAAGAAAGCAGTCTACTCCTCCTCACTCCGTAGAGGGTTAGCTCAAGAAGAGATGTATTTCGACTGGGACCAACACTTTTCGGAGTAGAAAGTGATTCTTTAGACAGAATGACCCTTCCCTCCCCGACGGAAATGATTTACAGGGAATTTAAACATTTGATTTATATACTTGCGCCCAGGGCCAGGGTCACATTTTGATATTCCGAAGCTGCTTCTAGGGCATTCCAGCCGGCGGAGTCCAACGCCATTTCCTCAATCAAACTCGCCAGTTTCAAAGCTTTGAGGGCCTGTTCCCCCCCCACGGAAGGCTGATCTCCCCCCCGCACACAATGGATGAAATGTTCTAGTTCGGCATGAAGGGGTTCAATGTTACTGGTGTAAACCTTTTCGATTAGGCCATCCTGGCGATATAGCACCTGGCCATAGTCGGCACTCCAATCAGCGGTGGTTTGGCGATGAATAAGAATTTCGTTATTGAGGAAATCCGCTTCGGTGAGGGAATTTTTACAATGGGCGGCGATGGAGCGAATTTTTCGGTGGGTTACCTTACTGGCGGTGAGGGTGGCCACAATGCCGGAGGAAAAGCCCAACGTAGCGGTGACGTAATCCAAATAGCCTGACCCAGAAGCCCGACTACCGCTGGCGGAAAGTTTGATCACCTCGGAACCCACCAGTTCCAACAACAAGTCAATGTCGTGGATCATCAAATCCAGCACCACGGAAACATCATTGGCCCGCTGGGAATAGGGACTCATACGATGGGCTTCGATCGCCAATAACTCTTCCGTTTTGAGAATTTTAGTTAATTCCAAAAAAGCAGGGTTAAAGCGTTCAATGTGTCCAACTTGGAGAATACAATTGGCATCGGCGGCGGCATTGACTAGGGATTCGGCTTCGGCAATGCTAGCGGCAATGGGTTTTTCGATTAGGGTGTGGATATTATTTTGCAAACAATTCATACCCACGTCATGGTGCAGGCGGGTGGGAACAGCTACACAAACCGCATCCACATGGGGCAACATCTCCTGGTAATCTTCAAAAAAATGCACCCGATACTTGCTGGCGGTGTCTAGGCCCCGTTCTACATTGACATCGGCAATGCCCACAAACTCCACATCCTTCATCAGGCTCAGGACCCGGGTATGGTGCTGTCCCATATTGCCCACCCCAATCACCCCGATGCGGATCGGCTGAAGGTAACTCCGTTGCCCGTTGAGCTGATGGCTCGTCATGATGCTGTTGCTACTCCTAAACACCTAGTCAGCCGCAAAATACTGACTGTTATAATTGACTTCACGAAAATTCATGCCTTAGATACTAGCACAGGCCGTGTTTCTCTTCTTTCCCTGGCCAAAAACCGGCCCAGTGCAGATTATCGCCAATTTTCTAGACCGGGGTTAAAACTGACCCCGATAATTGTGCTGGAACCAATTTTGGTGATTTGATCAAAAAACTTCACCGAACTTGATCGAGGAATTTATCTATGCCTAATATTCGCCCCCTGACTGCGTCCCTTTCTTTACTGGCCGTGGCGATTGTTGGCCTGACTCCCGCTGTTTATGTCCCCAGAGTTGAGGCTCAGGATCCCCCTGCCAGCACCTATCAGCCAGGCTTTTGGCAACCCATTGGCAGATTTGATCCGAAAAAACCGGTCAAAGTCAAGCTAGTGAACAATACTGATCTGGCCCTAGACTTTGATATTACTAACCTAGAGTCCATGCCCCCGGACGTAGTGGCCCCCGGGGAATCGGCCATGATCGAGAACTTTGGTAATAATGCCTACATCATGGTCTATCCCGACAATGCCACCCCCAGCACTCCAGAACAGTCCTTTGTGCTTAAATTTACTGTTCCCGTCGATGCCCGGACCCAAATGGTCGGGGCTGATAATGTGGCAGTGATCACTGTAACCAAAGGTGATGTCAATATAGAAGAACGTTTTTACGGCCACCGCTCCATTAATTTGCAACCCACTGGGGCAATTTTCTTCTACTAGGTCTAGATTCCATAGATCCCAATTTTGCCTTCCCTATGCTTGATCTCACCAAGTTAGCTGGTCAAATGCCGGCCCTGGGGCAGCATTTTCGTCAGGAAGCCACCGCTGGCCATCAACGCCTGGAACGGGCTAAGGAATTATTTTTTCAAGCTCAACAGCACCAAACCCATTTACTCAAAACCTTGACAGAGTGGGGCGATCGCCTCTTTTTTGCGGTGGCCACACCTCTGGAGCCATTGGATACAAGGGTGACCATTGGGGAAGCTCCTATTAACCATAGTGTGTTTGCCACGGATGGTTCCCAAATTGCCCCCTCTCACCATGAAATTGCCTACTGTTACCTGCTCAACATTGGCCGGGTAATGCTTCACTATGGGCAAAATTTACATCCTCTATTGGACAGTGTGCCGGAGGTTTATTACCGTCCCGAGGATTTGTATGCTTCCCGCCGTTGGGGCATTCGCACCGAAGAATGGTTAGGTCATCGCCGCACCGTGTTGGAAGCGGAACGGTTAGCTGCCCTGGCCTGCCGTTGGGTCAGCCCCCCAGGGCCCCACAGCGACCCCAATTTAGCCATGGTGGATGGTTCGCTAATTTATTGGTTCTTGGAAAATTTACCCCAGGAAGCACGGAACCAAATTCTGGAGCCGATTTTGGCCGCCTGGGAAACTTTACGTCAGGCCCGCATTCCCCTAATGAGTTACATCAGTGCCCCGAGGAGTGTGGAGTCCATCAATCTATTGCGGCTTCAGGCTTGCCCCCACGAAAGCCCCAATTGTGTCAGCCATTGCGAAGGTTGTCAGGCGGAGGAACGGAAAACCCCTTGTCAAATTTTTGATCCTCTACGGGATAGCAGTTTGTGGCAAGAGTTTCTCACTCCGGGACAACGGGGGCCGATTTGGCGTAGCAATGCCCGCATTTTGGAAGCCTATGCCCCAGAGCAGCGGGTTTGTTTTTGCTATGTCCAGGGAAGCTCGGAGGTGGCGAGGGTGGAATTTCCCGTTTGGCTAGCAGAGGATTCTGACTTGCTCAATCAATCCTTGGCCATTGTGCTCAGTCAGATAGAAAAGGGTTTTGGTTACCCGGTGGCCCTTGCGGAAGCCCATAATCAAGCCGTGGTACGGGGCGGCGATCGCCGTCGCTTTTTTGCTCTTTTGGAACAACAATTGGTCAGGACAGGGCTGAGGAGCATTGGCACTTCCTATAAAGAAGCCAGGAAAAGGAATACGGTGGTTTAGAGGTGATGGCGGTCAACAAAGGTCAGCTAATGCAAACGCCATTGCACTAGATTGTCGCCAGATAAATTGGCCCAAAATTCCCCCTGTTGGCCCAGCAAAAGTAACAAGTGTAGGCTATCCGGCCTAGTTTCGGGCAAAGCGGTCAGGGGAATTACCACCACTAGGGTTTGTCCTTGATGGACTAATTGGGGCCTTTGGGGATGGGGTTGCCAACGGTTGGGGCCCACTGCAATTTCGTGGTGACTTTGGAGATGATGCAGATTAATGCGGCAGTGGTGATGGAAATAGTAATTTAACGGCCCTTGATCCGGCAAAGAGGCGATCGCCAAAGGGGCATGGCCATGGGCAACGTAGGGATAATACCAGGCTAGATGGAGTTCATCTGGTATCAATTCCGGCAAAAGGCGATGGAAATCAAACCGGAGGATCAGTCGCTGGCGATCGTGGCCATAGTAAATCTGCGAGACAAATGCCTGTCCCGTATGAACGGGTACGGGGTGGGCCACCTGCCAGGGAATTAAGTTAGTTAAATTGTCCCAGTGGGGATAGAGATGGCCCTCTAAATGGCGATCGCCATTTTGATCCATTAAAGGATGGTGCAAGTAACCAGGCGGAATTTCGTTGAGGGCATGGTAGAGCCGGATCAAATGTTGGCGGAATAGGGCTTCAGAAGTAAGGGTTTGGGCGGAATTGCCCTGGCCAAAAGCTTCAAACCAGTCTGAGCTTTCCGCCCCATAGAGAGCCTGCCAAGCCTCGGGATTATTTTCCTCCGTCGCTTCAGGATGACTAGCTAAAGTTTGCCGGGCATCAATTAAGTAATCCCAAGCTTGATTTTGGCTGGGTTGACCAATCCATTGACTGAAATTGCCGCGATTCCAGGAGCCCACTAGGGGACTGGGAATGCCATTATGTTGGGTCAACACTTGGGTGGGGGGAAATTGGTCCATAAACTCTGACACTGTCACCAATTGCAGTAACCTTTGGCGACCCAATTGTTCACACTGTTGATAAAATTGTTGCAGAAAGTCAAAGCCACTATTTTCATAACCATTCCAGGTTCCATCTCCCTCCAAAGCAATAGTTACCAATCTAGGTTGGCCATTGTCTGGGTGGGGGCGGCGGGCCAAAAGTCTTTCAATTAAATCCTGGGCCGCCTGGGCTGGGGAATAGCGCCCATAATGAAAACTGATCAAATCCGACAGTTGTTGGTCCCGAAACACCATGGCCAACTCCCCATCTTCCGTAGGCACTCGATAGACCGAATTCAACCAGGCAGACCGTTCAGCGCCGGTGCTCAAACTCTTGGCCAGGACGGATTCATCGGCACATAACCATTCAAAGCGGAGTTGGGCCACCGTTTGTAACATGGCAGGACTAATCGCCAGCCCTGGTGGCCATAGACCTCGGGATTCCCGGCCAAAAATCTCTCGATAGTATTGTTTGCCCCGTTGTAATTGCCTTATTCCATCCTCTGACCAACAAAAACGAGGGTCTGGTAGGGCGAGGGCGGCCTGGACAGTGCGGGCAATGTTGGTGTCCGCTAGAAGGGGCAAAATTGGGTGGCCGTAGGGACTAGTGATAATTTCCAGTTGCCCAGATTCCTGTAGCTGGTGATGGAGGGGAATAATGCCTTGGATAATTTGCCGTTGCTTACTAATAATTCTTTGGCGATCGCCGAGGGTGAAGGATTTTTGCCGAAAATACCAATTCCACACCTCCTTATCTTCGGCCACAGTGAGGGGATCAAACCAAATCAGATTATGCCAAGCCAGCAGGTCACTAAAGTCTTGGGGTTGCCAATGGGCCACACACCAGTCTATCCCTTGCCTCTGGCGCTGTTCATACAACTGTTGGTAACGATGCTGAGGAAAAATTTGGGTATAGGGATTAGCCTCAAAAAAGGTATTAAGAATTTCCGCCTTTTGCCCAAGGCTCAACTTTTCCACCGGGCTCACAGTGAGGGCTAAATGGCGATCAATGGCCAGACCCTGGGCATAATCCTCCAATTGAGCTAGTAAACAGGGAGTCAAGCTAACGGTCTGATGCAGGGAGGGATAACGGGCCCATAATTTGATCAGCCCTCCGTAATCCCTTGTGCCATGTAACCGCACCCAGGGCAGTTGATAATGTCCATGGCCGGTGCCCACCATGCCATAGGACTGATAGCAAGGCTGATGTTGATGCCAAAGAAAAGCGACATACAACGGGTGGGCCATAGAAAATAAGGCAATGGGGAAAAATCAGGCCGGCGATCGATGGGCATTGCCGTCCCTCTCAGCATAGCCAATGGGATTGCCCTAAAAATTAACTTCTGGGAATTTTTGTCAGGCTTTGTCCACTTGCCTCATCTTCCACTGGAGTCAAAGGCCTAGCAAATTTGGCGAGCATTATCCCCTCCGCAACAAAAAACCCAGCCAGCGTTGAATACCAGCTAGGTTCAGAACAATCAATCAACCAATCAGGAATAGCTAAGCTTAAACAATCACAACCTAGCCGCCCACTTTCACCACTGGGGTAAAGCTGGGGACCACCAACTCCTTATCCTGTTTGGTGAGCTTGTTATAAAGCCGTTCCGTATTGGGGAAATTAGCAGCGGGCAGGGTTGGAAAACGACGGTAGGGCACCGTATCTTCACCAAAGGTTTGCAGATACTCCATGCCGTTAACCATGGCCCCGATAAAGGCTTTCAGCCCTTGGCTGGCCAAAATTTGGTTATACTGCTGGATTTCCTTTTGATTCAGGGGAGCCCGACCCAGGAAGTGCTTAGTGCCCATTTCAATCACCTTAGTGTTGGGATAGGGGGCATAGAACTCCTTCATATAGAGTTCGGAAGTGCCTAAACCTTCAATGAATTCCTTAACGTTAATTTCACCATTGCTGAGCTTACTTTCCAGGGCAGTGAACTCGGAATTGATGATGTAGGGTTCCAAATCCCGCTCAAACACCTGACGGTAGGCGGCCCGGATAGCATTTTTAACGGCCACTTTGTCGTAGTTGGAAGTCAATTTAAAGACTTTCGTTTGTTGCCGCTGGCGGGTAACCCCTTGATTACTCCGGTAAGCAATTTCCGGTTCGGTGCGAAGGTTAGAAACCTGACCCAATTCCACAAAGCGGGGGGTAACCTCTTTGTCCACCCGTTGGCCAATGTCTTCCCGAATGGAACCGACCCGAGCAGAGCGCATTTGTAAGCCACCGGGGGTGAGGTAACGCTCGTAGGGAACGGTGTCTTCCCCGAAAGCATCACTGTATTCTTTACTATCAATCATTGCTTCCACTACAGCATAGAAGCCCTGTTTGGAGGCAATGTCGAAATATTGGTTCATTTCTTGGCGGCCGTAGGTGGGACGACCCAGCAGGCGACGGTGCATATATTCGATCGCCTTACAGACATAGTGGGGAGCCCAGTAAAGCTTGAGGAACAGTTCCGACTTAGCCAGGCGTTTGATAAATTCCCGCACGCTGATGTCGCCATTTTCCAGTTGGATTTCCGCCACAGAGAGCCGTTGCCCTTCGTAGAGATCCCGACCGAACACTTGACGGTAGGCGGCCCGGATCAAAGCTTGGGTGGAGCTTTCGCCGAATTTAACGCTGGTGCCAGTGTTTTTGCCCACTTTAGCGCCGGGTAAACCACCATTGAGACGGAACACTTTCGCCCCCAAACTACCGGGAAATTCTCCCACTGCACTGGGGTTACCCACTTGGTTGTTAACCGCTGGGCCCCGGTGAATCAGAATCCGTTTGGTGTCCTTATTAAAGGGAGCAGGGCGTTTGCTCGGGTTGCGGGTTTCTTTGGGGAAAATAGCGCCAAATTGAATTTCTAGGGGATCATTGCCGGAACCGTATACGTGTTGATCGGGTAACGGGCGATCGTATTGGGCAAAGGTGGTAATGAATTGGGGAACTTTGCGGAAGGGGGCACTGTAGCTAAACAGATCCTGTTGCATGCCCCAGTTGCGGCATTCCTGGGCTTCAACCCCTAGACCCCGCAGGTAGGGCACTGTTTCTTCCCCAAAGTAATCGGAGTATTCCTGGGAATCCACCAACGCATCTACTAGGGCGGGTAGACCACCATTGGAAACGATGGCAAAGTATTTTTGCACCTCTTCCCGGGAACTGGGCCCCCGACCCAGAATATGGCGGAAGGCTAATTCCAGCGCCCGGCTGTTGATGAAGGGTTCAAAGAATTGCTTGCGGTAGAGGGGGGATTTAGCCAAACGACGGACAAATTCCTTCATGGAAATGTCTCCATTGCGTACCTGGGATTCCAGATAGGAAATGGATTGGCTGTAGGCTTTGGTGATGTCCCGCTCAAAAATTTGTCGGTACGCTGCCTTGATGACGGCATTTTTTTCCAGGGCGGACAAACCGGGCTTCATGGCATATTTTTGCCGTTTAGCGGAGGCATTAAAGTAGCTCTGGGGCAGTTCTAAACCCTGAATATCATTGGAGGGCCCTTGGCGTACTTTGTTGGCCGGGGTAGGGGCTTTAAATTCGCTCAGGAGAATGTCGAAGTATTGCAGGACAATCTCTTTAGCTTGGGCATTGGCTCGGAAATAGTCAGCGGAAGCAGCCCGCATTTCCTGGATGGCCACAATGGTGGCATCGATGGAACAAGCATTTTCAATTACTTCCTTGAGACCCCGGGTGTTGACCACAATGATGTTGGGGTCCCCGGCGACGATGGCATAGGTGGTGTAGCGCAAAAACCAGGACATATCCCGGAGGGATTTTTGCATATTGCTCGGGCCATACCGGGCGATGTTAATGGGACGGAAACCCGGAGGAATGGGGCCAGTACTACTAAAAACGGAGCGGAGACCGCCAAACAGGCCACCGCCACCATTACTTTCGGCGTAGGTAACACTACCGTTGCGACTGTCGCTAGAAGCACCCACCAAAGCGGGTTGGCGTTCAACGGGCTTTTCGAGGTAGGAGAGGGGAGAGCCGCCGGTGAAAATTCGATTGGCGGCCCTAGAGACGATCAAGTCGGCATTTTGGGTTAGGGTCTCTGCAATTTCTAGGCGCAGAGAACCGGATTGAAAATACGCTGTTAACTCGTTTAGTTCTGACCCCTCTAGGAAGCGATCCTGTTGCTCTGCTTGGCTGATAGCGGAGACGGGAACGGTTTGGTAGAGTTGGGGTCGCGCTAGTGAGCTGCCACCACTTGCCTTAACACTCATTGGATTTCATTATCTCCCATTAACAAAATTGCGATCGCCTTAAAACGAGGGGAAAAGCCGCCCGGCCAAGGCTTATTTAAAGGTTCATCATAAAAAAGTGAATCAGCATCTAGGGTAGAACGTTTCGGAACGCTACAGGGGCTTTGTTAACTTTTGTGTAGGAGAACTTGATTGGATATCCCGCTACAGGATATTGGCCTGGCTCGACCATGGCAGAGGGGGGAGGTTGTGTGGCGGAATTCCAAACCCAGTCTTAAACACTCATACCACTGCTTAACCACCAAGTTAAGGCGTGAAATTAGGGCATGGCCTTCCCAGGAAATTTTGTTAACAAAACCGGCAGGGGTAATGCAGGGCCTTCTCCAGTTGCTTTTTATACGCTTTTTCTTCGATCTCGTAGGCTCCGAAACGCTTGAGGTGGGGATTTTGTAACTGGGCATCGAATAACTGATAGCCCCGTTGCCGGAGATGTTGCACCAATTTAACCATGGCCACTTTGGACCCTTCAGGAATGGCGTAAAACATTGACTCCCCAATAAATGCTCCCCGGATGGCAATGCCTAAAATTCCCCCCGCTAGGCGATCGCCGTGCCAAGTTTCAAAGCTGTGGGCCCAACCGGCGGCGTGGAAGCAATGGTAAACCTCGATTAATTCCTCAGAAATCCAAGTTTCAGGACGATCGGCACATCCTTGGCAAACAGCGGTGAAGGCTTGGTTGATTTTGACTTGAAAACGATTTTGATTGAGGATCCGTTGCAAAGATTTGGGATAACGAAATTGATCATCCAAGGGAATTAGGGCATGGCGATCGCTGGAATACCAGCCCAAACCATGGCGCCCATCGGCCATTAGAAATAGGCCCTGGGCATACTGGGCAATGGCATAATCCACATCAATTTTCACCCTTCATATCCTCTCGGTTCCTTGGCCATTTTTCTAGGAGAATAACTCTTCTTCAACGTGGTTAATCTTCCCCGGCATGGTACGAACTCCGCACCAAGGGGCCGGAACGCACATGGCTAAACCCCAATTCCTTAGCAATTTCCCCCAACTGCTCAAATTCCTCCGGAGTCCAATATTTTTGCACCGGCAAGTGGGCTAGGGATGGTTGCATATATTGACCCAACGTCAGGCGATCGCAACCGATGGAACGTAAATCCTTCAGGGTTTCGACAATTTCTGTTTTTGTTTCCCCGTGGCCCAACATTAATCCAGATTTGGTGAAAATCTCTGGATGGGTTTGCTTCACCCAGTGCAACACATTGAGGGAACGTTGATATTTTGCCCCCCGTCGTACCTTACCCTGTAAACGTGCCACCGTTTCCAAGTTATGGTTATAGCAAATCGGTTGAGCGTTGGCCACTGTTAAGACCCGTTCTTTTTGGCTAATTTCTCGACCAATGCCGCCCCAAAAATCCGGTGTTAAAACTTCTATTTGGGTGGAAGGATTTTCCTGACGAATACGTTCCATCACCTGTACAAACCAGCCCGCTCCCCCGTCGGCTAAATCGTCCCTAGCAACGGAAGTTAGCACCACATATTTAAGCCCCAACAATTGCACCGCTTCCGCCACTTTGCTCGGTTCATCTTGGTCTAACTGCCTGGGGGCATGACCTTTCTCCACTTGGCAAAAACCGCAGGCTCTAGTACAAATTTGACCCATTAGCAAAAATGTTGCCGTTTGGTTGCCATAGCATTCCCCCCGATTGGGACACCGACCCTCTTCACAAATGGTGTGAATTTGCCGCTGTTTAATAATTTGCTGGACACTGGACAATTCACTAGCTCGGCCGATGGGACGCTTTAGCCAACTAGGCAAACGTTGGGATGACTCACGGGAAAGGGGGATCATAGGGGATTTTTCTCAAGACAGGAATTAACTCAAAGTTAGAAAAAAATGGCGATCGCCGTCATTTTAATCAGTTCAAAAACTATGGAAACTGATATTTTTGCCCGAGAAGTTACGATAAATTAAGTGATTTCGGCCGTCTCCTGGCGAGATAACCTCTGCACCGTTTCCCCTTTGAGCATGTGATCCGTTTCCCGCAGAATATCTAATACCTTTTCCCGCTGGGGACTGTGGGCCAAGCATTGCCTAAGTTGGGCTCGATCAAAATCACTGGCGGGTTGACCGGGAAACCAATGGCCGCCATTACCCAGTAGGTTGTAGCGCATTTTGCTGTATTCCACCAAATCAAAGCTTCGGCAAAGATTGTATAGCCAGAGAATTTTAGGAATATTAATTTCCCCCGGCGTATTTTCTGGGCTAGGCAAACCAATGCGCCAATTATTTACCCAATTCTCTCCCAATGCTTCCACCATGGCCCTATGAAGATTAGCTAAAATTGGTTGCAAAAACCTCTGCGTAATTTCTTCTGACTGCAAATAGGACAAGGTCTTTAAATGTTCATCAAAATCCGTTGGCCGGGATGCCCCGATACTCAGGGTATGAACCTGGGGATGGGATAAACAGAAAAGATTATTAAATACCATGGGGCTGAGGGGTTGACATAAATCCACCAATTTCTGCGGGGGATTATAAAGTTGTCCCCCCTTATCTGACGGGCTAATGATAAATACCCCCATATCCTGGGCCGTCGCGGCGGCGATCGCCGGCCAATTGTCTTGGAAAATGTAGTACCAGTGCAGATTGACGTAATCAAATTCCCCCGATTCAATCGCTTCGGTAATGATAGAGGTGGGACCATGGGTGGAAAAACCAACAAATCTCACCCGACCTTCCCTCTGTAACTGGCGACAAACTGTCAAACAACCACCGGGTCCTAAACTTTGTTCTAGGGTTTCCTGATTATTAATGCCATGGATGCCTAGCAAATCAACGTAATCCAAGTTTAAATAAGCCAAAGATTTGTCGAATTCACTACGAAAGACTTTCGGATCATCCTTAGGACTAACCTTCGTCTGCACAATTAACTTTTCTCTCGGCAACCGGGGCAAGATTTTCCCCAATTGCATCTCCGAAGTACCGTAACCCCTAGCAGTTTCAATGTGGTTAATACCCAGCTCCAGGGAACGCTCAATGGTGGCCTGCAAGTTGTCCTGGTTATCCCTAGGAATATTAGCAAAGGGGGCATCTTGCCATTGGAATTGATAACGCATGCCTCCACAGGAAAAAACAGGCATGGACAACTCACTACGGCCAAAACGTCGATAAAGCATAAAATCAAGGGTGAGGCGGGAAAAATCATCGCAGTTATATGCGATTAAAAATTGATCCTTTGTTCAATTGTTGCTCAGTCAGCCACGGGCATAATCATCCTGAAAACGAATAATATCGTCTTCCCCTAGGTATTCTCCATTTTGTACCTCTATCAGAACTAATTTGATTACCCCAGGATTTTCCAAGCGGTGGGCAGTACATTGGGGCACATAGGTAGATTGGTTGGGCTCCAAAAGTTCTTCTTTTTCTCCACAAACAATTCGGGCCGTACCAGAGACCACAATCCAATGCTCACTGCGATGATGGTGCATTTGTAGGCTCAGACGGTGGCCAGGATTGACTTCAATGCGTTTGATTTTGTAGCCGTTACCCTCCTCCAGAGTTGTAAAGGAACCCCAGGGTCTGGTCTCAGTTGGGAATTGGCTGGAGCTGGCTTGGGCCAGGGATGGAGTGGATAGGGGCATGGCAACCATTAATGTCTTTCCTCAACAACAATTAATTGCATCAGCAATTTTTCCTGACCAATGCTAACACAATGGTCCTGAAGAGGTTCCTACCTCCACCACAAGGGAAAAGACCCCCGCTGCACCAACATCAGCCGATTCCCAACGCCGCCCTAAAACCTTCCTTGTAGGGCATCATTGCACCCCTCACAAATGGTGGGGTCATCGCTAAAGGTTCCAACTTGAAGAAAATAACTCCAACAGCGATGGCATATCGTCTTTAAATCTAAATCTAAAAGGCTTAAAAGACAAGTCTTAGCTTTATTTAAGCATGGGGTAACGAATGTGTGTATTTTCTTTCCATAAAATTAACTCTCGACTTAACAAATTCAATAAAAACACAAGGTTGTCAAAACGACTTTTTGTTAGTGATACAGCATCATATTGTTCCGTCACTTCTTTTATATGAGTATGAGCAGCTTGATCTCGCTTTTTTTTGAAATTTCCAAGTTCAGTTCTTAATCTCTGTAAAGCGCCTTTATCATCTTCTAGTTTCCTCTCTATTTTTTCTAATTCAATAATTCCAATAATATTTAATAAAAGTTTTCTAAAATTTTCATCGTATCTAAATCCATAATTCCTTTTAATTATTTTTTCAATATATTTTCTATTTGCATCGTTTATTTCATTTTGCATTAATTGCATAAGCATAGTATCTTGTATTTCTTCAATCCAGGTACAGACTTCAATGATAGCTAATTTCGAAAAAAATTGAAGTTTACGAAGTTCCCGTTTTTCGTTTGCCTCTTCGTATAATTCCTCAAGATTATTTAAGGTTATCTGTATATTGCTAGTATCTATCATTCTAGTTAACTGATAAACCACCAAAAATTTGGATAGATTTCTCAAAACGTTCTTTAACTTTATTAGTTTTAAGCAAACCACCTTGTAAATTTTTGGCTAAATAAACCTCTGATTGTCTAAGCTTCTCATAGGCACTGCGTAGCTTATTTATTTCTAGTTTTTCAAGGAGAGGTAAGTTAACAGCAATACCAATTAGTAAACCTTCTATGACAACCTTACTAATATCGAAAGGTTTATCTTGTTCAAGAATTTTGCATAAGATATCAACTGCCCTTTGAAATGTTTTATATTTATCAGAGTATAAATCTGAAGTAAGATTCCTATGATTTTCCATATAATTATTTAAAAAGCGAGATAATGTTCCCCCATAACTATCTCGATCATCCAAAAATGCAAAGAATCTCAAAATAAATTCTTGATCTTCAAGACGCTTAATATTTTTTTCTTTAAAAAGTTTTAACTTCATCCAATTTTGATAATTAACACATTCTTTGAGTAAATTATTTAGCAATCCTTGGTAAATACAGTTCCTGATTTCTTGATTGCTTAACTTAGTTCCTCCTGTATTTAAACGATGAAAAATAGTGTACAAATAATTCATATGGGACTCTTTACTAGAATCAAAACGGATTACTGTAATAGGGAGAGTTAAGTTTTCAACTCTTTCAAATAAAAGTGGATTTTCATTTTTTATTTCGTTGACAGTTTTTCCTTTGATTCGTTGATCAATGTCTGCCAAAGAAGATAAGCGCCAATTTTCAAACTTAGAGTCTAAGATATTTTGTCCTTGTCCTAAAAACTGAACTATCGTAAAAATGCGTTGTAAACCATCGACCACTAGACGTTGATCAGTCTTATAATCTAGACTAATACACATACTAGGTATTGGTAGTTGTTTCATTAAACTATCAATAAAGCGAGTTTTTGCAGAGTCAGGCCAGATAATTTGTCGTTGAAATTCAGGTTCTATTTTTAGTTGTTTTTTGGTAAATAAACGATAAATATCAGCACAAGATCTAAGCTCATTGAAAGCAATTACATCATCTGGTGGAAGTTGAAAAAAATCATCATTTTCAAATGTTTCTTCATATTCATTTTCCACTTCTTGTAGTATTTCTTCTTCGGAAGAAATGAGTGATGACCCGTAATATGACATAAGGCACACCTAAGCTAGAACTATATTAAATAAGCTAGAACTATATTAAATAAGTTTATAAATTTAAAACTTACTTTGTAACGCACCAACGCAACGTTCACAAATTGTGGGGTCATCGCTAAAACTACCCACCTGGGTGGAATAATTCCAACAACGCTCGCATTTATGGCCATCTGCATTGGTAATACCTAGGGTTAAACTATCTGTTTCAGCCTTAAATTGCAGGGCTTTAATGACCCCATCTTCCTCCAGTAATTCTACTTGGGAGGCTAACAACAAATAACGCAGGGTATCCACCTGGTTGGACTCTGCCCCATTGTACTTTTGGAGTAATCGATACCAATGGTCATCCCCTGTATGGATTAAGACTTTGGCCTCCAAAGAAGCACCGATCGCCTTGGCTGTACGGGCTGATTCCATTACTTTGTTGACTTCTGTGCGGAGTTGACGTAGTTTAACCCAGGTTTCGGCTAGTTCCGGCTGACGCCAATGGGGCTCTAATTTCACCCAACCAGCTTGGAACACTGATTCCGTTGGGTTTTCGTAGGGTAAAAATTGCCAAATGTCCTCCGCTAAATGGCACAGTACCGGGGCGATCGCCTTGACCAAATTTTCCAACGCTAACTGGAGAATAGTTTGGCAACTACGGCGGCGGGGAGCATTGGCAGCAGAAATATATAGACGGTCTTTAGCAATGTCCAAATAAAAGTTAGATAGATCGACTACACAAAAGTTTTGCACCGTTTGGAAAAACTTGAAGAATTGGAAACTTTCATAAGCCTCCGTCACTTCCGTAAATACTTCCGTCATTCGGTGCAGCATATAGCGGTCTAATTCTGGCAAATCTTCATAGGCCACCGCATCGGTTTCACGATTAAAATCATGCAAATTACCGAGTAAAAATCGAGCGGTATTGCGAATTTTATTGCGTACATCGACCAACTGTTTGAGAATACCTTGACTAATAGGCACATCGTTGGCGTAATCCACCGAAGCGACCCAAAGGCGCAACACATCAGCTCCATAGGCGGGTTCCTGTTTTTGATTTTTACCGCCATTAATAATCTGGTAAGGGTCCACCACATTGCCCAGGGACTTACTCATTTTATGGCCCTTCTCATCCAGGACAAAACCATGGGTCAACACCGTTTTATAGGGGGCAATGCCATTCACCGCCACACTGGTGAGTAAACTAGATTGGAACCAACCCCGATGCTGGTCGGAACCTTCTAAATACATATCCACAGGGTATTTTAATGGTCGATTTTTTGCTTTTGCGACCGCCGCCCAGGAAGAGCCAGAATCAAACCATACGTCCATGGTGTCTTCCCCTTTACGGTAAGTACGCCCGTTGTTACGGTAGCTTTCCGGTAATAACTCCTCCACGGTTAGCTCCCACCAAGCATCGGAACCTTTTTCGGCAATGATTTGTTGCACATGGTTAATGGTTTCTTCCGTTAACAAAGGCTCATTGGTTTCTTCATCGTAAAACACTGGAATTGGTACCCCCCAAGCCCGTTGCCGGGAAATACACCAATCACTGCGATCGCCCACCATGGGAGTAATGCGATTTTCCCCCTGGGCAGGGATCCAGCGCACTTCTTTAATGGCTTTTAAAGCTTGGTCTCGAAAACCCTCCACCGATGCAAACCATTGTTCCGTGGCTCGGAAAATAGTCGGCTTTTTGGTGCGCCAATCGTAGGGATATTTATGCGCGTAGGCCTCTTCTTTTAATAAACTTCCCTGGGCGATTAATCGATTAATAATGGCCTGATTAGCGTCCTTTAAAACGTTTAAGCCCTGAAACTCCCCGGCTTCTTCGGTTAAATTGCCTTGATCATCCACTGGAGAGAGAATAGGTAAATGATATTTTTGCCCAGTGATATAGTCTTCCAAACCATGGCCAGGGGCGGTGTGAACTAATCCTGTACCGGATTCCGTTGTAATATAATCTCCACCGAGCACCACGGGGCTTTGGCGATCAAATAAGGGATGTTGATAGAAGCAATATTCTAAAGCTTCCCCCTTAATGACCGTCTTAATGTCTAGGACCAAATCCAAGGTTTTGCTTAAATTGTCCACTAAGTCCTTCGCAACGATGAAAAATTGGGGTTTGTCTTCCCTCTCGGTTTCTGCGGTAGGCCTGTGAACTTCGCTCCCTAAGCCAGCGGGAATGATGAATTCAGCGCCCCCTGGGGTCGGGAACTGGGGATATTGAATTTCTACTACGGCGTAGTCTAAATGGCCGTTAACCGCCACGGCGAGGTTCCCCGGCAGGGTCCAGGGAGTGGTAGTCCAAATGGCAACGGCTAAACTGGGTAAATAGGCCTCTAACACACCCGCATTTTCCCCCAATTTAACAATGGGAAAGGTGGCGTAGATACTTTGGGAAGTGTGACCTTCTGGGTATTCCAACTCCGCTTCCGCCAATGCCGTACGGGAACTGGGGCTCCAATGGACAGGTTTTAAACCCCGGTAGATGTAACCTTTCAACGCCATGGCCCCAAACACGCCAATTTGGGCCGCTTCATACTCGGGGGTTAGGGTTAAATAAGGGTGTTCCCAGTCACCCCAAATGCCATAACGCTGGAATCCCACCGCCTGTTCCTGTTGAGTTTTGAGAGCGAAATCCCTCGCTTTATGACGCAGGGTGAGGGGAGTTAATTCTGCCCGTTCACTGCTTTTCAAGCTTTGCAAAACTTTTAGCTCAATGGGCAAACCGTGACAGTCCCAACCGGGGACATAGTGGACTTTGTGCCCCTGTAATAGTTTATATTTATTAATAATATCCTTTAAAACTTTATTCAACGCATGGCCCATGTGTAGAGCACCGTTGGCATAGGGTGGCCCGTCGTGGAGCACAAACAAGTCTTTAGGATTATTTGCGGCTAAATCTTCATAAATTCCCTTTTCCTGCCAATATTGCTGAATTTCCGGCTCCCTTTTGCTAGCATTGGCTCGCATATCAAAGCGGGTTTGGGGCAAGTTAACGGTGTCTTTATAACTTTTGGCTTCAGTCACAGTGGCTTTGGGGCAGAATTGTGCATAGGAATACTTGCTGATTTTACCCCGTTTTCCCAACCCATCCACCGCGGCTTTACTCCCCACTCGGCGATCGCCATGGGCTAGTCTGTGCTCAATCTCCCCTGGCGGGCCAGTATAATTCCAAGGAATGTATTGTCTATCAACCTGCTCATTTTTCCGGAACAACGGGCTATGAATGAACCAAAACAGACCGAAACCGTCCAGGTGGTGGAAAAAGTCAGCGCTATCCTTTCCCCCTATTTCATCGTCATTGTGGGTTTGTTTTTGGCCGATAGCAATTTTTTGATTGGCATCGCCCTAGTGTTTGTGGGGGTATTTTCCCTGCTCAAACTGTCTTGGCAGGATCTGCAAACGGGGGTGGAAAAAGTTAAGGGTTTCTTTGCCGAAAAGCAGTAATGCCAACCATGTTCCTGACTGTCCGGCCCAACCTCTTCCCCTTGCCTAGCTGAGCCTTTCCAGGACAAATGGCTTGGCAACTGGCGACGGGTTTCTAAAAAGGTAAATCTTCCTCCTCTTCCGGGGCGATCGCCGGTCGATTGAGTACGGTGGGAGAATGGGGCTGAATCGAAGCATTCTGATCCATTGGAAGCTGGAGGGTTTCCGTTTCTTCTTGCAGATCTTTGCCGTTGTCAGTCGCCGAGTTAGTCGTAGCATCGGATGCCACAATCTCCCCATCAAAATTTTTGGCAAACTGCTCGATCGCCTTGCGGGTGGCACTATCACCGATATTTGTTGGGGGCTGCTCTTCAATGGCTGGAGCTGGTTTAGGTTTCGGCCGAGAAGAATTAAAAAAATTATTTGATTCTCGCCGGGGGGAAGGCTTAATTTCCGATGTAGCCGGGCCAGTGGCGATCGTCTCGGAAGCAGTGGGAGAGGGAACCACTGGAGTTTGCTTAGTTGACTCCGGGGGGGCTTGGGGCACTTGCTCTACTGGCTTTCCTTGCTCCAGTTGGCGATCGAACTTGGGTTCCGGGGGAATGGCGGGGGGACGGGAATGGACCGCTGGAGGGACTGGGGTTGATGATCCTGCTTTGTCCGTTGGAGATTGGTTGCCCACCACTAAATTGACTTTGATGGCTTGGCCACAGGCTTGGCCCATGGCCCTTTCCAATTCGTCCTTTTTGCCCGCCGCAATTTTTAACAGTTGCTGGGTGGTGACACTGACGGTGGCGTTGATACCCACTAAATCCAGCAGAGAGCCATAGGCGTTAAAAAGGGATTGACTCAAAGACCCTAGATTATTTAAAGTTTCTGCCCATACCTGGTTGAGGTCAACATTGGATGCCGAGGGCTGAGGGGTTTTCTGATTATGGCCATCGTTTTCATTACCAGACTCCGGAGTGAAAGTTGGTGCCACTGGTTTCTCGTTCGGTTCTGGAGATGGAGCTTTATCCACCACTGTTAAATAATTAGAGCCAGGAAAAGCAACTACATTGTTGGGCTTGGCCGATTCCGATTCCGGTGACGGGACAGGAATATTGCTGGGCAGTGGTTTATTGGCGGTGGCGACTTCGCTAACACAGGCGGAAGGCAACAAACCCAAAAGGGTAACTTCTAACCACAGCCTTGGTTGGGTGGTGTTGCGGATTTGAACTTCACTTTCCTTCAGTTTTTGTTGTCCCTGTAAAATTACTCCCCTCTGCCACTGGGGAGCGATGTGGCATAGCCCCTGCCACGTTTCCGCTGTCACCGCCACTAAATCTGACCTTTGGGGGGCCGTTTGGGCAATAAGTAGGTTTAAGTAAAAGCTCGCTAAGTTTTGCAATACCACCAAGGGCTCCCTTCCTCGGTTTAAAATTTGCCGACAGGTGCCCAATAGAGTTTCTGCATCGTCACTGGCGATCGCCTTTAGGAGAGCTAATAAATCCTGTTCCGGCACTGCCCCCACCAAATCCCAAACTTTATCCGGGGTGATCAAATCGGGCAATAAACTTAATTGATCCAGTAAACTTTCCGCATCCCGCAAACCGCCATTGGAAATTTGAGCCACTAGGGTCAAAGCGGACTGGTCAATATTAATCTTTTCTTCTGTGGCAATGTATCGCAGATGATCCACCATGGCTTCCAACGGAATGCGGCGATAATCAAACCTTTGGCAACGGGAAATAATCGTAGGCAATACCCGCTGGGGATCGGTGGTAGCCAGGACAAAAACAACTCTTTCCGGCGGTTCTTCTAGGGTTTTTAGTAAAGCGTTAAATGCGGCCGTACTAAGCATATGACATTCGTCGATCACATATACTTTATATCTGCATTGCACTGGGGCAAATTGGGCCCGTTCAATAATCTCCCGAATATTATCAACCCCTGTATTACTGGCCGCATCAATCTCAATTACATCCAACGCCGAACCATTGGTAATGGAGCGACAGGTGGCACATTGACCACAGGGACTAGCGGTGGGCCGATCGCCACTTATGCAATTTAAGGACTTGGCCAAAATTCGTGCCGAAGAAGTTTTCCCCGTTCCCCTAGGTCCTGTGAACAGATAAGCGGGAACAATACGTTCCTGGGCGATGGCATTGCTCAACGTAGCGGCGATCGCCGTTTGGCCCACTAAGTCCGCAAAGGTCTGGGGGCGATATTTATGGTGCAGAGGTTCGTAGGCCATGGCGGGGTAACCGGGCGATCGACAAACGGGGGGATTCCTAGCCTAACTCCAAAGGGCTAAAACAAAAGCTGTTTGTTAACACTCAGTGACGGAAAAGCTCGGGGCTAGGAATAGGGGGCTTAAAATGGAGAGGTTAGCTCTAACTTGTAAGACTGGAGTGAAGCTAGGATGATGGCTTCAACTATTTTTCATCTCGCCATTCCCGTTAATGATATTCCGAAAACTAAGGAGTTTTACTGCGATCGCCTGGGGGCTAAGGCCGGTCGGGAAACGGATAAAGCAGTAATTTTAGATTTCTATGGCCATCAAGTGGTGGCCCATGTTACCCAGGAACCGTTGGTAAAACCACAGAGCATCTATCCCCGGCATTTTGGCTTAGTATTCACCGCTGAGGCGGATTGGTTTGCCCTCTGTGACCGAGTGGAAGCCCAGGGCATTGCCTATCATTTACCACCCAAGTTGCGTTTTGTCGGAGAGTTGACGGAGCATCGTACTTTTTTCCTGGCTGACCCCTTCCATAATTATCTGGAATTCAAATGGTACCGTCACCGGGAAGCAATTTTCGGTGTGAAGGAGTTTCTGGCCGTTGGCGATCGATAGGCAAATACATTTATCACTTAATATTGTCAGTAAAAAACTATTAATTTTGAAGTAAAAAATGGTTGCTTAACTAAGGTTAACCCAGAAAATGCGAGGATTTAAACAACCATGGTATTTATACAACAAAAAATGCTTTATGAGCAGGACTTTACCCTGTGGACAGAAGAAACAGTCCAGCTATTAAAACATCAAGATTTTGCTCAAGTTGATTGGGATAACTTAATTGAGGAAATAGAGACTTTGGGCAGAAATGAACGTCACGCCGTTGATAGTTTGTTATCCCGTTTACTAGAGCATTTATTAAAACGTTGTTTTGTCGATTGTCCGGGGTCTTTTCGGGGTTGGGAAATCGAAATTCGTAATTTTCGCCAAGACATTAAAAAAAGATTAAAAAATTCCCCTAGCCTCAAACCATTTCTGTTGGAGATTTTCCCTGAATCTTACCAGGATGCCCTATCAGCAATGAGAGAAGATTATCCCAACACGTTTTTTCCAGATGTTTCTCCTTTCCCTGGAGAGCTAGAAAGTTTACTGAATGATAAGTTTTGGCTAAGTTTTTATGACAAAAATCTGTAAACGGGATTTGAACATCATTCAACCCGGCCGTAATAGGCAATCTTTTGGCGATCGGGATGTTGTTGATTATATTGCCAAGCCCAGAGTTGATCCCCTTGGGAAAAATGCCACCATTCCCCCGGATGGCGCAAAAATCCCGCACTTTCCATAATGATATTTAATAATTCCCGGCGTTGTTGGTAGAGTTGAAACTGTTCTTTTTCGACGTCACTTTCTGGCTGTGCTGTTTGATAATAATTAGGGTGAGAACGGGGGGACAGTTCGTCAATTTCTCCCCCCATATCCACAGGTTCCCCCGATTGATCCAGTAAGGTTATATCCAAGGCCGCTCCGGTGCTGTGGGGGGGAGGGGTGAGGGGATTATCACTAGGGATAGCCCAAATTTGGTAGACCTGCTGATAAATATTTTCCCTTTGTTCAGGGGTTAATGACTGGCCTTGTAAACCGTCCCTAGCCACAATTTCAGCAAAGGTATACTCCACCATAAATTGTTGAATGGCGATGGGTCGATAGGCATCAAACACCAAAATTTGCCATGTCGGTTCAATGTCAGCCAATGTCAGCCGAGCTTGATCCAATCTTTTTAATACTCCAGTACGTAGCATGTATGGCGATCGCCCTTGGTAGTCAGTTCCTAACTTTTGGTAGGGATGGGGATGGATTAACTTAACGCCCTCTAGGTTGATGGGGGCAAGGGGTTCACCGCAATCTTGGATGGGAACAGCAAGATAGGGTTTGGGCGGAGTAGCAAAGGACATCGAAACTAAGTTGCAGGGGTAAAAACAGCAAATCCCCCAAAAATTGGAGGATTCTCAGCATTTTAACTTGATGGAAGTTTATTCAGCGGCGACGGGATAAACGCTCACTTTGCGGCGGCTTCTGGTTTTGTACTCAAACTTAACCACACCGTCAATCAAAGAATAAAGGGTGTCGTCACTGCCCCGGCCGACGTTATTGCCAGGGTGAACTTGGGTGCCCCGTTGACGAATGATGATGCTACCGGCGGTGACGGTTTGACCACCGTAGCGTTTGACTCCTAAGCGCTGGGCGTTAGAATCCCGACCGTTCCGGGTACTCCCCGTTCCTTTCTTATGGGCCATGGTTGTTAATGTCTCCTGTTAATGGTTAACAAATTCTTTTCAGACTAGCCAGCCAGTTTTGATTTTACCCGACTTACAATCTAGCCAAATTTGATTGGTTGTTGCTTTAACCAGCCACCACTGGGGTTTTGGCATCAATTTCTTCTGCCTTGGCGATCGCCGTGCCGTTGACGGAGATGGATTTCACCAACAGGCGGGTTAGTTCTTGGCGGTGACCCCGTTTTTTGCGGGTTTTCTTTTTGGGTTGCATTTTGTAAACAATGACCTTGCGACCCCGACGGTGGGAAAGAATTTCCCCTTCCACGGTGGCTCCGTCCACATAGGGCTGGCCGATGGTGACATTGTCGCCGTCTTTGACCAAAAGCACTTTATCGACAACGTAGCTGTCCTCCGGTGCGCCGTCCAGGTGGTTGATCTCGTAGAAACGGCCGGGCTCGACCCGAATCTGGGTTCCCCCAATTTCAATAATGGCGTAACTCATAATTTGTTTGCGTAAATTGCCGTACAGGTATGCCTCGGGGGAATCTCCCGGTTTATTTTCTCAGAAACCAATGGAAAACCCTGTAGTCTTGGCATTTTTGGGTAATGGTTGTCGTAACCTGATCCGAGCAGGATAGTTGACAAGCGATCTTCTATTCTCTAAGTTGCTAGCTATTTTGTCAAACTCATCCTAACTGGTTTCTGCTGTACGATGATTTGTTCTGCAACTAACTCTGCCATGGCGATCGCCGCTCCGGACTGGCCCCGCACCTGTTGCAGTTGTTGACGTATGTGGGTTAACTGTTCAGGATGGTCTAACCAGGGGGTCAATTGGCTGGCTACTCCGGCGGGAGTTAAATCCCCCAACAATTCCGGCACAATTTCCCGACCGGCCCAGAGATTGGGCCAGGCAAAAAGACGTTTTTTCTTGGCAATGAGGTAATTAATCAAACGGATGGATTGTGCCCCCACCCAGGGAATGCGGGCAATTAATCCCGGCAGGCCGTCTAAATGTTTGAGGGCTTCCGTGTGTTGGGTGGGCAATAAAATCACCATGGGAATGCCCAAGGCTCCCAACTGAGCGGTGTTGGCCCCCACAGTGGTTAAAGCAAAGGTTAGTTTTTTCAACTCTGTCAAAGCGGGAAATTGGCGACAAATGTCAATTCTTAACCCCGTTGTTGTCAACAGATAGGGTTCTTGCCCGTCTTTTTCCACCACTTCTATTTCAATGTTGCCCATGGTACTTACCAAAGGATTGGACTCCACCCGGCCGTAACCCTGTAATTGAGGCAAATCCACTGTGGGCGCCAAGAAGAGCACAAACTGGCATTGGGGATGGGTTTTCTGTAACTCCACGGCGATCGCCACTTCCAGGGGTACCCCTTGGCTGAGTTTAGTGGCTTTGGAACCGGGCAGTAGGCCAACTAACGGTTTTGGCGATGGAGCGACGGGGGAATCGGTGGTATCCACATCCACCATTAAATCCCCCACCACCCTAGCCTTGGGCTGATAACGCTTTGGTAATGCTTGGCGCACCTGCTCATTCATCACCCCAAACGCATCAATCAACTGGGGCCAGCGGGCATCCCACTCCCCATAGACCACCGAACGATAACCCAACCTTTTGGCGATCGCCAGGGCGAAGAATTGATCTCCCCCCAGAAAAAGAACCACCCCTTGGGAATGCCAAGACCATTGTTCCGCCGTTTTCCCCCAGAGCAGGAAATTCCAAAAATGTTCACTGCCCTGCACCCGATCCACTTCGGGATAACTGCGGACCACCTCCGCTTCCTTGCCCATGGCATGGGGACAGGGGGAAAGCATCACCGAAATTCTCAGGCGATCGCCAGCCGGTAATTGACGTAAAGCATGCACAACGGGACGAACCCAGGTGGTCACTTCCCCTGGGCCATTGGACAGGATTAAAACATCAACGGGATTGGTTAATACGGGCAAAGTTTGCAAAACAGTAATAACCTAGGAACCCAATTTGCTAATAATTCTTTGGACAATTTCCACCCCGGTGAAAGCTTGCCAGCCAAATAAACCAATCAAGGTGATGTTCAGGGTGATGTGGGTTAAGCGGGCCGTTTCATTGCCCTTTTGCATCCAGGGGACCAAAGCCGCCGCTGTGGCGATTAAACCAACCATGGCTAGACCAACGATCAAGTGGGGGCCGACAAACAGTTTGCCATTGTTAATATAGGTAACGGCCATGCCGCCAATGGTGCCCAACACCATCAGAGAAAGTAAGAGAGAGCCAAGGATAAAGTGTTTACCCTTAACATCCTTTTTAATTAATTCCTTGCGTTTTTCCGCATCCGCCGAACGAATTTGCCGAGACTGGAAGCCCAGCCACATGGCATACACAGAAGTAAAGAACAGCGCCCACATCATAATGGGGTGGCCAAATTGGCCATAAATTTTAATCGGTTCAGGAATCTCAAGGGCCAGTAGAGGAAACATCGTGTTAATCGAGGTGATGATTGATTGTAGTCAGTTCAGCTTAGGAAAAGCCGAGCTACGGTTGCTTAAAGAAATTTAACATAGCCCATGGCGATAGGGATTCTTCCCTCGGTCAGGACTTTATTCCCGCTCAACTCAGTTCCAGAGAGGCTAATTCCAACTGTTTACCATCCAGCACCGTTTGGCTAATCCGGTCGCATTGGGGACAGCGATAGATCCAATCCTCCGGCTGAAAACTTTGTTGGCAGTTTTGGCAGTGGCAAGTAACGGGGATTTCTTCAATCTCTAATTTTGCTCCGTCAGCGATGGTGTTTTGTCGCACCACTTCAAACGCAAATCGTAGGGCATCGGCCACTACCCCGGACTGTTGCCCCACCCGCAGGGTTAAACGGTGAATTTTACTGGCCCCATGGTCTTGCGCCTGGGCAATGGCGATCGCCAGGGTTTGTTCCATCAAACTAACTTCATGCATAGACCGGACTCCGGCAAATGTTTGCCCGAATTTCCCCTGGCTTGACGAGTATCCCCGGCAGATCTTTTACAATGGGGGCTTTCTGATTTCAACCCAGAATCCTTACTCCATGACTGATACTCCCTTCCTCGGCACAGTTAAAGAACCCCAACGGGACTATCACGGGCTCGATCGCCAAAAGTTGACGCCGATGTTCCAACATTACACCGAGGTCAAGGAACAATATCAGGGTGCTCTTTTGTTATATCGGGTGGGGGACTTTTTTGAGTGTTTTTTCCAGGATGCGGTGATCATTGCTAGGGAATTAGAACTGATCTTAACCAGCAAGGAGGGGGGCAAGGAAATTGGCCGGGTAGCCATGACCGGTGTGCCCCACCATGCCCTGGACCGTTACGCTCGGCAGTTGGTGGAAAAAGGCTACGCCGTGGCCATCTGTGACCAAGTGGAGGATGCCGCCGAAGCCCAGGCGGAAAAGCGGATGGTGGAACGGCAAGTAACTAAGTTACTCACCCCCGGCACTTTGACCGATGACAGTATGCTCCCCGCCAAGCGCAATAATTTCCTGGCGGCGATCGCCTTGGTGGACGATAAATGGGGCCTAGCCCATGCGGATATTTCCACCGGGGAATTTTTCACCTGCCAATCCAGCAACTTGGACGATTTGGCGGTGGAATTACTCAGATTACAACCGTCGGAGGTCCTCATTCCCACTTCAGCTCCGGATATCCGTAATATTTTGCGGCCGGGGGAACCATCAGAATATATTCCTAAACAATTGCCCATTAGTTTTTGCTATTCCCTCCGCTCCCAAGTTCCCTTTTCTTTGGTGGAAGCAAAACAACGGCTACTAACTACTTTTCGAGTTAAATCTTTGGAAGGGATGGGCTGTGAAAACTTACCTTTAGCAATCCGGGCTGCCGGTGGTTTGTTGGAATACATTGAAGATACCCAAAAAGCCCATGTGGTACCCATCCAGCCATTAAAAACCTACGCGTTAACGGATTTTTTGATTCTGGATCACCAAACCCGCCGCAACTTAGAAATTAATCAAACAGTGCGGGATGGTAGTTTCCATGGTTCCCTACTGTGGGCTTTGGACCGCACCAGCACCACCATGGGTGGTCGAGCTTTACGCCGTTGGTTGCTGGAACCATTGTTGGACCTAAAAGGCATTGAAGCTCGCCAAAAAACCATCCAAGAACTGTACGAAAATGCTCCCCTGCGTCAGGATTTACGGCAACTATTACGGCAAATTTATGACTTGGAGCGATTAACGGGACGGGTGGGGGCTGGCACCGCCAGTGCCAGGGATGTGTACGGTTTGGCTTCTTCTTTGGTGCGATTAACGGATTTAGCCGAGCTAGCCCAGGAAGGCCATAGTCCCTATTTAAAGGCTTTGCAAAAAGTACCACCGGAATTAGAAGAATTGGGCAAATATGTGTTGGCCCATCTTGTGGAAAATCCCCCTTTACATATTCGTGAAGGTAACTTAATCCGCAGTGGGGTTAATCAGGCCTTAGATGAAATGCGCCAAAGTTCGGAGGACGATAACCAATGGTTAGCCAATTTAGAAGTCACAGAACGGGAAAAAACCGGCATTGCCAATTTAAAAGTAGGGTACAACAAAGCCTTTGGTTATTATCTCAGTTTGCCCCGCAGTAAGTCGGAACAAGCTCCGGAGAATTACATTCGTAAACAGACTTTAGTTAATGAGGAAAGATATATCACACCGGAATTAAAGGAGCGGGAAACCAGGATTCTCACTGCCCAGGCCGCATTGAATCAATTGGAGTATGAAATTTTTACTGAAGTGCGGGCCACCGTGGCGGAAAAAGCCCAACCGATCCGGGAAGTGGCCAAGGCCGTAGCGGCGATCGATGTGTTAGCCGGTTTAGCGGAAGTGGCAGTTTACCAAGGTTATTGCCGTCCCACCATGCAAACGGAACCGGGTTTAATTGACATTGAAGCGGGGCGCCATCCGGTGGTGGAGCAATCCTTGGGGGCCGGCTTTTTTGTCGCTAATAATACCCAATTGGGCCATGACCATTGGCATCCCGATTTGGTCATTTTGACAGGGCCCAACGCCAGCGGCAAAAGTTGCTATCTGCGCCAAGTTGGATTAATACAATTAATGGCCCAGACTGGCAGTTTTATTCCTGCAAAATCAGCAACCTTAAGCATTTGTGACCGTATTTTTACCCGGGTAGGGGCAGTGGATGATCTAGCTACGGGGCAGTCAACTTTTATGGTAGAAATGAATGAAACTGCCAATATTCTCAACCATGCCACCGCTAAATCTTTGGTGTTACTGGATGAAATTGGTCGGGGGACTGCTACCTTTGATGGTTTGGCGATCGCCTGGTCGGTGGCGGAATATTTAGCGGGGGAAATCCAAGCTCGGACAATTTTTGCCACCCACTATCACGAACTGAACGAATTGGCTTCTCTACTAGAAAATGTGGCTAATTTTCAAGTTACGGTCAAAGAATTACCGGAGGAAATTATCTTTTTACACCAAGTTACACCGGGGGGAGCGGATAAATCCTATGGCATTGAAGCAGGACGTTTAGCAGGATTACCTAGTTCCGTTATTACTAGGGCCCGGCAGGTAATGGCCCAGATTGAAAAACATAGTAAAATCGCCGTCGGTTTACGCAAGGGTAATCGCGGCAAAATGATGGCTGGTCAAACGGATACTGCAATAGCGGAAGACACAGCCAAACAATTAGATATTTTTGGTTTTTAAAGTCGTAAATCCTGCGAGTTCCTTAATCAATAACTTGCCCTACTGATTGGGGAAAATTTCCGTCACTACTCTTTCGGGGCTAGTACTGGTTACCACCACATTATTATCCGGTAAAGAACCCTGGGCTAAATCCCCAGTGAGGTTGAATTTAACTCCCTTGTGTTGCTCATAGATGATGTTGCCCTTGGCCTCCAATGTCTGGGGACCAAAATTGTAGGTTAGCTCATCGGCATAGAGTTGGGATTGTTGCGTTTGACTCGTGGTGTTAGTGCCCTGTTCTAGTTTTGCTACCCCGTCAGCCAAGTTGACAAAACCGCGGTTGCCCCGCACTGTAATTTGTTGTTCATAGTCCACAATGCTAATGGGATTGTCGGTGGTGACAAATCGATTTAGGTAAGACCAACTAATGGGTTCGGCGGCGATTTGTAGCGGCGGTTGGATGGATTTGAACTGATTTAAGCCCGCTAAGTGTACCAACTGTTTCTTGAGCAATAATTCCGCTCGGTCGCTTTTTACTTCGTCGGTGGCAGTTTTATCCACAAAGCGCACTAGGGTCAATGGGCGATCGCCAAAAACCCGGTCTTTGTTAATTTCCCAAGTAACACTATCGGTTTTTAACTCTAGGCGGCGGGGGTCTTTGGGCTGATTCTGGCCCTTGGTGTTGTGTTCCGTCACCGCCACCACATCACCGGAAACGATTAACCTTTGGTCCTTGGTTTCATAGCGTCCCTCCTTGGCCGTAACAGTTAAATCGGGATGTTCCCCCTTTAGGTTTTGGCGGGCAATTAAAACGCTGGATTCCGTCTGCCACTCCACTTCCTGGGCTCGCAACACCGCCTTATTACGGGGGTCAAGGGCAACAATGTTCTCCCGCAGGAATAGCGCTTTGCCATCTTCGATGATTTCCCCTTTGTCCGCCTTCACCTGGAGCACCACTTTGCCATTTTCGTAAAAATCCCCTTTCACCTCAACTAGGGTTGCATTCCTGCCATCGGGGCTATAGCGGGCTTCCCGCACCTGGATTTTCCAGACCGTTTGTCCCTTAGCGTTGGCCTGTTCCAGGGTGGCATTGTTGAGGGTGAGGCTACTTTCTTCCTTGGGTGGCGGTGGTTGACTACGCTGTTCCAGGGGATCGGGGGGAGCACAGCTGCTTAGCATCAACGTGCTAAAAATCAATCCCCCCAATAAAACAGAGGAAAAACGACGTAGGGGCAAAAAAAATGAAGTTAGCAAAGTTTAACGGGATAATTTGACAATAAATGATTAAATGAGACTTTTTTAAGCAAACTAATCCCCAGGGGAAAACCATCAGGGATTTTTAGGCTCCATTGCCGCTTTCAGTTTTCTATTCTAGGCGATCGCCATAATTAGGGTTGTTGTGGGTTAGTCAGAATAATGCCATGGTAACCATCCTGGCTCTATATACCCCATTCCCTGACCAGATTTTTATATGCTTAGCAGCGTTGCTGGGGTTTTATTGATTCTTCGTTTCCTTCCCTCAGTTTTTGCTTTGGGTAAATGAGACTCTACCAATTGCCACTGGTTATTAGTTATGTCGATGCTGTAAGATTCTCACATTATCATTAATTATGGTGAAAGTTTTATAGTTTTCATACTTCAACCTACTTTCCAAACCCGCTCTCAAGGGACGCAAAATTAATAGAATCTAGAAGGAGCTTCTGCGTATATAATTCTGGCCGTTCAACATAAGCTAAAGATGTTCTTATGAATTTAACAGGACAATGGCTTATGTTTAAACAGAAACAAGAAGAAAAAATTAAAGAAGCAGCCGGCTTTGCTGTGGGTGGTGGTGCCCTCGGAGCTGGACTTGCTGCGTTTGTGGGCAATATGGGTTTGGCTGGTGGCTTTGGAGCTATAGCTGTGGGAGCTGCACCTGTTATCGGGGCTGGGGTTGTTACAGGACTTGCAGCTTATGGAGTGAAAAAGATTTTGGATTAATTAAAATACCCTAATTTTTTACTAAAACTAGGAGATTTAATCATGCTGAATGAAATTAAGGGAGCAGGACTTGCTACAGGATTGGGTGCAGGAGGAGCTTTAGGTGGACAAATTACTATTGCCACCATAACTACTACCACTGCAGCCCCAGGGATTGCTGGCTTTTTAGGGTTTACAACCACTGCAACTACAGTAGTTGCTCTACCTGTCGCTGGTATTGCAGCGGTGGCAGGAGTTGCTGTATACGCAGGGTATAAAGCTTACAAATATTGCCAAGAAAATAACTAATTGTGATTGACCAAACCTAATTTATTAATGGAGAAATAAGCAATGGCCTCTACTGTTAAGCAAAAATACTCGGACACAGGATTTTGGCAAAAAATCAAGAACTTTTCTCTGAAAGCGGGACGAGAAGTTACCGAAAAAGCTCTTTGGCTTTACTATGCTGCGCAAGAGAAAGATACTCCGTTATGGGCAAAAACAGCTATTTTTAGTGCCCTAGCTTATTTTATTTGCCCTATTGACTCTGTTCCTGATGTTATCCCAGTCGCTGGGTACACTGATGATCTAGGCGTAATAGCTGCAGCAATTGGAATGGTCTCTATGTACGTTACAGATTCCGTCAAAGCAAAAGCAAGACAAAGCGTTAAAAATATATTTGGTTAGATATATTTTATGCAAAATCAACTAGTCTTACCGCAACAAAATTACTATCCTACACTAACGAATAATCCCATGGAAAACTTCGATTTAAATTCAGTCGTCACAGAGGCAATTAAGGAAGCTTTAAAAGAGAGAGGTCATGTCAATATTTTGATTGCAGGAAGAACTGGTGTAGGCAAAAGTACTTTAATTAATTCTGTTTTTCAAGGAAATTTTGCAACAACTGGCCAAGGTCGTCCTGTCACTCAACATACAAGAGAAATAAAGAAAGAAGGCGTTCCCCTTTCTATCTTTGATACTCGTGGTTTGGAAATGGCAGATTTTTCAGAAACTCTCGAAGAACTCCGCCAGTTCGTCATCAACAAAAGTAATAGCTCAGATTCCAAAGAGCACATTCATGTTGCCTGGATTTGCATTGCGGAAGACCTGCGTCGTGTTGAACCAGCAGAGGAAGAGTTAGTTAAACTATTTAGCAGTTATATGTCAGTTATTGTGGTTATAACTAAGGCAAGGCAAGATAAAGTTCATGATTCCGATGGACAGGTAAAATCATTTCACCAAATAGTTCAATCACAGTTACCATTAGCAAAAAATGTTATCCGTGTTAGGGCCATCCAAGAAGAACTAGATGAAGGTCATATTTTACCTCCGATAGGATTACATGATTTAGTAAAGTTAACAATGGAAGTAGTGCCTGAGGGAACTCAGAGGGCATTTGTTGCCGCTCAGAAAGTGGATCTAGAACTTAAAAGAAGGAAATCCAGGAAAATAGTATTAGCAGCGGCGGCGGCGGCAGGATCTGTAGGAGTTTCGCCAATTCCATTTTCAGATGCAGTAGCGATTGTTCCGATTCAAGTTGGAATGCTTGCTGTTATTTCAGCTACCTTTGGACTCACCCTAGATCAAAGCTTTTTAGTGACTATTGTAGGGGCATTTGCGGCCGGAGTCGGCGGAACATTTGTGGGTCGAGCTATTGTTTCAAATATTTTAAAGATGATACCTGGGGTTGGCTCTATTGCCGGAGGAGCTATTTCCGCTACTACTGCGGCAACGATAACTACTACATTGGGAGAAATTTATATCAATGTATTATATTCCCTCTTCGCCAACAACAATGGAGAACCTCCATCTCAAGAGGAAATAAGTGTTGCTATTAAAAAACAGTTGGCACTACCTTAGAATTGATGATACTTCAATGTTCACAATGGATATTAAGTAAGTAACCTTCACCGTTTTTGGTTTCTAATAACTGTTTTGGATCATCTGGTTCACACTCAAATTTTTGTTGGTCTTCAAATACTTGTCGAATTTTTTGCATAATTGGGTGAATGCGCTCAGGCGTAATACCAAAACTATTTTCTCCCCAAATTGCTTCAATCAAATCTTGATAAGTACACACCACTGGTCTGCCACAGTTATTTATGTTGCGTAGGGCCATACATGCTAGAGCTTTTGTCGGTTGAGGGGCAAGCGCAACCTTTATTCTTTTTCCTTTTTTAATATGAAAAAGTGATTGCTGACTAAGACTAAATACCCAAGGATAAGAAGGAGGTAAAAATATTTTTTTGTTAACTGTCGTATCTGGATCGCAAAATATTAATTCCCAATCTTCAATAATAATATGATCTCCATCAGTAACTAGACATTTTCTATCTTTTAACTCATCAATTTTTATTTGTGCAGAAGACCTGACAAGGATAGTTCCATTACGACTGTGATCAATCACAAACCAACCATCTATTTCCCTTGTGAGAGTCAGGTGTTTACGTGAAATGACTTTCTCTTTATTTAACAATATAATACGATTACGTTCTACCCTCACTAAATCAGTTGAATTCTTTGCAGTATAGTCATCACTTTGCCGCCCCACGAAATATTCATATTTGGACTCATAAGGCTTTATTTCAATAACTTTACAAAAATATTCACCTCTTTTAATTTGTAAAGTTGGATAATAACTAGTCATTGATTTTACTCCATAAAAAAATATGAAAATTTTCAAATTGATTTAATTTCAATTTTTTGTTTGATGTAATTGCTGGCATGAACTGCAATAGCGTAATGAGGGTTACAGCTAATTGAATGCTCATAGGCATCTAGAGCTTCCTGGTACTGATCTAGACAAGAATAGGCCTCTCCCTTAATGTACCAAGCTTCATAATGATCCGGTTTCAATTCCAAAATAATTTTACAAAGAGCAATAATCCCTCGATAATCGTCATGTTCCCTTAAAACTTCAATTTCCTCCAGTCGTTCATTTAAGAAATGAGCAATCTCCTCCTCCGTATTATCTGAACTTCTAACAATAGTGAAATAAGAAAATAACTTTTTAGCATTCCAGCGTTTATAGCGTTCCTTGGCCAAACAACTGGAAATTATTTTGTTATAAAGGGGATTAATTTCGTCTGTGAATACCGGTAACTCGTGACGAATTTTCCAGGACAGCTCCATTATATTTGTGTGGGGAAAAGGATGCTCCCCCGTTATTAACAGAGTTATTAAAATCCCCAAAGACCAAATATCCCAATGGGGAGAAATTAAGCCCTCTACCGCTTCTGGAGGCATATATCGGTAAGAAATGCTGAGGTTATTGGCGTTAGTATTAGTGCTGGTGGCTTCTTCCAAGATGCGAGAAATACCAAAATCTGCCACCTTCCATTGCCCATTCACCCATAGCAAGTTATCTGGCTTAATATCCCTGTGGACAATGCCCTCGCCGTGGAGAAAACAAAGGGCCTCTAACACCGACTCAATCACCTGGTCTCGCTCTGGTCTGGGTAGCAATTCCCCTTCTGATAACTGCTCCAATCGGTTTTGGAGAGAATAATCTGCCAACTCCATCACCAACGCCAAAAAGGAATGTCCTTCCACATCGGTTATAAAGGATTCATAAAAATTGATTAGCCTGTCGTGCTTGAGCGTAGTTGCCAACTCCAGTTCTTGGGTTTGTTCTTTTTCCCTTTTGCTATCCCAGATCATTAATTTCACCGCAACCTTGGCGATCGCCCCATCGTGGCCGACTGTTTTTGACAGAAACACTGCGCCGAACCCACCAATCCCAAGCAAGGTTTCAAGTAAGTACTTGTCCTTCAAATGGGTTCCCTCTAAGCTTTTCCAGGACTGTAAAAACATAAACTCTATAATCAAGTTGGGATCTTGGTAAAACAATGATAGTTCCACCAACTCAGGAAAACTGTAAAGATTAATAAAGTTGTTTAGTATTGAAATTTTATTTTGAGTTTGGACCTGTCTGTCGTCATTGACTGTGGCGATCGCCTTTTTTGGCTGTAGTCTGATGGCTGGTCATTGTTGGGAGCGATTTCATAACGGCAAAGTCATAATTTGATTGAGCCATTCTTCCGCCGTTGACACTTCCCAAATCATGATGATTCCATTAATTGCTTCACGAACCGGCAGATGCTGGGCAATAACAATTACGCCATAACTATTCCGAGAAACGATAAACTCACCAAACTCCTTTGGCATCGTTTTGCGGTCGTGGGTAACTAAAATCCTTTTATCTTGGGCCGCAATGGTTAACACACTTTGATCTTGGACACCCTCAAGACCAACTTCATTCGCCGACTGAAAATCCAGATTTGGGCATCTACGGATTACACCAGTCACAATCGCCTGTTTGAGATCAGCGTCAGCCTGAAACCGAACCCTTGTCATGACGGTTGTGATAATTGAGCTTGGGCTGCCATTAGTGTTTGATGCAACTGAGGACTTCTTTGCTGACAATTTTTCTGTAGCTGTCTAAACTCAGTTTCTCCATTTCGTAAATATGTATTTATAAGTTCACGATTGGCAAGATAAAACGTTATCGCACCATAAACTTGCTCAAGGGAAAGGAGAGGAAAGTTTTGGGCAATGACTTCCGGCGTTTCCCCCTCAAGAAAGGAATACACTACTGAGTCTAGTGAAACACGACTTCCTTTAATCCAGTATTCTTCTTCCCGCTGTTCAATGTACTGTTTTGTAGGGATAGATGCTAAAGTCAAGGGACAGAACCTCGAAAAAACGCTGGTTTCATTTTAGGGGAATTTCACAAGTATCGCCGACGT
Source organism: Synechocystis sp. PCC 6714 (assembly GCF_000478825.2). Lineage (NCBI taxonomy): Bacteria > Bacillati > Cyanobacteriota > Cyanophyceae > Synechococcales > Merismopediaceae > Synechocystis > Synechocystis sp. PCC 6714. The sequence continues at coordinate 2,399,474 of NZ_CP007542.1, read as the reverse complement.
AAACCTAAGCCTTAAACGACGGTGCGCCATCAGACCTCAGCTCTTGACATTAGCATTGAAGTGACCCTTAAATAAGTTTTTGTGTACGAATATTTGTTGTGATGATCGCCTTTTTTTGTTATAGCCTAAGCAAAATTACGACGTGGGAAGTTATGAAAGAAGACCTATTACCCTTTCTTGCAGGCGTTGGCCTATTGGTGCTTTACCTAGTTTGGTCCGCCAAAACCGAAATGGGTACCCGTTGGCCCTGGCGGAAATGAATTATCAAGATGGGCAAAATTGATTAAGGTAATCAGAAACTAATGCCATGCGATTTGGCTGGGTTTGTATGGTGAAAGCTTCCCGCTCCAAGTCTTGGCGGTGAATATCACCGTATCGCAGCCAAAAAGGTCGGGCATAGACCAATGGTTCCGCCGTTACCCCCAGGGGAGCGAGTTGTCCTTTGCCCTTACATACCTGGGCAGCATGTACCGCTTCATGAACAATCACTGGCACAGCAATGCCCAACTCAAAGGTGAGGGGATGAATCCAGATGGTGCGGCTCTGGGCATTGAGCAATCCATAGGCTCCCCGCTGGGGAGGGGGAGACAACAAAACTTTAAATTGCTTGGCTTCCAATTGTTGCTTCAAACTAGTAAAGTCTGGATCTGTGGAGAACGTTTGGGCCACAACCCTAGCCGGAAGGGAAAACGGCAACCAAAAAGTGACAGCTAAGCCCAACGGCATTAATAATCTCCGCCGAAGCTGCCTAGGGGCAAGGGAAGAAAGAAAAGGTGCTGGGGAAAAATTCATCGGTGGGATTAGCCTTACTGACGGGGGAATGGGGGCATTGAACAAAATCATCTCCGGCTCCCAAGTCCCAAGGATGAAGATGGATGGCCAAAACAACGTCGGGCTAGATACAATAAACGCACACCACCAAGGTGTTGGGCCCTACCCTTCTAACCTAAATGATTAGGTTGTGCTTTGAATAAGCTGGGAGACCGTAACGTTTCCCTACGATGGCTCAAAACATTGATCGATGGAAAAAATTACTGTGTCAAAACGTCATTGGTTGCTTTTATGGGGACTACAATTGGGCTTGGCCGGTGTGGCGGCCCCGGTGTTTTCCCAGGCGATCCTGCCCTACACCCCCAATTTAGACCAACAACAGTTGGAAGATCAGGGCCTTGCGCTTACAGAAGACGTGGTGCAATTGGTGCGCTTTCAGCAGTACGATTTGGCCTTTCCTCGGGCTAAACTGGCAACCCAACTGGCACCGGAGCAGTTTCAGACTTGGTTTATCCTGGGCACCCTTTATCTGCAAAAGGAGGATGTGGCGCCAGGCATTGAGGTGCTGAAAAAAGCGGAAGCCATGGCTCCCCAGGAAGCGGGCATTAAATTCACTTTGGGCAATGCCTATTTTCAACAGGGCCAGTATGACCAAGCGGTGGAAGTGTTGCTGGCAGGTTTGGCCCAGCGCCCTGATACCCCTGCCGCTTTGTTTGATTTGGGCAATGCTTACCTAAAGTTGGTCAAATATCCCGATGCGGTCACCGCCTACCAAAAAGCATTGAAAGCGGAAGAACAGTTCTGGCCGGCCCTAAACAATATTGGTTTGATCGAATATGAACAGGGCAAAATTGACACGGCGCTAAAGCGTTGGCAGGAAGTGGTCAAAATTGACTCGGAGCAAGCGGAACCTCGATTGGCGATCGCCGTTGCTTTGTATAAACAGGGTAAAACCCAGGAAGGTTTGCAAAAAGCCCAGGACGCTCTGAACATAGACAGTCGCTATGGGGAAATTGATTTCCTGATTAAAAATCTCTGGGGAGAGAAGTTAATTGCAGATACGAGGGCTTTATTTGCCACCCCGACCATGGTGGAAGTGCTACGTACCCTGCCGCCCCCCAGTGACGATCTATAAAGGGTCAAATTTTCCTGTTCCCTTTGCCATAATCCCTCCACTTTGCCATGACCCCAGACCAAGTAATTGTTGCCCTAGATGTGCCGGATTTGCCCAAGGCGATCGCCCTGGTGGATCGTTTGCCGGGGGTGGGTTTTTGGAAAGTGGGACTGGAATTGTTTGTGGGGGCGGGGCCGGTCATTTTGGCGGAATTAAAAGGCCGGGGTAAGAGGATTTTTTTAGATCTGAAATTCCACGACATTCCCAACACGGTTTTAGGAGCCTGCCTTTCCGCCAGTCGATACGAAGTAGATCTACTAACTCTCCATGCCACAGCGGGAAGCGAAGCTTTAACCCTAGCCGCCCAAGCCATGGCTCCGTTGCCCCATGCCCCTAAGCTGTTGGCCATTACCCTGCTCACCAGCATTGGCGATCGCCAGCTACGGGAAGAGTTACACCAATCCTTAGCAGTGGAGGATTACGTCAACGCCATGGCCCAGTTGGCCCAAAATACTGGCATTGATGGAGCAGTGTGTTCCCCCCAGGAAGTGGCTAAGCTGAGGCAAACCTGTGGCCCGGACTTTTTGCTGGTTACTCCCGGCGTGCGGCCCCTCTGGTCTGTCCAGGGCGACCAAAAACGGGTCATGACTCCCTCCCAGGCGATCGCCGCTGGGGCAAATTATGTTGTCATTGGCCGACCCATCACCGCTGCCCCCAATCCCGAAGCCGCTTGGGAAAGATTATGCCAAGACCTCGCCCCCTAGCCCTTTTCCGGTTCTCCCCGGTTGCCCAATTTTACCTGCCCGCCATTGGCATTGCTTTGATGTTGTTTGCCAGTCTGGGTTTAAGCTCCGCCCAGGCAAGAAATAGCCGTTCCCCCAACGGAGGCCACTGCCAACAACCTTTAACGGAATTGATGCCCCCTCTACTGGAAGCGTTGCCCAGTTACACCAATCGGGTCATGCAACGGAGCCAAATTGGTGGGGTTCCTTTGAGAACCTACATTTTGATCGCCGGCAATGCGGATTTCGAACCCCTGGCCCTAGCCCAACAACAGTGGCAAACGGCGGTACCGGACACCACTAAGCAGGTCTTTTTCACCACCTTGGAAAGAAGCTACACCGACCAACGGGCGATCGCCAGTCAGAATTTTTACTGGGCATTTTTTGTGCAAACGGAGCAGGGTTGGCAATTGGCGTTACTGTACCAACAATTGGGGGGAAGCTCCACCGATCAGCCCACCTCTCCCCGACGGGATGCCAGCACCGGGGCGATCGCCCAAGGCATTCGTTTATGGCTGAGGGATTGTCAGGCGGGGGTATTTGCCTCTAGTTGACCCGGCTCAAAATCGCGGCAAACCATTGTTGATCATCAGTCCAAACCCGCAGTGGCTCCAAACCGTGGTCAGCCAATTGACGGGGAATAGCGTTGGGATTGTTAGCCTGGAGGGAAAACTTGCGGGATATTTCCGTCAGAATCGTTTCCCCAGCTTGCAGATCCACGGTCAAACCAAGACTTTCCAGCCGTACCGTTTGCTTAGTGCCACTGCGTAAATACATTTCAATTTGGGATTTTTGCTGATTAAATACAGCCCGGTGGGAAAAGTTATCTAATGCAAAGTTACCCTGGAAACGCCAATTTAAATGGCGCAACATATTTAAATTAAATTCCGCCGTTACCCCCTGGGTATCGTTATAGGCGGCTTCCAAAATATCAGCAGGTTTGCATAAATCCACCCCCAACAAAAAGTAATCCCCTGGATCTAAAGCTTGCTCCACTTGCTCAAAGAATGCTTGACAATCTTCAGGGGAAAAATTACCGAGGGAACTGCCTAAAAAGGCCATCAAACGATGGGGATAATTATGGTCGGGCAATGATGCTAAGGCCAACTGATAGGTACTCACTAAACCTTGGACTGTTAAGTGGGGATAGGTGGCTAGAATAGCCTCCGCATTTTCTTTTAAAATCGCTTCACTGATATCAACGGGAATATAACGCAGGGCAATATTTTCCCCTGCAAAAGCATCCAACAAAATCCGCGTTTTAGTCGAACTGCCACTGCCCAATTCAATTAGGTCACAGGGGCCCGTAATTTCCACCAATTCCTTGGCGATCGCCTGGAGAATGCCGGCTTCCGTGCGGGTGGGATAATATTCCGGTAACAGACAAATTTGCTCAAACAGTAGAGAGCCCCGGTCATCGTAAAAATAGTGGGGCGGCAGGGTTTTGGGGGAATGCTGTAAACCTGCTACAACATCCTGGCCATGGTTGATATAACTCTGGGGATGGCTGAGGAGGCGGTTTTCTATCTGCAGGCGGGGGGAATTTTCAACGGGGACCATGGTGGGTGTGAAAGCTAACACATCTTCGCACCATAACCTGAACTGTCCCTCCAGATCGACCCCCTAGCCCCGTTGAAGCTAGACCAATGTCTAGGGTTTGCTCACAATGGGCCCAGAAAAAGTTTGGCTCAATTGCCCGGGAATGGCAACTTTTCCGTCAGGATACACTTCACTTTATCTGATTTGGCTTGATTTGGCGATCGCCCAGCGTCGTATATTGGGCATATATTGAGCCGTTGGGCCTTACCACTGTCAGGATTAGATCGGGCCTCAATCACCTCGTCCCGGACCTCCATGGTTTATGTCAAGCGCATCGAACTATCCCATTTCAAATCCTTTGGGGGAACCACCGCCATTCCTTTTTTGCCGGGGTTTACGGTGGTGTCTGGCCCCAATGGTTCAGGCAAATCTAACATCCTAGATGCATTGCTATTCTGCTTGGGGTTGGCCACCTCCAAGGGTATGCGGGCCGAACGATTGCCGGATTTGGTCAACAACACGTTTAAGGGTAATCGGGGTAGCTCCGAAGCTAGCGTTTCGGTGACGTTTGAATTGAACGATGGCCTAGAACAACTGGAAAAATCAGAACGGACCCCAACGGATGGGGAGAATGGCCAAAACGGTAATAGAGCAAAAATATCGAAGGAATGGACTGTTACCCGTCGCTTGAAGGTGACTAAGGGGGGAAGTTATTCCTCCAATTACTACATCAATGGAGAACAGGCCACCGTGGCGGAACTCCATGAACAGTTGAACGAATTGCGGATTTACCCGGAAGGCTACAACATCGTTTTGCAAGGGGATGTGACCCGCATTATTACGATGAATTCCAAAGAGCGGCGGGAAATCATTGATGAGTTGGCGGGGGTGGCAGAATTTGACCGGAAAATTGTCAAAACCAAGGAAACCCTGGGGGAAGTGCAGGACCGGGAAGAGCGTTGTCAAATCATTGCTACGGAGTTGGAGCGGAGTTTAGAACGCTTGGCGGCCGATCGCCAGAAGGCGGAAAAATATCAGGCTCTGCGGCAACAGGTACAGGAAAAACAAAGCTGGGAAAAGGTCATTCAGTACAAAGCGATAGTCCAACAACGGCAAAAATTGTGCCAACAATTGGAGCAGAATCAACAACAATCCAGTCAAATTGATCAGGCCTTGGGGCAACGCAATCGGGCTATTCAAACTCAACAAATGGAGTTGGAAAAACTCAATGCCCAGGTAAAAGCCCTGGGGGAAGAAGAACAGTTGGCCGTGGCAGCCCAATTAGCCACCCAAAAGGCCCAACGGGAGCAATTGCAGCAACGCTATAACGACGGCGATCGCCAAATTACAGATCATCAACAGCAGGTGGGTAAAATCCAAGGGGAAATTAGCCAGAGTCAACAACAATTTTTGCAAATTCAACAGGAACAATCCTTCCATAACACCCAAACTTTGCCCCAGCTGGAAGCCGCAGTGCAGGGGAGTCAGCAACAACTAGAACAACTCCGTCACCAGTCCCAGGCGATCGCCTCCGCCTCCGAAGCATGGGTGCAGGAACAAACCAAACTCAGTCGCACTGTGAACCAATTGCAGGACGAGCTAACTCCCCAGCGTAGTCAACGGGCCCAGCTAGAAGAACGTCAACAGCAATTGATCCAAAGTCTGGCGGATTTAACCCCCCTGCTGGCAAAAGTTTCTACCGAATTGCAGGAAAAGCAGATTAGCCAAAACCATTTCAGAATGCAGGGGGAAACATTAACAGCCCAAATTCAAACCCTAGCTAGCGATTTGGCCCAATTGGAACAGGAACGGAGTTTATTGCAGGAAACCCAAACCCGTTTGCTCAAGGAACAACAGGAAAAACAACGGCAGTTGGATAAGTTGGAGGCGGCCAGCCAGGCCCAACAGGAAGTGCAGGGGACCTATGCCACCAAAGTAATTTTGCAGTCCGATCTACCCGGGGTTTGTGGTTTAGTGGCCCAATTGGGCCAGGTGGAGCCTCGCTATCAACTGGCGCTGGAAATTGCGGCGGGGGGACGCTTAGGTTTTCTGGTGGTGGAAGATGACGGCGTGGCGGCGGCGGGCATTGAAATTCTCAAGCAGGCCAAAGCGGGGCGGGCCACTTTTTTGCCCCTGAATAAAATTCGTTCTCCCAAAACCCAAAATCCCAACCTCAGTTACGCCAACGGTTACATTGACCTGGCAGTGAATTTGATCGACGGCGATCGCCGTTACGCAGAGATTTTTGCCTTTGTTTTTGGCAATACATTAGTGTTTGATACCCTGGCCAATGCGAGGGCCCATTTGGGCAAACATCGCCTGGTCACCCTGGACGGGGATTTATTGGAAGCCAGCGGGGCCATGAGTGGGGGTAGTCGTAATCAACGCTCAGGGTTACGTTTTGGCACCATGGTTAACGAAGACACCACGGAAGTAAAGCAATTACGCCAACGTCTGCACGACATCCAACAGGTACAAGGCCGTAACGAAGAACTATTGCTAGAAAGAAGTGTCCGCAGTAAACAATTGACCCAACAGTTAATGGAAATGCGGCAACAACAGCGGGAAGTGCAACTCCATGGCGAGCAAACGGAACGGGACATTGTCCGTCTCAGCCAACAACAAACGGAAATTAACCAACAAAAAATTAATCAACAGCAAAAACTCCAAGAGTTAGAAGAAAATTTAGCTCTGTTACAACAATCTTTGCCACCATTGGAGCAACAGCTAACTTTAGCCCAACAACAATTGACTGCGTTGGAAACGTCCCAAACCCATCAGCAGTGGCAAACTATTCAAAGCCAAATTCGTACCGTGGAAGCGGAACATCAAGCTCAGTTACAGGTGTTGCGGCAGGGGGAAGATCACCTCAAAGATTTACATAACAGCAGTCAAAGACTGGAGGAAAAAATTGCCCAAGCCCAGGAAAAAATTGCCCAACATCAAGCCCAGGATCGAACCTTGGCCCAGGAACAGGCCCAGTTGAAAATAGCTTTGGCAGAAATGGATAGTGCCATCCAAACAACGGAAGCACAATTGGCTAAACTGTCGGAAAAACTTGGCACCACCAAGCAAGCCAGGGACCGGCTGGAACAACAACTTACCCAACTCCGCAATCAACAGCAGGAACAACAATGGCAGTGGGAAAAGTTACAAACTAATCAACGGCAATGTCAGGAAAATTTAGGCCAATTGGAACATCAATTGGGACAACTGGAACAGGATTTACCCGATCCTCTGCCGGAAATTCCCCTGCTCCAAGACCGGGACGAAGGAAGTTTGGATTTTGGCAATATTTTGGATGAGTTACAGCGTTCCATCCGCAATGGACAAAAGCGTTTAGAAGCCATGGAACCAGTCAATATGCTGGCTTTGGAAGAGTATCAAAAAACTGAGGCTCGTCTGGGGGAACTATCGGAAAAGTTACAAACCATTGCTGGGGAAAGGACGGAATTATTGCTCAGGGTTGAAAATTTTACTACCCTCCGTCGCCGTTCTTTTCAGGATGCTTTCGACGCAGTTAATAAGAACTTTCAAATCATTTTTGCAGAGCTTTCCGATGGAGACGGTTATTTACAATTGGATGACCCAGAAGACCCCTTTAACGGTGGCTTAAACCTAGTGGCTCATCCCAAAGGTAAACCAGTGCGCCGTCTGAGTTCCATGTCCGGCGGGGAAAAGTCATTAACGGCGCTGAGTTTTATTTTTGCTCTGCAACGCTATCGTCCTTCCCCCTTTTATGGCTTTGATGAGGTGGATATGTTTTTGGATGGGGCCAATGTGGAAAAACTGTCCAAAATGGTGCGGAAACAGGCCCAACAGGCTCAGTTTATTGTGGTTAGCCTCCGTCGTCCCATGATTGAAGCGGCGGAACGTACCATTGGTGTAACCCAGGCCCGGGGAGCCCACACCCAGGTGCTGGGCATTAAGTTGTAATGCAAAATCCCTAGGGCTGGAAAGAAAAATTAGCAAAAATCAATCTGATCGTTAGGCAAAATTGCTTTTGCACCACTATTGCCTCCGGGCCAAACCAAGACCGATAATGCCAGAGCGTTAACCCCCATTTTCCTTGCGATTCGCCATGGTTAGTTTCACCGTTTCTGTGCCTGCCACCACCGCCAACATCGGCCCCGGTTTTGACTGTTTGGGGGCGGCCTTGGGATTGTATAACCATGTGACGGTAACTAGCCCTACGGATCCAACAACGGATTTGTTAATTGAAGCTAGGGGCAGGGATGGGCAAAAAATTAGTGCTGGTAAGGATAATTTGCTCTACCAGGCGATCGCCTACTTCTACCAACAAACGGGTCAGGCCATACCGCCATTAAAGCTGGAGATTGACTTGGAAATTCCTCTGGCCCGGGGTTTGGGGAGTTCCGCAACGGCCATTGTGGGGGGCCTATTGGCCGCCAATCAGGTGGCTGGCAATCCCTGTACTAAAATGGAAATTTTGCAGATGGCGATCGCCATGGAGGGCCATCCAGACAATGTGGCCCCAGCCCTGTTGGGAGGTTGCCAATTGGCGGTTAAAAATGGGCAAGTTTGGGAATTGATTGCCCTAGACTGGCCGAGCAAATTTGTGCCCGTGTTGGCCATTCCCGATTTTGAGCTATCCACCGAAGCGGCCCGGGCGGTTCTGCCCCAGCAGTATGACCGCAGTGCGGCCATTTTCAATGCTTCCCACCTAGCACTGTTGGTGCAAGCCTTTAGTCAAGGTCGGGGAGATTGGTTAGCCCTCGCCCTCCAGGATCAAATCCATCAGCCCTATCGCCAGGGTTTAATTCCTGCCTACGATCAACTACATCAAGCAGCCCTCAACGCCGGTGCCTACAACCTAGTCATTAGCGGTGCGGGGCCTACCCTCCTGGCGATCGCCGACGAAGTCCGGGCCCCCCAAGTGGCCTCCACCCTAGTGGAAACCTGGCATAATGCTGGCATTACAGCGGAAAGCCATTGTTTACCCATCGACATCCAGGGTGCAACAATCACAAAACTGAGAAATAACTAACAACCGCCGACGACCGGGGAGAAATGTTTGTTAAACCAGCATTGTTTAGCCCATTAATAATTATTCTGGGACTGCTTTGGCCGGTAAATACCACGGCGGAACCGGCCGTTCAAATCGAATATAAGTATTACTCCATTTACCCCAAAAATAAATGGGATTTAAATCGCGAATTAGACCAACGTAGCCCGATTATTTTCCAAGGAAAACGTTACCGGGGTTATACCCAATGGCTCGTACGCTGGCAGTATCGATGGTGGTCCACTGCCCAGGATTGCAAAATCACCAATGTCACCACCAACCTAAATGTCACCTACACTTTGCCCCGCATTCCCCCTAACCATCCCGCTGAACCGGAAACCCGGCGGGTTTTTGGGCGTTACCTGGCTGCTCTCTTTAAACATGAAGAAAATCACAAAAATTCTGGTCTTTATGCCGCTAGGGCCATTGAGAAAGCCCTACTAAATTTAGGTTCATTTCCCAACTGTCAAAGTTTACAAACTAGGGCGGAAAGCATCGCCCAACAAATTGTCTACCAGTATCGCCAAAGGGATTTGGACTACGATCGCCAAACCGATCATGGGCGCAAAGAAGGTATTATGATCGAAAATTTTCTGCGTTAACCATCGGAAATATCATTGTATAGTTGATTTAATTGAAAGTAAGACACCGACTAAAGCTAAAAGCATCTTTGGTAAAGACTTTATGTCGTCTCAATTTTATTTGAATTGGCTGTAATAGTTTGCCCAATTACTATTCCTACGCCGCAATACCCCGCTCTTTTAATAGAGCTAATCTTTTCTTGCGAGCAATTTCCTGGAGGTCAATATTCTTATCGGTTTCATCAACAATTTCACCCGTTAAAACTTCAATTACGTCTTCTAGGGTTATCACACCAGCAACGCCACCATACTCATCAATAACCACCATCAAATGTTCCCGTTTTTCCTGGAATTGTTTCAACAGTTTATCAGCCCTCATACCCTCTGGAACAAATTGGGCCGGTCGAGCTAATTCTGCAATGGTTTTATGGCCTTCTCCTTGGATCAAAGCAGTTAGCAAATCCTGTTTGAGGGCAATGCCCAACACCTCATCAATATATTCATCAACAATTAAAATACGGGTATGTTGGGATTGGATAATATCCTGCTGACATTCCGCTAAAGTTAACTCTCCCAAAAGATAGGTGATAATCACCCTTGGGGTCATTAAATCCACTGCCATCAAATCATTAAGCTGAAAAACCCGCTGAATCATTTGCTCCTCATCCCCCTCAATCACGCCCTCTTTATAGCCCAGGGTAGCTAGGAATTTAATTTCTGCTTCGTTGGTGCTGGGCACTCTTTTGCCGTGGGTAAAGGGATTGGTAATTTGTTCAATCAACCACACTAAAGGGGTAAAAACTAAGGTTAAAAATCTTACTGGTATAGCAATTAAAAGAGCAATGCTGGTGGCATATCTTTCCCCCAAAGTTTTAGGAATAATCTCGCCAAAGACAATAATTAGCAAGGTTAAAACTGCAGAAAAAATTCCCATCCACGCATCTTGGAGGTGTTTAGTCGCCAGGGCCCCGATGGTAATACTGCCCACAATATTAAAGATGTTGTTGAGCACAACAATGGTGCCAATGGGGCGATTCATCCTATGACGAATGGCTTGGAGGGCAAGGGCGGAAGGATTATTGGACTGGGATAACTGGCGCACCTTCACCAGGGGTACGGAAAATAGGGCCGCCTCTGCACAGGAACAAATGCCAGAGCCTAACAAAACAATGAAAATGGCCGGTACAATTTCCAGCATAAAATTTTGAAACCAACTTACCAAAATTATAGACCATGGCTATTTTCCCCTAGACTGGAGGGCTAAGGACAAACTTGTAACAAATTCCGCAATTCTTCTCTGCCATGGCTGACCCCACTAAAATCATTGTCATTGATGATGACCCCACCGGCTCCCAAACAGTTCACAGTTGCCTGTTGCTGATGCAGTGGGACGTGGAAACTCTGCGCCAAGGTCTGCGGGATGAAAGTCCCATCTTTTTTATCCTCAGTAATACTAGGGCGTTACCCCCAATCCAAGCAGAACAGGTGGTGGCGGAAGTTTGTCGAAATTTAAAGACCGCCCTGGTCGCAGAAACCATTGATCATTATTTGGTGGTGAGTCGCTCCGATTCCACCCTGCGGGGCCATTACCCCCTGGAAACCGACGTAATTAATCGGGAGTTGGGCCCTTTTGATGCCCATTTTTTGGTGCCGGCCTTTTTTGAAGGAGGAAGGGTGACAAAAGATAGTACGCACTATCTAATTGTAGATGGGCAGTTAGTCCCCGTAGCGGAAACGGAATTTGCCCAGGATTCCGTATTTGGCTATCACCATAGTTATTTGCCCGATTATGTGGCGGAAAAAACCCAAGGTAAGATCGGTGCGGCCCAAGTGGAGCGCATTACCCTAGGGGAGCTTAGTAGCACTATCAGTACCTCCCCTGACAATTCCTTAGGCGATCGCCTGATGGGTTTTAGGGATAACCAATGCGTGGTGGTGGACGGAGAAACCCAACAAGATTTTGATCGCCTGGCGGAAAATATGTTGACGGCCAGTGACCGGGGCAAACATTTCCTCCTGCGGAGTGCGGCCAGTATTCTCACTTCTTTGGCCAATTTGGGGGCTCAACCGGTGGCACCAGCGGCCATGGCCAGCTATAAACCTACAGACAAACCGGGGGTAATTTTGGTGGGTTCCCATGTGCAAAAAACCACTGAACAATTGACGGCCTTGCTCAAGGATGAAACGGTGCAGGGCATTGAAATTCCAGTGCAACAATTGCGGGACAATCCTGCCAGTGAAGTTCAAATTATTGACGATGCCTTGATGGCAGTTAACGCCATTAGAGCCGAGGGAAAAACACCAGTAGTTTACACTAGTCGCGGAGAATTAAGTTTTGCTTCAGTACAAGCACGACTTGATTTTGGAGTCACCCTGTCCCAAGTATTAATGAAAATCGTTCAGCAGCTGCCCCAGGACATTAGTTTTCTCATCAGCAAAGGGGGTATTACTTCTAACGATGTACTGAGTGTGGGGTTGCAGTTAACTTCCGTGCGACTGTTGGGGCAAATTATTCCCGGTTGTTCCCTAGTGAGAACTGCCGAGGATCATCCCCGTTTTCCCCTTTTGCCAGTGGTATTGTTTCCAGGTAATGTGGGCAATGTCAGGGGTTTAGCTACGGTTTACGAACGCTTGTCCAAAAAATCTGGTTCTTGACCCGTCCATAGTTAGCGAAAAAGTATCGGTTATATTGAGAGGTTGGGGTAATGACTCCCCGGACTGATTTTTTGAGTAATTATCACCTAGAATCCCCAGAAAAAATTTAGAGAAAATTTTATGTTAGATCTCAGCGGTAAACACGCCTTCGTCACCGGCATCGCCAACAATCGTTCGATCGCCTGGGGCATTGCCCAACAACTACACCAAGCAGGGGCCGAAATTGGTGTTAGTTATCTCCCGGACGAAAAGGGTAGATTTGAAAAAAAAGTGCGGGAGTTGACGGAGCCTCTACATCCCACCCTAGTGTTACCGGGGGATGTGCAGGACGAAGCCCAAGTGGATGCCCTGTTTGATAGCGTCAAGGAAAAATGGGGCAAGCTCGATATTTTGATCCACTGCTTAGCCTTTGCCGACAAATCCGGTTTGACAGGGAACTACACTGATATTCCCAAGGAAGCTTTTAGCCAAGCGATGGAAATTAGTACTTATTCCCTTGGTCGTTTGGCCCGGGGCGCTAAGCCTTTGATGACCAGCGGTGGTAGCATTATCACCTTGACCTACTTTGGTGGGGTAAAGGTTATCCCCAACTACAACCTGATGGGGGTAGCTAAAGCGGGGCTAGAAATGACTGTGCGATATCTAGCGGCGGAATTAGGACCGCAAAATATCCGGGTTAACGGTATTTCCGCTGGCCCCATTCGTACTTTGGCTTCCTCGGCGGTGGGGGGCATTTTAGATATGATTCACCATGTGGAAGAAGTGGCTCCTCTGAAGCGAACGGTTACCCAAACGGAAGTGGGCAACACTGCCGCTTTTCTTGCTAGTGACCTCTCCAGCGGCATCACGGGGCAGATTATCTACGTCGATTCTGGCTATGAAATCATGGGTATGTAATGGTGAAGGTTGAACGACAGAAATAGCATCATCGTCTTTGCCATGGTCGCCAATAGTCAAGGGCAATTTGAGCAAAAATTTGAAGAAGGGAAGGCCGCTTTTGACCGGGGACGCTATCGTCAAAGCATTGTCCTTTTTGAAGAAGCAGTTAAACTTTCCCCGGGGGCATCTCGTCGGGGAGGGGAAGCCCAGTTGTGGCTAGCTATGGCCCACCAGGCCGCAGGGGATGTGACCACTGCCAAACAAATTTGCCGCAGGCTAGTGCGCCATCCCCATCCTGAATGCCGTAAACAAGGGCAACAGGTGCTAGAAATCCTCCAAGCTCCCCAGTTGACCCGCCCCAAGGAATGGTTAACGCCAATTCCGGATTTAACTAACCAGGAAAATAGCAAACCAGCCACTCCCCGCATGGTGCGCCGTTCCGGTCGTTCCAAACCAGAACCTCCGCCAATTCGGTTTGAAGATACCCGCAGAATGAATACCAAAGACAATGGTTTTATCTTTGCGGCGATCGCCTTTTTGGCCGTTTTGCTGGGGGTGACCTATTGGTGGAGTTCCTAGCTCAACTAATGTTTGCCCAGATTGCAGAAAATTCAGTTATAAATTTCTAGACCAAGTCTTGTGTAAAGTTCAATTACCAAGCCGATTTGCCAATCTACCCTGAGCAGACTTTCCATGTTATTATCCCTGCGGATTACAAATTTTGCTTTAATTGATTACTTAGAAATTAATTTTGAGCAAGGCTTAAATGTATTAACGGGGGAAACCGGCGCTGGTAAATCAATTTTGCTCGATGCCATTGATTTATTGCTAGGAGGAAAAGCGGGAACTAGGGTTATACGCCAAGGTTGTGTCAACGGCTCCATTGAAGGAATTTTTACGGCCACTACCGCCATTAATCATTGGTTGGGAACCCAAGCCATCGAGTCTTTGGAGGACAGTACCATTACTTGCACCAGGGAATTTAGCAAAAAAGGAAGCTCTTTAAATTCCCGTTCTCGTCTCAATGGTGTTTTAGTAAATCGGCAAATTTTGGCTGAATTACGGAGCCAATTGGTGGAAATTACAGCCCAGGGGCAAACTCAACAGTTATTAGATCCGGGGCAACAGCGGCAATTGCTAGATTTATTTGGCGGTCAAATTTTACTGGAAAAACGTCAGGCGGTGGAAGTGGCCTATAAGCAATTTACCCAGGCCAAACAAGCTTTGACGGCCCGACAACAATCGGAACAAAATCGTCTACAAAGATTAGATTTTTTAGCCTACCAACTCCAGGAATTAAATGAGTCTCAATTGACCACCGATGACGAATGGGATTTGCTGATACAAGAGCAAGAAAGACTTTCCCATGTGGTGGAATTACAGCAATTGAGCTATCAAGCCACCCAACTTTTGTATCAAAGCGAACAGGACACCCCGGCGATCGCCGATCTTTTGGGGGATGCGGAGGGACAATTGCAAACCATGGCGGAGTTTGACGGTAGCCTCACCCCCTTACTGGAACTAGTACAAACAGCGTTAACCCAAGTAATTGAAGCGGGGCGGCAAGTGCAACGCTACGGTGACAGTTTGGAAGCTGACCCGGAACGATTGGGGGAGGTGGAAACAAGGTTACAGACGTTGAAAAGAATTTGCCGCAAATATGGTCCCAGTTTATCGGAAGCCATTGCTTATCAGGAAAAAATCCAAGCGGAGTACGACCAATTAACGGACGGGGAGCAATCCTTGGCTCAACTAGAGGAAGCTTTGGCGAAGGCAGAACAGGAATTGGTTAGGCACTGTGGCCAGTTGACTTTAATTCGACAAAAAACGGCCCAAAAACTAGAAAAAAGATTAGTACAAGAACTCAAGCCCCTGGCCATGGAAAAAGTAATTTTCGTTTGCCAGTTGGAGTCGATGCCCCCCAGCAGTTACGGTGCTGAGCAAGTGGTGTTTTACTTTAGTCCCAACCCCGGCGAAAAAATTCAACCCCTGGCCGCCACGGCCTCCGGTGGGGAAATGAGCCGTTTTCTCCTGGCCCTCAAAGCCTGTTTTAGTGAGCTAGCCCCCCCCAGCCAAACCCTAATTTTTGATGAAATTGATGTGGGGGTGTCCGGCAAAGTAGCCCAGGCGATCGCCGACAAGCTGGCCCAACTGAGTCAGAGGCAACAGCTCCTTTGTGTGACCCACCAACCCCTGGTGGCGGCCCTGGCCGATAGCCATTTCCATGTGGATAAGGTGGTTATTAATGAAAATATGGCCGATCCCGCCAATCCCCGCCTCGACGAAGATTTACGCACCGTCATTCGCATTACCCCCCTCCAATCCGACGGCGATCGCCAACGGGAACTAGCCCAACTCACTGGGGGCCATTCCGCCCAGGAAGCCCTGGCCTTTGCCCAATCTTTGTTGGAAAAATCCGCCGGTCGTCGTCAAAGCTCCCGAGCCAAAGTTTGATTTCCCATACCTTGCTCCAGGGCGCCTATTTTGTCACCCAATTAGGCCTAAACCCTATTCCGTAAGGCCATGTTGCAGGGCAAAACGCACTAGTTCCGTGCGGCTATTGGTGCCGGTTTTGGTAAATAAACGGCTGACGTACTTCTCCACGTTGCGGACACTGGTTTTTAGCTGGGCGGCAATTTCCTTATTCATCAAGCCCTGGGAAACCAAATCCAACACGCTCTGTTCCCTGGGAGTAAAATCTAGCTTGATCGGCGATGGGGTAGTTTGAATGCCGCTGGGTTGGCCAATTTGTTCTTTTAGGGCCCGAATTTCTTGGTAAATTTCCTGGAGCTTAGCTGATTCACTGTTGCCATCACTGCTGGCCTGCTGACGGGCAAGCAAATTACGGACGATCGCCTCTAGCTCATCGGGGTCAAAGGGTTTGGATAAGAAAGCGTCACAGCCAGTTTGATAACCCTGGATCCGATCGCCGGTCATGCCCCGGGCCGTGAGGAAAACCACTGGTAGGGACTGAAAGCGGGCATCTTCCCGGAGTTTTTGCAAAAACTGATAACCATCCACCTGGGGCATCATAATGTCGGAAATTACCAACGCCGGCAAATGGTGCTGGAGATAATCCCAGGCCTCCGTAGCATTGGCCGCCAAATCCACCTTAAAATCGCCACTATCTTCTAAGAACGCCTGCACGGATTCCCGCACACCGGGTTCATCGTCAACTAACAACAGGGAAATGGGTTCTGCCATGGCGGTAATGCAAATGCGAAGAAAAAACAAAGGCGGTTCGTCGGAGGCGATCGCAGCAGGTTGCCAGACTGGCCAACTCCTCCCTCCATCAGCCTATCACGGGGGCTAAACTCAGGAAAAACTCCCCTAGAGGAGCCCCGGAGTTCCCGTCTAGCACATTTTCTCCGCCGGAGGAAGACAAACGGAGGCCAGATCTCCCCTGCTAGGATGGTAAAAGTGAAAATTTCTGTCAATCTCTGCTAATGCATATTTGGAGACGATGAAATATCCGACTTGGTTACGCCGCATGGGCGGTTACTTATTAACTTTTGCGGTGGGGGCAGCCTTTGGCATAGCGAATTTACCCCATGCAGTGGCGGCGGCAGACAATTTGGCCCCAGCTCCGGTCATCACAGCCCAGGCATCGGTTCCCCTAACGGCGGAAAGCTTTGTGGCGGCGGCGGTATCCCGCACAGGGCCAGCGGTGGTGCGTATCGACACGGAAACGGTGGTGACCCGTCGCACCGATCCAATTTTGGACGATCCTTTTTTTCAAGAGTTTTTCGGTAGATCCTTTCCTGTCCCTCCCCGGGAAAGACGCATTGCCGGCCAGGGTAGTGGCTTCATTGTCGATGGTAGTGGCATTATTCTCACCAATGCCCATGTGGTGGACGGTGCTAGTAAGGTAGTGGTGACTCTCCGGGACGGCCGCACCTTTGATGGTCAAGTGCGGGGCACCGATGAAGTAACAGATTTAGCGGTGGTGAAAATTGAGCCCCAGGGTTCTCCTCTGCCGGTGGCGCCCTTAGGCAGTTCCAGTAATCTGCAAGTGGGGGACTGGGCGATCGCCGTGGGTAATCCGGTGGGGTTGGATAACACAGTTACCCTGGGAATTATCAGCACTCTCGGGCGATCTGCGGCCCAGGCGGGGATTCCCGATAAACGGGTGGAATTCATCCAAACCGATGCAGCCATTAACCCTGGTAATTCCGGTGGTCCTTTGCTCAATGCCCGGGGGGAAGTAATTGGTATTAACACCGCTATCCGGGCTGATGCCACTGGCATTGGTTTTGCCATTCCGATAGACCAGGCCAAGGTGATTCAAAATACCCTCGCCGCTGGGGGAACGGTGCCTCATCCCTACATTGGGGTGCAAATGATGAATATCACGGTGGATCAAGCCCAGCAGAATAATCGCAATCCCAATTCTCCCTTTATCATTCCGGAAGTGGATGGCATTTTGGTGATGCGGGTCCTGCCCGGAACCCCCGCTGAAAGGGCCGGTATTCGCCGGGGAGATGTGATTGTGGCCGTGGACGGTGCTCCCATTCGGGATGGTGCCCGTCTGCAACGCATGGTAGAACAGGCTGGCCTGAATAAAGCCCTCAAACTCGACCTGATGAGGGGCGATCGCCGTTTAAGCCTAACTGTACAAACCGCCCAACTCCGTAATCCCACCAGTTAAACGTTCCTGTTTTCCGTACCTTTCCCCCCAACCTCGAACCATGAAAAGACGTTACCTTTTAGAAGTGGGCACCGCCTCCCTGGGGGCCTTCTGGCTAGCTCAATATGTGCACTCAACCAACAAATCCCAACCCCAACTTAAATCCGAACTTGAACCTCAAATCATGGCTAAAACAAACGAAGTTTTTGAAGTTACCAAAACTGATGCAGAATGGCAACAGCAACTGAGCCCAGAAGCCTATAAAGTGCTCCGTAAACATGGCACGGAAAGAGCTGGTACTAGCCCCCTGGATAAAAACTATGATCCAGGTACTTACGAATGTGCTGGTTGTGATCTTCCCTTATTTTCTTCCGAAACCAAGTTTGATTCCGGCACCGGTTGGCCCAGTTTCTATGCTCCCTTGGAAAATGCGGTGGCTTACACCGTCGATAAATCCTTTTTCATGACCCGCACTGAGGTTCATTGCTCCCGTTGTGGCGGCCATTTAGGCCATGTTTTTGACGATGGTCCCCAACCCACCGGCAAACGCTATTGCATGAACGGTGTTTCCCTCAAGTTTATCGGCGCTTAGGTTTTTTCTTGATTTTGTCAACTTCAATTTTTCAGCGTTAATCAACGCTTATTACTGTGAGTTCTTACCGTCCCCAACCTCGGTCAACCCGACGAAGGATGACTAAAAAGTCACCGAAAGCTAACGGCGGCTTTTTCCTCGCCCTGATGCTGGTGGGTTTGATCGGGGCAGGGATTTGGTATTTCAGCCCCAGTGGTGGTTCCAAAAGTTTACCGCCCGTTAACCTAGGGGCGATCGCCGATAATTTACCCCAGGGCATTAATCCCAAAACCCTGGTGGTAACCCAACGGGTGGACAACCCCATTGCTGGTAATACGGTAAGTTTTTCTGTCAATGAAGGGGAAAGGTTAGATAATCTGGCCGGTGGCATTGTCTATCAAGGCACCTCCGTTAAAGAATTGGCCGCTTTAATCCGTCCCTTGGCCAACAATGAATGGGAAAAAGCCCGCTTAGCCTATAGCTGGATTACCCAAAATATTGCCTATGATGTGCCCATGGCGGAAACCCGCAACATTGATGACCTCAGGCCAGCAACGGTGCTTGCTCGGGGGGAAACCATCTGCTCTGGCTACTCCAATTTGTATCAAGCTCTCGCTAAAGAGCTAGGGCTGGAGGTGGTAATTATCGAAGGCTTTGCCAAGGGGGGGGACGTAATTGTGGGGGATGACCCGGACGTTAATCACGCTTGGAACGGGGTGAAAATAGACGGCAAATGGTATTTACTCGACACCACCTGGGGGGCAGGCATTGTCAGCGATGGTAAGTTCGAGGCTAAATTTAACCCCACCTATTTTGCTACGCCGCCCGAGCAATTAATTGTCAGTCATTTTCCCAGGGAAAGCCAATGGCAGTTACTCCCCCAACCCTACGATCGCCAAACGTTTGATACCCTGCCGGCCCTCACCCCCAGATTTTTCCGGGATGGCATAACGTTGGTCAGTCACAAAAAAAATAACATCGTAGCTGGTGGGGATTTGGAAGTGACTATCCGCACCGGTAATGATGTGCAAGCGGTGGCCCAATTGATGGATAACAACGGCCAGCCCCTAGATAAGCAATATACCCTTAGCCAAAATCACCGGGGGCAGGTGACAGTCAATGCCGCCTTTCCCCAACCAGGGGACTATCAGTTATTGATCCTGAGCAAAAATTCCCAGGAGGAAACCTATTATCAGGCGATCGCCTATGACGTGACTGCCCAGGGAGCAGGGCAGCCATTTCCCAGCACCTACGGCACCTTTAGCGACAAGCAAGTGCGATTAATTTCCCCCCTGGGGCGGAGTTTACCCCAAAACCAGGCCAGCTATTTCCAAATCCAAGTACCGGGGGCAGAAAAGGTAGTTTTAGTGGACCGGGAACGGCGGGAACTGATCCCCCTAGACCGTACCGGGGACATTTTCACCGGCTCGGAAATTATTCGCTTTGATAATGTAACCGTAGCCGCCCAGTTTCCCGGCAGTAAACAGTTTTGGAGCTTGCTGGAATACGATTAGGGGAATTTGCTCCACTGTTCAATGGGGAAGAGCACGCCCATGGGCCATAGTTGTTGGCCATCACTGTTAACCCTAACCCAGGGAAGCAAGGGGATCGGGAATGGCGGAGGAGGGAGCTTCAAATTCCCCGGTGAGCACATATTCCAGCCGCAGTTTGACCCAAACAATAAAGGATTTATTGGTGGAGATAATTGCCACATTTTTTTCAGGGGCTTTTGCTTTTGCTTCCGCCAATGCCGGCGCGTTAAGAAAGGCTGGCTGAATTACTTGCCAAAAATCGATCTCCTTATTTTTTTCAGCATAGTCACGCCGCCGTTCCTTCAGCACCTCTTCAAAGGGTTCTTCTTCGAGGAGAAATTTCTGACTGGCTAAAGCGTAGTAATAGGTGGCCATATGGTTGATTTTATTACGAATAAAAATACTGATTAATGCCAGCGTTTGCAAAAACTGTTAACGCCCAACTCCCTAACCTACCATGGGCCCGGCGCTAAAACGGCAGGCCCAGCATAGCTAATTTCATTTCCCGTACTGCCCTTTCCATGCCCACTAGAATGGCTCGGCTCATGATGCTATGGCCAATGTTCAGTTCCTCCATGCCTGGTAATTCCGCCACAGAGCGCACATTCCAATAGGTCAACCCATGGCCGGCGTTGATCCGTAGCCCCAATTCCAAGGCAATGTCGCAGGCGATCGCGAGGGTGCCCAATTCCCTGGCTTGGTAGTCGACGGTGGGGGCATTGGCGTATTTCCCCGTGTGCAATTCGATAAATTTGGCCCCGGTGGCGGCGGCGGCTTTCAGTTGGGGCGGATCGCCGTCAATGAACAGGCTGACAGGAATGTTTTGGCCTTGCAATTGCTGGACCACCCCAGCTAAGTAGTTCAAGTTACCGGCCACATCTAAGCCCCCTTCCGTGGTGACCTCTTCCCGTCGTTCCGGCACTAGGGTGACGTAATCAGGTTTGAGCTGGAGAGCAATTTGCACCATTTCCGGTGTGGCGGCCATTTCCAGGTTTAAATGGGTGCGTACCGTTTTGCGTAATATTTCCACGTCCCGTTCTTGGATGTGGCGACGATCTTCCCGTAAATGGGCGGTGATGCCATCGGCCCCAGCTAATTCCGCTAACACAGCGGCGGCGATCGGGTCTGGCTCCACCGTTTGGCGGGCTTGGCGAATGGTTGCCACGTGATCGATGTTGACCCCCAGTGTTAGCAAAGCAGACCTCTTAATGTTTTGGTGAATGTGAGCGGACTTATCATTTTAGGGGAAATGCAGGGCAAACCGATAGTTGGTCGATCCATGGCATCCGCCGGAATGTTTGATTTAATGGGGGTGTCCGCATATCTATTCCCTTTGCAGAAATTTGTATGGAAATCGGCGTTCCCAAGGAAATCAAAGACCAGGAATTTCGGGTGGGGCTGACCCCCAGCAGTGGGCGGGCTTTGGTGGCCCAGGGTCATCGGTTGTTTGTGGAGCAGGGGGCGGGGGTTGGTTCTGGTTTTCCCGATTCGGCCTACGAAAAAGCGGGGGCTGAATTGGTTGCCACAGCCAAAGAAGCTTGGCAGAGGGAATTAGTTGTCAAAGTTAAAGAACCTCTCCCCAGCGAGTATGAATATTTGACCCTGCCTAAATTTTTGTTCACCTATCTCCACTTGGCGGCGGAACGTCCCCTCACCGAAGCTCTAATTAAATCCGGCATTACGGCGATCGCCTACGAAACGGTGGAGCTGGCCGATGGTCAATTGCCGTTGTTAGCTCCCATGAGTCGCATTGCGGGGCGATTGGCAGTGCAGATGGGGGCCCATTACCTAGAAAAACAACAGGGTGGCCGGGGCGTTCTGCTGGGGGGAGTGCCCGGAGTTAAAGCGGGGCAGGTGACTATCCTTGGGGGGGGCGTTGTCGGTACGGAAGCGGCCAAAATGGCGATCGGCCTAGGGGCCATGGTAACTATTTTGGACGTTAATGTGGATCGTTTAAACCAATTAGGGGAATTGTTTGGTTCCCGGGTGGATTTACGCTACAGCAATGCCAGTCAAATTGAAGATTTATTACCCCACACCGATTTACTCATTGGAGCAGTATTAATCACGGGAAAAAGAGCCCCTATTTTAGTGTCCCGGCCCCAAGTGGAGGAAATGCTACCGGGCGCAGTAATTATGGATGTGGCGATCGACCAGGGGGGCTGTGTGGAAACCTTGCGAGTTACATCCCACAGTAAGCCTAGTTATGTGGAAGCGGGCGTAGTCCATGTGGGAATTCCCAATATGCCGGGGGCCACGCCCTGGACAGCAACCCAAGCTTTGAATAATAGTACATTACCCTATGTGTTGAAATTAGCCAACCTGGGGGAAAAGGCTTGGCAAGATGATTTAGCGTTAGCCAAAGGGGTCAATGTCCAGGCCGGAAAATTGGTGCAGACAGCGGTTAAAACAGTATTTCCGGATCTCTAATGGTTCATTTCAATCAACTCAATCAACGGGATTTGCCCCTAGTAAATGCGTTGAAAAACCTTGCTCAACAGCGGGACACGCCTTTTTATGCGCCGGGCCATAAACGGGGTCAGGGGATTGCCCCTAGTTTTAAGCAATGGTTGGGGCCGACTCTCTTCCAAGCTGATCTGCCGGAATTACCAGAACTGGATAATCTATTTGCTCCCACCGGGGCGATCGCCAAAGCTCAGGAGTTAGCGGCGGCATTGTGGGGGGCGGAAAGGACTTGGTTTTCCGTTAACGGTTCCACCGCGGGCATTATTGCGGCGATTTTGGCCACCTGCGGTGATGGGGACAAAATCCTTTTGCCTCGGAATGTTCACCAAGCGGCGATCGCCGGAATTATCCATGCTGGGGCAGTGCCAATATTTTTGGAACCGGAAATTAACCCCGATTGGGATTTAGCTTTGGGGGTGACGGAGGAAACTTTAAGTCAAGCATTACAAGAACATGGGGATGCTAAAGCGGTATTTTTGCTTCATCCTACCTACCACGGCGTTGTGGGAGACTTACAAAAATTAATTGAATTAAGTCATAGAGTTAACCTACCTGTCATTGTTGATGAAGCTCACGGTGCCCATTTTCCTTTTCATCCTTCCTTACCTAGACCGGCTTTAGAATTAGGAGCGGATATTGTCATCCAATCTACCCATAAAATGCTGGGGGCTTTAAGTCAATGCGCCATAGTCCATGCCCAAGGCAATTTAATTAATCCCCAAAGAATTAGTCAATGTTTACAATTGATTCAATCTACCAGCCCCAATTATGTTTTACTTGCTTCCCTTGATAGTGCACGACATCAAATGGCCAATGGTGGTAGGAAAAAAATAGCAGAAGTATTGAATTTTACTTTCCATTACCGACAACAATTAAGTCAAATTCCTGGGTTAATTTTATTAGAAATTAGCCGACCTTTGCCGGGAGCTTTAACCATCGATCCGACTCGCATCACCATTGATGTTACTGCTTGGGGAATGTCAGGATTTGAGTTAGATGATCTGTTAAGGGAAAAGTTTCAAATTACGGCGGAATTGCCCACCCTAAGGCAGTTGAGTTTTATCGTTAGCATTGGCAATCAGACCCAGGATTTAGAACGTTTATTGGAAGCTTTAACCCAGTTAGCGCCTACGAATCTTCAACAACCTTTTCACTTAACTTTACCTGTCTTACCTAGTACTATTCTAGCCATGACTCCCCGCCGAGCCGCCCATGCTCCCCAACAATTAGTAACCGTTGACCAAGCCATTGGGCAGATTAGTGCCGGTCTGCTTTGCCCCTATCCTCCCGGTATTCCTGTCCTAATCCCCGGTGAAGTCATTACCCCAGAGGCGATCGCCTTTTTGGCAGAAGTTTTAAATTTAGGGGGCACTGTCAGTGGTTTGGCTAGCGAAGAATTGACCCACTTGACCGTGCTCACCCCCTCTGTCATTTAAGAACAGAAATTCTGTATAAATCATTAGTGTCTTAAATTTAAGGTCGACCAACTCCGGTGAACAGACCCGCCCTGAAAATAAAATCTGGCAAAAATTCTCCCTATCAGTTATGATGACTAAAGCGACGCGGGATAGAGCAGTCTGGTAGCTCGTCGGGCTCATAACCCGAAGGTCGGTGGTTCAAATCCGCCTCCCGCCATTGAGTAAGAACATCCCCCCCGGACTAGATAATGGTCTGGGGTTTTGTTGTATTGGATTTAAATTTATGTCCACTGCTTCCACTGCCTACACTTGGCTAGATGACGCCCTGGAAACCATTCAACGGGCCAATTGGCATCGCCATCCTGAAATTGTCAGCAGAGGACCAGGGCCAGAAATTGAGTTGGGTGGGCAACGCTTAATTAATTTTGCTAGTAATGACTACCTTGGTTTGGCTGACCATCCCGAGCTAAAAACCGCCGCCACTAAGGCGATTGCCCATTGGGGCACAGGCAGTACAGGGTCCCGGTTGCTGAGTGGCCACCGTCAGCTACACCAAGACTTGGAGCAGGCCATTGCCCAGTGGAAAGGCACGGAAGCCGCTTTGGTGTTTAGTTCTGGCTATTTAGCTAATCTGGGTACCATCACCGCATTGGTGGGTAAGCGGGATTTGATTTTGGCCGATGAATATAATCATTCCAGCCTAAAGCGAGGGGCGCAGTTAAGTGGGGCAACGGTGATTAACTATGACCATGGTTGCCCCAAAACTTTAACCGACCTGTTGACAAAACATCGAGAAAGTTACCGTCGTTGCTTGATTGTCACTGATGGCGTGTTCAGTATGGATGGCGATATTTGTCCGCTGCCGGACCTAGTGGCGATCGCCGATCAGTTTGCAAGCATGTTACTGGTGGACGATGCCCATGGCACTGGCACTATGGGAAAAACCGGTGCGGGCTGTCGGGAGCATTTTAACTTGCCGGTGGGGAATTGGATTCAGGGGGGCACCCTTAGCAAAGCTCTGGGGAGTTTAGGCGGTTATGTGGCCGGTACAACCTCTTTGATTGATTTTCTCCGTAATCGTGCTGCCACTTGGATTTATACCACCGGCCTTTCCCCTGCTGATACCGCCGCCGCCCTGGCCGCCATTGAGCTAATCCAGCGGGAACCGGAACGCATTGCCCGACTCCAGCGCAACGCAGATTACCTCGCCCAGGGATTAGAACATTCAGCAAAACTCAATTTTCGGCGATCGCCAATCCATTCCCCCATCCTATGGATAGGGTCTGCTAACCCAGCTAAAGCTCTAGAAATGGCCAACTATCTGCGAGGGGAGGGAATTTTTGCCCCAGCCATTCGGCCCCCCACTGTTCCCCACAGCCGACTACGTTTCTCGGTCATGGCCAGCCATTCTCAAGGGCACATTGATCAGCTATTGGGAGCCCTGGACTGCTATTACTCCCATCCCAGTCTTTCCTGGCTCTAAGCCTCCCATAATCAGAATTGGCGTGCCTTTATCCCAATCTTATTGAAAGTATTTCAATCTCCCCGTTTTCCCCTTGAAGATCACGTCCTTGCCATGGGAGACTGAACTAGATGGAGGTTTTGGTTAAACTTAAGGCAGAACCGGCCACATCTTTCGATCTTTTCCAGTATTAAAGTAAGCATTATCAATGGGCGACACTATTACCCTCCTCTCCCGCCGAGAAATAGAAAAAATGCGGCAGGCGGGCCAACTAGCGGCGGCCCTACTTGATCACCTAGCGCCAATGGTACAACCAGGGGTAACCACCCTAGAGTTGAATGACGAAGCGGAAAAATGGACCAAAGCCCACGGGGCCATCAGCGCTCCCCTTGGCTATAATGGCTTTCCCAAATCTATTTGCACCAGCATCAACGAAGTTATCTGCCACGGCATTCCCCACCGAAAACGGGTATTGCAGGAGGGAGACATCATCAACGTCGATGTTACCCCCATTTTGGATGGCTACCATGGAGATTGTTCCCGTACTTTTTTTGTTGGTACCCCCAGCCCCGTGGCAGAGAAATTAGTTAAAGTCACCGAAGAATGCTTACGCTTAGGCATTGAAGCCGTTAAACCCGGTGGCAGAATTGGGGACATTGGGTCTGCCATTCAAACCCATGCCGAAGCCCAGGGATTTTCTGTCGTTAGGGACTTTGTTGGCCATGGCATTAGCAAAATTTTCCACACTGCCCCACAAATTCCCCATTACGGCAAAGCTGGCAAAGGCAAAAGATTGCGGCCTGGTATGGTCTTCACCATTGAACCGATGATCAATGAAGGTACCTGGGAGGCGGTGTTACTCGATGACGGTTGGACTGCCATCACTAAAGATGGTAAGCTCTCTGCCCAGTTTGAACATACCATTGCGGTAACCGAAGATGGGGTAGAAATCTTAACTTTGGGAGATTAGTCGGCCCCATGTCAGCAGAATCAACCCACTTCAGAGGAAACTAATGGTGCTCCGGTTGCCGTTGATGAAATCCCAACCGCTTTGGGGCTTTTTTCCCGGCGGCTGAACTTGTGCCAACAATAGGTGCCCGTTGCCGGTTTGCAGAACGGGGCCCCAATTTTTGATGGTGCCGATAATTTGCCCTGGTAGACCGGACTGGAAGGAACAACCGCTATAAGCCTTGGCTAAACCCTGATACCTTTGTGGTAACAGGGGAAAGAATTCATCCCCCAGGGGAACAGTGCTAATTATTTTTAACGTTTGCTCTCCCCAAGCTGTGTGACACGCTGGGGCAAAACCCCGGACTTGGTTATGAATTTCTAGGGCACTCCGTTGCCAGTCAATGACAAAATCTTCTTTTTTCAGCAGGGGGGCATAGGTCGCTTCCATTTCAGTTTGGGGAGTGGGTTGCAGTTGGCCTCCATCTAAGTCCTTTAGGGTTTGCAGCAACAATTCTGCTCCTGCCTGGGCTAACCGATCGCCGATCGCCGTTAGGTTATCTACTAGACCGATGGGGGTGGTAGTTTTCAGCAACATGGCGCCAGTGTCCATGCCTTCGTCCATCAGCATGGTGGTTACCCCAGTTTCCGTTTCTCCATTGGCGATCGCCCATTGCAGGGGAGCCGCCCCCCGATATTTAGGCAAGAGGGAACCGTGGACATTGATACACCCTAGCCGGGGCATGGCCAAAATTTCTGGGGAAAGTATTTGCCCATAGGCCACCACCACAAAGAAATCCGCTTGGCAATTTTTTAATTTAGCTAAAGTTTCTTCACATCGTTTGACCCGTTCCGGTTGCCACACAGGAATGCCCGCTTTTGTTGCCACTTCCTTGACGGGGGAAGGGATTAACTTACTCCCCCTACCCCGACGGCGATCGGGCTGGCTCACCACCGCCAACACATCGATATTTCCTTGTCCCAAAAGGGCTTCCAGGGTAGGGACAGCAAAATCTGGTGTACCAAAGAAAACGGTTTTCATCACAAAATATCTAAAAAGTCTGGCCAGTTCATTACACCTTTAATTACCATGGCCTTAATTACCCTTAATAATGTAAAGAATTGTGAGAAACGGCATCTCTACATTAATTCTTCCAGTTAATTAAAAGTACAATTCGGGCCGATAGTTAAGCAAATTGCAACTAAGTACAGTCGTAGTTCATCCGACTAAATCTACCTTTTCTGAGGATATAACCACAATGGTTACCGAACAAGACCGTGAGTACATGCGCCAGGCGATCGCCATTATGAGGGATGCGGGGGTGGTCAACAAGACCGGCGGCCCCTTTGGCGTAGTGATTGTCAAAGATGGGGAAGTGATTGGCGCGGCGGGTAATAGTGTGATTAAAGATAACGATCCCTCTGCCCATGCGGAAGTTAATGCCATTCGCCAAGCCTGTCAAATGGTGGGCAGTTGGAACCTGGAAGGGGCGGTGATGTATAGCAGTTGTGAATGTTGCCCCATGTGCTACGCCACCAGCTACTGGGCCCGGATCGACAAAATTTACTACGCCGCCGGTTGGAGCGATTTTGAAGATCTTTTTGATGACAGTAACATTAGTAAAGATTTGGAAAAACCTTACCCAGAAAGACTACTCGCACCGGAGCAGATTTTACAGGAAGAAGCCCAGGTGGTTTGGGAAGAATTTCGTCAGTTACCGGACGGTGCCCGCTATTAGGCTGGTATAACTTTTATCAGATATAGCCAATCAAAGTAAGATTGAGACGACTAAAGTCTTTACCAAAGACGCTTTTAGCTCTGGTCAGTGTCTTACTTTCAATTAAATCAACTATAGCGTTATTTTTTAGACCAATTGTTGGGAAACTACCCGAAAGAATTGTAGGAGTAAAAGTAGAGCAAGGATGATGGTTACCAACGCCAGAACTTGCTCTTTTTTTGTGCCTTGACCTTCTAGCCAACGTTGATAAATGCCACTAACCCAGGGCACTGCAAACCAACCCGTGATAGAGACGCTACAAAGGTTGCCAAATAGCATCCAGGTGGGAAAGTCGATAAAATCTGGTTTACGGAATAACAGGTTAAATCCCATCACAGTAGGATAAAGCACTAACAACACCAACAGGTTTATTTTCCATACAGGGGCTCTTTTGCTCAGTTGGCGCTTTAACCAACGGCTATAACCTTCAGCATTGACTTTGCCTTCAAACTGATAACCAGCATTTTCTTCGAGGTAAATTAACTGCCTGCGTTCGGAGCTATCCAGCCAGCCGATAAAGTTTTCTAAGGTATCAAAACGGATTACCGTTTCCGCCACAAAAAGATCTCCTTCGGAGCGCAGTTCGGTGGATTCACTGCTGATATAACCAGGATATTTTGTTACTAATATTTTTAACTGTTCCTGGCACTCCAAAAAAATTTGGTGGTGGTCGGGGGTGACCCGATGGGCAAAATGATACTCAAAATACTCATCGGTGGCTTGGTCTGGAGTTGGTGGGGAAGTCATGGGCAATGGGGATGGGGGCGCGGGGTCAGTATATCGGCGATCGCCTAGTCAACAAAACCCGATATTCTACTAAGAGACTAAACACATCGTTTTACCAACGCTAGAGCTGGGTGGACCAATGCAATTCGCCAAAATTTTAATTGCCAATCGGGGAGAGATCGCCCTACGCATCATTCACAGTTGCGAAGAACTGGGCATTCCCACCGTAGCAGTCCACTCCACCATTGATCGCCATGCCCTCCACGTGCAACTAGCCAACGAGAGTGTGTGCATTGGGCCACCCCCCAGCAATAAAAGCTATCTCAACATTCCCAATATTATCGCCGCCGCTCTCACCCGCAATGCCACTGCCATTCACCCTGGTTATGGATTTTTAGCGGAAAATGCCCGCTTTGCTGAAATTTGCGCCGACCATCAAATTGCTTTCATTGGCCCAAGCCCCGAAGCCATCACTGCCATGGGGGATAAATCCACTGCCAAGAAAACTATGCAAAAGTCCGGTGTACCCTGTGTACCTGGTAGTCCTGGATTGATCGAGTCGGAAGCCACGGCCCTAAAAATCGCGGCGGAAATTGGTTACCCAGTGATTATTAAAGCTACGGCCGGGGGCGGTGGTAGGGGCATGCGCCTGGTGCAGGAGGAAAAGGATTTTCTCAAACTGTTCCATGCGGCCCAGGGGGAAGCGGGGGCGGCCTTTGGTAATCCGGGGGTTTACTTGGAAAAATTCATTGAAAAACCCCGGCATATCGAGTTCCAAATTTTGGCCGATAGCCACGGCAACATAGTGCACCTAGGGGAAAGGGATTGTTCCATCCAACGGCGGCACCAAAAGTTACTGGAAGAAGCCCCCAGTCCCTTTTTAACTCCCCACCTGCGGAAAAAAATGGGGGAAGCGGCGGTGAAAGCGGCCAAATCCATTAACTACGTCGGGGCCGGCACGGTGGAATTTTTGGTGGATGGGAACGGTAATTTCTACTTTATGGAAATGAACACCCGGATTCAGGTGGAACATCCGGTTACAGAAATGATCACCGGCTATGACTTGATTGCAGAACAGATCCGCATTGCCATGGGGGAAAAACTCCGCTTCCGTCAGTCCGACGTGGAAATTCGAGGCCACGCCATTGAATGCCGCATTAACGCCGAGGATCCAAAGCAGAATTTTCGTCCCCACCCCGGCAAAATCAGTGCTTATTTGCCCCCCGGTGGCCCTGGAGTCCGCATTGATTCCCACGTTTACACTGACTACGAAATCCCTCCCTACTATGATTCTTTAATCGGCAAGCTAATTGTCTGGGCTGGCGATCGCCCCTCGGCCATTAAGAGAATGCAGAGGGCCTTGCGGGAATGTGCCATCACCGGGGTACCTACCACATTGGAATTTCACCAGCGTATATTACAAACCCCAGCTTTTCTGGCCGGGGATGTGTACACCAATTTCATTGAAGAGCATTTAACGCCCTAGCCCATATCGGCGATCGCCTGGCGGGCCATGGAAGCAATGCCCTGGTCGGTGGCTTTAGGTAACTGGTAATATTTACCGCCGGCCTTTTGGGCCAATTCTTTGCCGAAGCCGGTGGAAACAAATTTTTTCTCGGTGTTAATGACCAACAATTGCATCCCTAAACCCCGAATTTTGGCGGCAATTTCCAACAGTTCGGCTTTAATGTCGGGCTTTTCTCCTTCGGGAATTTCATCGCCTAGGGAACGGGCCAAGGGAATATTGCCCCGACCATCGGTGATGGCCACGATCACCACCTGACCAATGTCCCCGGAGTGTTTGGCATTGATGCCCACATTGACCGCCTGCATTAAGCCGTGGGAGAGGGGAGAACCACCACCACAGGGCAAAGTTTCTAGCCGCTTTTTGGCCATGGCAATGGAACGGGTGGGGGGTAACAATACTTCGGCATTTTCCCCCTGGAAAGGAATGAGGGAAACCTGATCTCGATTTTCGTAGGCTTCCGTGAGTAACTGCATCACTGCCCCTTTAGCGGCCTGCATACGGTTTAACGCCATAGACCCCGACGCATCCACCAAAAAGACAATTAAGGCCCCGGCTTTCCGCACTAACTTTTTACCCCGAATATCCCCTTGCTCCACAATTACCTGGCGATCGGGATGGCGCAGACGGCGGGATTTTTGGTAGGGGGAAGCGGCCCGCAACGTGGCATCCACAGCAATGCGTCGCACTTTTCCCTTGGGCAAAATCGGTTTGAGGTAACGCCCCCGGTCATCGGAAAAAATGACAGAGCGACTGCCGGATTTACCTTGTTTTTGGGCCATTTGGGCGAAATATAACACCGACGGATCGAGGCTCACCCCTTCCGGATCGAAAATAAATTCTTCGGGAATGCTGGGGGGATCTTGCTCCGCTTCCGGTTCATTATCTTTGTCGTCTTCCTTATCATCCTGTTGATCCTCTTGCTCATCTTCCCCTTCGTTTTGATTTTGCGGGGGAGGGGGCGGCGGCGGTGCTTGATCAGGAGGTGGGGGATTATCCATCAGCACACTGCGGGGCACAATCACCAATTCCACTGCTTGCCGTAAATCATCTGCTTGCACATCACTACGGCCATCCAAAGCGGCGATCGCCTTGGCCACCCGGATAGCAAATAATTCCCCCCGATGGCCCTGGAGACCGCCCCGGATCGCTTCCTCCACCAGATAACCCACCTGTTCCGGGGTTAAACTCACTTCCTTAAGCCATTCCCTGGCTAGAATAATTGTCGTTTTCAGGTCGTCCAACTCGGCATCATATTGGTCAATGAAATTCATCGGAGCATTGGCGTAGGCTAAAACCTGATCCACTGCAGCCACCCGTTGATCCAGCCCCAAAATACCGTCCGCACTTAAGGCGATCGCAATCCGATCCAGCAAATGGCGACGCAACGGCCCCTCTTCCGGGTTATAGGTGGCAATTAACAGAGGTTGGCAGGGATGCTGGAAACTAATGCCTTCGCGCTCAATCTGATTTTTTCCTTCTGTTAAAACCGTTAGTAACTGGTTGGCGATCTGGTCATCCAACAAATTAAGCTCGTCGATATACAGCACTCCCCGATGGGCCTGGGCTAGTAATCCCGGTTGAAACACCGCTTCTCCCTGTTTGACGGATTTTTCTACATCCACCGATCCCAGCAAACGATCTTCCGTTACCCCCAGGGGAATTTGAATAAAAGGAGCGGGAATTACTTGGGTTTCTAATTGCTCCAGTGGAACATTGGCAAATTTTTCCAGGGTGTCATCATCCCAACTGCCGGGATTTTTAAGATCGCATTGGTAGCGGTTGCCCTTAATGATTTCAATGGGAGGGAGCAAAGTGTGAATCGCCCTAGCCATCACCGATTTAGCTGTGCCCCGCCGTCCGGCAATAACAATGCCTCCCAAGCCAGGATCGATCGCCCCTAGGAGTAAAGCCAGCTTAATTGCCTCTTGGCCAACGATCGCCGTAATGGGGAAATTGAGGGGAATAAAGGGGGTCAGGGTGGTCATGGATGGTTAACAGTACCGACGGGAGAAAGGGTTGAGCAATAACTTAACATCATCCCCGGTGGGCCTGGACTTCTGCAACTTTTTGGGGATTTCTGGAATTCCATGGTTGAAGAAAAAACTAGGGTAAATCTGAATGTTTTTGGGAACTGAATTCAGCAATAAGGGAATTAATGGTGTCTAAACGACGAAAATTACCTACCAAAGATTCTAAATCTTCTGCCCGCAAACGATCCCGCACCCGACCACTAGCATTTACTAGTTTTAAGGTCATGCCTTGTTGATTAAGTCGTTGCGATAGAATTTTAAACCAACGGGCGGCGGGAGTATCAACGCCGGAGCAAGTTCCCATTTCAAAAATTACCAATTCCACCGGCTCTTGCTGTTGAGAAAGTTGGGTAAAGAAATCACTTTCGATGGTATTAATGTTGAAGTATAGCATCGGCCCATTGACTCGATAAATCAACACCCCAGGAATGATTAAGTTTTCCGGATGACGTTCAATGTCACTAAATTGATCGGAGCCAGGAATTCTCCCTAAAATCGCATTACTAGGATGGGAAATGATATAAATCAAGAATAAAATTGAGGCGATCGCCGCCAATAAAACCCCCTGTAGCACTCCAAAGCAAAGTACTCCGAATAGAGCAATAAGAGAAACCTTAAATTCCAGAGGGGCAACTTTTTTTAGATGCCGTAGCTCAGCAATGTTAATCAATCCTTTCACTGCCACCAAAACCACTGCCCCGAGAATTGCCTCTGGTAAATTGCGAAAAAGACCAGTGAAAAATAGCAACACTATGGCAATAACACAGGCGGTGATAATGATAGCCAAGGGTGTTTTTGCCCCTGCTTTTTCATTTACCGCCGATTGGGAAAGACCCCCAGCTATGGGATAACCTTGCCCTAAACCCGCCACCAGATTAGCCGCCCCAATCGCCAATAATTCCTGCTCTGGATTAATGCGGTAGTTATGTTTAATTGCAAAACTGCGGGCGGTGGAAATACCTTCGATATAAGACAGTAAAAAACAAGCCAAGGCGAGGGGCAATAGGCTATCAAGGTCACTAAAACTCCAATAGGGCATCCCAAAACTAGGTAAACCCTGGGGAATTTCCCCCACTACTTTCACCCCCTGTTCCGGTAAATTCGTGATTCCCATAGCAACAATGGCTAAAATCACCACCAGCAAAGAAATTGGTTGGGATGGCCAAAGGCGATCGCCGACAACGAGTAAAACTAGAGCCAAACTTCCCACCAGCAGAGTTGCAGGCTGAATTTCCTGCCAATGGTGGAGTAAATCCCAAATACGACTAAAAAAGTTACTGCCTCCGGATGGTACACCGAATAGCTTGGGCAATTGGGTGGAGGCAATTTGTAGTGCCGCTCCCGCCTTAAAACCGTTCAGGATTGGTTCGGAAATAAAGTTAACAATCTGGGATAACTTGAGTAACCAGGCCAGCAAACAAATTATTGCTACCAACACCGCAGTGGAAGATGCCAAAATCAAATAACGTTCAGCATCACCGTTGGCCAAGGGGGCTAAACTCACCCCTACGAGAATGGAAATAGCAGAGGTGGGTCCCACCGCTAATTGACGGGAAGTGCCGAAAAAAGCGTAGCCAATGGCCCCCAACATATAGCAATACAATCCCACCTCGGAAGGCAACCCCGCCAAAGATCCATAGGCGAGGGCTACGGGAATGGCATAGGCGGCCAAAGTTAAACCAGCTACCAAATCCGCTTTCAGCCAACTGAGCTGATAATTTGGCAACCACTGGAAAATGGGAAATATTTGTTTAAACACAGGACAGTCATAACAGGAACAAAATTTGTAACAATTTCTAGGCTAATTACTAATTAGAATTGCACGACTTGATAAACTGCTATGCCATTTTCAAA
Organism: Synechocystis sp. PCC 6714; assembly: GCF_000478825.2. Taxonomy (NCBI): domain Bacteria; kingdom Bacillati; phylum Cyanobacteriota; class Cyanophyceae; order Synechococcales; family Merismopediaceae; genus Synechocystis; species Synechocystis sp. PCC 6714. Next base: position 2,365,187 of record NZ_CP007542.1, on the reverse strand, counting down.
AAATGGTTGATAGTAAATACCACTGCAATCGAAATAATATCCCCCATTTAAGCTCACAGAAGTACAACCATCAGGTAAATAATTAACTGTCGCTCCCACTGGTGGCGCAACTATCACATATTCATCCCCGCTGGGTTGGAGATAAACCCCATCGGAATACATATAGGACGAAGAGCCTACATAGACGGTATCGTAATAGGGAGGAGGAGTGGCGATCGCCGATCCTAAAACTAGTCCAGTGGTTAAGCCGACCAAACCCCATCCCGGTGGTACTCCGTAGCCGCCCCCATACCAGCCACCGCCGTTGTACCAATTATTATTGTTATCCACAAAGTTTTGGCGATTATTTTGGCGATCGGTGACATTACTTTGTCGGGTATCAGTACGATTAGATCTTTCCCCTTGGCGATTTTGTTGGTTACCTTGTCGGTTATCTTGACGGCTTTGACTGCTCGTTTGGCGATTATCCTGACGGTTTTGTTGAGTAGATTGGCGGTTATCCTGACGACTTTGACTACCTGTTTGACGGGTACTTTGACGATTAGCCTGTCCCGTACTGCGGTTTTGGGAACGACTGCCACTGTCAAAACTGCCCCGATTTTGCATACCACCACCACTACGATTTGCCCCACCGGAACTCATGCGAGGAGAAGCTCCGCCGCCGCCCCCTCGACCACCTCGGGCCAAGGCAGAATCCATGGGTAAAAGAGTTAGCCCCAAAACTAGAACAGAAAAGAGACAGGTGGTTTGACGAATTAAAGATTTCATAGAAAAGCCCCTAATTGTTAATGGAATGACGTGAACTATTTAGTCCTAAAATTATTGATTTTCTGGCGGCAAACTAAGTTGATCTAAGGGGATAAATTCCACCATTACGTCGTCTTTAGTTGGGGTAAAAACAAAAGCGTTACTAGGTACTTCTGGCTTAAAGTTCCAGTTGAAAAACGCTACTGTATATTGAGGTTCTCCAGGCAGATTTTTATAGGTAATAATGGCTTTTTTTAACACAGGTTGCTCGCCCTGGCTGATCCACATTTGAAAGTCTCGATCTTCCCCTTGCAGTAAAATTTGATAGGTTTCTTCATTGCCCACTAAATTATTACCCACAAAAAAGCTACTTTCGGTTTCGGCTTTTAAGTCCCCACAGGGATTACTGGCAAATAAATTAGACATGGGTAAAGTAATGCCATATTTACTTTCAATTTGATCCAGCACACCATCCAATGTGTTAGGGGCGGGTTTAGTATTATAAAAACCCAAATTGGGAGCTTGGAGGGTAAAATTCTTGCCATCATAGTAAAAATTAGTTACCCGTTCATCCCCCACATAGTCGGAGCGTAAGCGGTTAGGCTTTTCCACCAATAGTTTTTGATTGGCACTGTATTGCACCTTACTACCTATTTCTAATAATTCATCGTAGGTAATGGCCATATCCACACTAAAGGTCTTTTGGGACTGGATAAAATCACAAACTTGATCAATTAATTGATCTGTGGTTCTGACGATTTCTTTGGTCTGGGGAGTAGGGGTTTGGGCCAAGAGAGGAAAAGCGCCAAAAATTCCTAAAGAAATTGTTAGGGTAGAGATAATTTTTAACATAAGTAACGACGATTAATGCTAGGGAAAAATGGACTTACTTAGCGCCTTCAGCCAAACAATTGAGGGTACGAACGATGGGCGCCGCTGTATAGTCCCGATGGGCTGGTTGATTGGGTGCAAATTTTGTCCCCTTTTCATTTACGAGGGAAGCAACTTGGCAAAATGCCGACATTTGATCCGTTAATTGTTGATTGAATCCTGAGATGTCCGTAAAGGCGATCGCCTCCTGGGTGGGGGACAAGACTGGGGGCTGACCTAAATTGGTTTTAATCCACTCTGGGGCCCGCCGTAAAAAGCTGACCAAATCGGCTTGTTCCCAAGTGACAGGTTGGTTGGGGCGGAAACTTCCATCGGGAAAACCTTGCACAACGTTTAATTGTTGGGCTTGGACAATTTCCTTTTGATAGGAATTTTTAGTAATATCCGTAAGCGTTACGGCTGTGTTTTGGGCAATGATCGTCTGGACATCTTGGATTAAAAGCAGTTCGTGGTTATGGGCAACGCTCACTTTTGCCATCCCAGCCAGAGACATCGTTAAAGCCATCAACAAAAATGGTTTTGGCAATTTCATAAGTTTTTGAGTTTTATAGTCATTTCAAATAATTTCGAGACTACTTAAGTCTTTATTGACAAGCTTTTTGGTGAATTTGACTGCCTCAGTCTTACTAGAAACCACTATAAATAGTTTGATCCTAGAAGATAGTCTAGGAAATTTACGGATTAGCAATCAAAATTAATACAAAATTCCGGCCACCGTTTTCTCTCGGAGGAAAACAGAATGGGCCATTATTCCCCCGTTGACATTACGCACTTGAAAACCGTTTTGGCGCAAGATTCGGATAGAAAATTTGGGGTGGTTGGTGGGAAGGCAAACAGTCCAGAACGGGGGTAAATATCGGCAAAAGGAAACTCCGCCAGACAGCGAGCCAAATCTGGGCTAGATACTGCCAAATTCTCTAGGGCCGCGTCAATACTGGGACCTGTCCGCATCGTCGCTAAACCATGGTCATGTCGATTTTCCGCGGTTGGCATCATCGGCTTCTCTGGAGTGATAGGTAAGCTGTTGTAGCAAAGACTAGGACAGTTAGGATGAATAATCACTAAAAACTTTGCCGAAATAGGAGTTTTAAAATTGAAAATGTCCTAAGAAGCCCGCTTTTTGCTATGTAACTCGTGATTTACCGGAAAATTTTCTTAATATTCAACTTCAATGCCTTTGGCCTTAGCAACTTGATAGATAGCGTCGAAGGTGGCGGGAGTATCCCAAGGCTCATCGGCGGGTTCATTGCGAAACTCGCGCTAAGCCCGCTCCACATTCATATACAGACGGCAGGGGCACGCCACTCACCATAGGGGTCAAACTCAATGCGCTTAGCCGCTTCCAGGGCCGGCATACCGTCGTTAAAGCACTTTCTTGACTCGTCCCGTACGTATTCGAGGTATCGATTCCTTTTGTATTATTAATTTACCCAAAACTACTTTTTCCACTAAAGTTACGGGTGTTCTCGCTTAAATTTTTCAATGGCATCAATCAACTTTGGAACAGAAGCTTGACTAATCAAATCCAGCTTAAACTCTTTTCCCTGGCTTAAATATTCCGCATAGGCAGATTGTAAATAGGGACGAAATTTTTCATTTTGGTTAATATAAATTTCGAAAAAAGGAATCTCAATAGCCGCCGTGTAATCAGTGATTAAATCTTGACTGGGTAAGGTCAATTGAGTCACAGTTTCAATACTTTTACTCAGACCTGCATCCAATTCCGAAAAATTAACATGGGCTTGCCCTTCCACCATTGCCCAGTATTTCTGGGAACTTCCTAACCAGGTAAAAGATGCGGCTTGTTCTAGGGCCGGCGGAGCGGCAGGATCATAACTTCCCGAACCGAACATAATGGGAATGGTAATTTTACCCAGTCCCTTGGGTCCAAAAATGGCGCGATTGACAGGATTGGCGGCAAACACTGCTTTAACTCGATTATCTCGAAAATTGTAGGTTTGCTGAGGTAAATCTACAGCACGACATTGTAATAGAAGGGCAACATTAACACCGCTATAGGCTCGCTCACACTCCTGTTTTAGATTCTCGAAATCAATTTCTGCACCGGCGATCGCCAGGGCCGTATAGCCTCCGAAAGAATGGCCGCCCATGCCCACATTTTGTAAATTTAACCTGTTTTGAAATTGAGTCGCATTCCGCCGTTCTAATTCATCAATAACAAAGCTAATATCTTTAGGGCGGTTAATAAAATCATTGAGGTCAAAGGCATCTTGGTGATAGCCTTCTAACACTTCTTTAGCCCAAATGCTATCACTACCAGGATGTTGGGGAGCCGCTACTAAAAAACCGTAGGAGGCTAAACGCTCTAAAGCTTGGCCATAGTCTTCGGGACGGGACGCTAACCCATGGGAGAATACCACCACCGGCATTTCTGCATCAACAGATTGGGGCACATAAACATCCACATAAAAGGAGCGATTTCGGCTTGTATCTGTTAAATTCCAAACCTCTTTAGTAAATTTATGGGGGCCGACTTGACGCATATCCGTTAACTGAGAATAGTCTACGGGGCGATCGGTGGTAGCCTCCTCAAGCGTAAGCTGGCGAAGTTCTTTGATCAGAGTTTCGGTTGCTAAGATAAATTTTTGAGACTCTTGGGCAAATCCCAACAATAGTGGCCCCTGAAACTCCATATTGGTTGGTAACTTTTTCAGCACATTGATCAAAGTAAAACCCTCAGGATCAAATGCCGCTTGCACAAGGGCGGCCCGGAGGGCATATTTGCCATTACTTCCCCCTTGAATTGTAATTCCTTTACCCAGCCGTGTCAGAATATCTTCACCAATACTTGTGTTAAAAAAACGTGATATTACCACTGGTGGTAAATCAATCTTTTTGGTCAGGACTTCTCGGAAAGCCGCTTTTTGTTCGGGGGTGACAAACTGAAGATAAAATTCGAGATTTTTATTAACTTTTCCTTCCTTGGCAAATAGTTCTAATGAGCTAATTTCCACGGAAAAATTTACAGGACTGTAGATAAAAAACAGTTCCTCGGCAGCCTTAACAGGTATTATCGTCAAACAAGCAATTCCAATTCCTAATAAAAAAGAGCTTATTTTAGAGATAGGATATCGTAAATTCTGAGTTTTAAGCATTTTAGTTGCCAATAGATGACTAGAATTTGTTTTAAGTTTTATGGTAGTTGATATGGGTAGCCAGAGAGGAATAATCAAAAATGGAAACTGGCGGAAACAAAGGGGCCATTAAATAATTCTGAAAAACCAAAGGCATCACTGCCGCTACCATTTTGGTAATTAATTTCGTAAAAACGATAGCCTAATTGTAAAGAAATATTTTCCCGAACCCACCAATCCATGCCAAAGATTAAATTCCAACTGTAATTGGTGTCACCGGCCAAACCAAAACCAGAGTAATCCCCCCGCAACCAAAGGGTAATCGGATCTGATAGTTGAATTCCTGCCTTTGCCCCCAGCAGGGGTTCAAACCATAATTTACTGGCTTGATAGGTATTTTGTGCTGTTCCTTCAATGTTAATTAAACTACTGGAAATTTTGTAATTAATGGTGTTTTCTAGCTCTAAATTGAGGCTATTAAGGCGAGTCCCCAGAATTGGCTGAAACCATAGTCTTGGGAAGGGTTTACCCGATGCTTCTTTGGGTAAACTGGTAGGTGGTGTATCGCCAAAATTATAGGTCAAGGCAAAGTCGTAGATTCCTTGACTAAAATCTAGATTGCTCGTGATATCGTTGCTAATCTGTTGCGGGTCTCGATTTTCAACAAATTCTTTAACCGTTTTCAGTTTTTCTAAGGTCTGGGTAACTTCGGCTTGCTTTTCTTGGATAGCCGCTTGTAATTGTTGCAAAGGTTCGCTATCCTTTATTTTCCGTAATTCTTCAACTTTTTGCTGGGTTTCCTGTAATGTTTGCTTAATTTGTTGTAGATTTTCACGGATGGGGGCTAGATCGGGAGGATTACGTAAGCTATTAAATTTAGTAAATTTAGCCTGTAGATCTTGAAGTTTATTCTGATTATTAGCAATGGCACTATTAATGGCGATTGCCGCTTTTATTTTTTGATCTGGTTCTAGCTCAAAGCCTGACTCCCGTAACCCTTGTAAATCATCAATTTTAGCAGTCAAAGTTTCTAGGTTCTGTTTTTTGCCAGCTAATTCTTCTCGTAAGCTATTAATATTTTCTGCTACATCTTGCAATGACTGTAGATCCTGCCTTAGGGTATCCTTAAGGGCTTGGACATTTTCCTCTAGGGTGTCTAATTTTATCTCGATCTCAACGCTTTTAAGCTCTTTTGCTTCTCTAAGTGCCTGAATATCTTGACTGAGTTGATTCGCAAATTGTTCTAAATTCGTATTAATCCCCCGGCTCAGGAGATAATCCACTGTATTAAATAGGCTTGGCGTGCGTGTATTGACTCGTCCAATGCCATTCACAGCCCCTAAATTGGCATAATAGCCATCAATAATAAATCCCCAGTTCCCATTCCACGCTTCCACTCGACCACTGGCAGTTGCTTTGAGGGATTCCAATAGTGTACCTAATCCCAGGCTGTAGTTAACGGTCTCCCCTTTGACCGTGGCACTACCGTAGGTGCTCACCGGAATGGTGACATAGGGTTGAAAGGTAAACCGCCAGCGATTAACATCTTCTGGGGTTTCAATTTGTAAGGATTCGCCTAATTCAGGAGACAAAGGAATAGATTCAGGAGAAGGGACAATTGCTTGAGAAATTAAAATATTTGTTGTTGCAGGTGGAATTTCGAGATCGGAGGCACAGGCACTAGTCGGAGCAGTTAATAATAGCTGGCTTTCTTCTCGTTTGGAATAGTGTTCAGCCGATGTAAATGGATAGGGATTCGGCAGACTTTTATCGCATGGATTAGTGACTTTTTCCGCTATCACCGGGGAAGGAAGAGAAATGGAACTGGCCATCGAGTTTGCAGGCAAAAGCACACTCGCGGTAGTTATTAGTACCTGTATAGCTATGGCTGATTTTATTTTCTGCATGAAGAATACTCTTCCTCAGTTTGGATTTATTAATTAAGGAATTATTCTTTCCTAATTTTTGGCATTATTAGGAGAAAAATTTTGCTATTTTATTTGTTCAATGCCAGGGGGATTCCAAGATGGATTGTTAGGGGGAAGGATAGAGGGAGGGTTTTCTTTTGGCCAGTAAAGACGCATCATCAAAATAAACTTTTCTTGGGGAGCCGGTAGCCAATTCGACTCAGGTACTCCCTGGGGTTGCTGATGGGAAAAATAAAGATCCAATGAGCCATCGGTATTGTACTGTAAGTTGTCTCGTGGACTGAGGGTCAATTTATTAAGGGGGTTAGGATAAAAATAAAACTCCTCATCATACATAGTAATTGACCAAAATCCGTCAACGGGCGGTGTTTCTCCCTTTTTAAAATGCATTTTATAAACATTATTTCCTACTAAAGATTGACCCGTTCCATCAACTTTTGCCGTGGGATAGACAGCATCTTGAGGAAGGTTAGCCCCCCACCCAAAGGCAGAGATAGCCGCACGGGCAAGATAATCAGTGCTATAACTTCCGGCAGCCCCTGGAATTGACCAACCATTAATTATTTTTCCGCCGGTTTTTTGCCAAGCTTCTAAGCTTTCTAAAACAGTTTCCCCCACACCGGTTAATGCTTCTTGAACTTTGGGATCGAGTTGATCAAACCTAAAGGGTTGCCCTGGAACAATGCCCAATTTAGCCATTTTTTCGACTACGGCTTGGTCCCTGGGTAAAGTAGGAGGGTCGATCGCCATCTGCTTTGCCATTAAGTTGAAATATTCAGGAGGGCTCATGTTGAGAATTAGATCTCGAACAATGTCTTTAGGCGTATAAGGTCCCCCGGTTTTGCCTGTCGGTGGAGTGTAGGATTTTCCGTGTTGACTAAGGGGAACTAAGTTAAATTCTTTTTGTAATCCATGAACTTTGGCAAAATCAGAGGCCGTCCCGTCAGCATAAACCCTGCCAATGATGAAGAGGTTATTAGTGGGAGATTTAACCTGGGTCATTCCAAAGGGAACTTCTCCACGCCAAGAGGGCCCTGTAATAAGGAGGGTTTGGGCTTGACCACCGGTGGTTCGAGAGCCTGGCACACTAATCACATTAGTCCATGCATCGTAGATGGGAAACAGAAAAAATCGTTTTCCCATGTCAGGATAGGAGAACACCATTGGTTCTTGGCTGACATCTATAAATCCAACCGAATACAGGGTGTCTGCATTTGGAGCTGTTACCCCTTTATAGGTTGCGGGGGGATAGGCAGGCTGATTGACGATTTGATTTAACGGAGCTTGCAGAGTTGCGGGGTTAGGCTTAGTGGTGTTTGTGAAGGCCAGGCGAGTAATTTCAGTTGTAACGAGGGAATAACCATAGGTATAGGCTTGAATGGCAATTTTTTGGGCTTCCTCTGGGGTAAGGGTAGCGGCTTTAGCCACAGTAGAAATTTTATTGGTTTCCTCAATGCTAGTCATGTTAACAGTCTCCTTTGTTGGGTATTCAGGCAATGCGCTGACGACATTAGCTTGATGGTTGTAGCCAAAGATTAGGGGAGCGGCAATGGTAAAAAATAGCAAATTTAATAAAATTTTTTCTGGTTGATTCATAATTTTAAAGTATTTGAAAATATGAGAAGTAATTGCCATTCTCTTATTTAGAATTTGAAAATTACTGGGGTGGCTTAAGGAAAAATTTGCTTAGGTTATCCTTCCCTAAATATCGGTCAAATTCCTGAAAAATATTATGAATTAAAAATATAATTGAAACACACAGAAGAATAGCCAAAAAGCGGCTAAAGCTACGGGTCTCCAAAAATAGCATAAACGCAGAATTTAAGGCTTTGGTTTGGTGATAAGCATGGAAAATATTCTCAATTAAATTCAAGAGAAAAACAGCAAGGGTATAAATGGAAGTTTTGTAAAGAACTTGAAGATAACGGGGATATTCTGAAAAACGATTCATCCAAGGAGTCATGTCCATAATGGCCACCGATTTAGCTGAAATTATTGAATAAATCACAACCTTGGCAAAAATATTGACATCGACAGAGAACTCTTTGAGCAAAAGCTTCATTAGAATGAGAATATATCCGTAACCAATAAAGAAAAAGAGGCTGAGGGAGCCCACTTTTCTGACTTCATGTTTTAGCGATTGCATAACTATTTACGAACAGCGCAAGTTTATTTGTACGAATCAATCCAGATAAAATAAAAATTACTAAAAAACTTAATATTTTCGATTTGCAGAATTATGGCCAAGTACTTAAGTGGACAAAGGATTTAGGTAAGGATACAGAACAATAATGGCCCTTGCTTGCCATTTCGTGCCAAGTTACCATCGGGGAAAATACTTAATTTTTATTTATGGTGCGTGCCATTCCGCTCATCCGGGCTTGTAATCTTCAGCCTTTTGTTAACTACCTTGACAAAATCGGCACACCAACTGAAAAGTTATTAAGGAGATCGCAGTTATCCATCTTTGCCTTGGAAGATCCCTATGCTTTTTTACCCCGTCATCAGGTTTTTGCCTTTTTGTTGGAGGCGGCCCAACGGGAGGGGATCGAAGATTTGGGCTGGTTGGTAGGTGAACGCACTGAGCTCGAAGAACTACATGCTTTCGGTCGCCTTATTTCCCAAGCAACAACCCTTTATGAGGCGATCGCCATTGCCATTAGATTTATGGGAATATTCAACTCCCAAGAATGTTTATGGTTAGGAGAAAATGGTGATCGGGCATGGTTCGGACAACAATTTAAACAAATTAACGAAGATTCACACCACGCTTCCCATTTTTCACTGACCCTCATGCTCAAGTTAATTCGCCGAGTAGCTGGTCAAAATTGGCATCCCCAAGAAGCATATTTACAAACTCCATATTTGGGAAAAATTGGTAACTTCTCCCTCTCCCAAGCTCGGATTGAAACACAGCAGGGTATTTCTGCAATTATCTTTCCACGCCGACTTTTAAGTTTGCCTCTGTCTCCCCTCAACGAGACCGATCACGATTCCGATCACAAGCTTCTCCTTGCTTCGGTCCCTCCCCTCAGTTTTACCGATTCCCTCCAACAGGCGATCGCCCCTTTGCTCAAAGAACGTTATCCCTCTGTGCAACTAGCGGCCAATCTGTCCCAGATGAGTGTGCGTACTTTACAACGTCGCCTGGCCGAAGAGCAATTTACCTATTCCCAATTAGTTACCCGCCTACGTTACCAAAAAGCCCTGCAACTAGTGGGTGAAAGTCAAATCAAAATCATTGATATTGCTTTTGAGCTAGGCTATCAAGATGCGGCCCACTTCACCCGGGCTTTTAAACAATGGACAGGTATGAGTCCCCACCGTTTTCGACAACTTTTTTCAGATTCATAGAATAATGGGGGTTAACTTGGGCAAAAACTTTTTGATTTGTGAACTTTGTGGATGATCTCAGCGAATTTCCCCGACAGAATAGTAACCATTGGGGAACAGTAAACCGAAACGATTGCCAGCTAGTGGTCGTTGGGGCGGTATGTTAGTCACCGATTCCCTTCTGCTGGACTATAAGCGTTGTCAACGGCGGGCCCATCTCAACACCCACGGGGCAATGGAGGAGCGTCGCCCGGAGCGAGACTTTTTGCTCAAATTGCGCCAGGAAAGCCAGAGACATATCCAAGAAGTACTTACCACCCAATTTACCGATTATCGAGAGCCGGAAACCCCCACCACTCTTTGGCAAGATAGGGCCCGGGAAACGAAAACCTTAATGGCCCAGGGGGTAACCTGTATTTATCGAGGCTACCTCAGCCATAGTTTACCCATTAATTTTGATGGGGAGGAATTAGAACCCCTGGAATTATTAGGCCATCCCCATTTATTGGTCAAAGTGCCTGGTCGATCCCGCTGGGGTAACTGGCAATATCGACCTATTAGTATTCAATTAGGGCGCAGACCAAAACCAGAGTATAAAATTTTGGCCGCTTTCTATGCCCAATTACTGGCGGTGTACCAGGGTCAATTACCCCAAAAAGTAGAAATAATTTTGCGCCGGGGCAATGCTTACACCGTAGATTTGTTGGAATGGTTACCCCGTTTTCACCAAACCCTAGCGGACTGTGTACAAACCCTCAGCCAACCGGAAGAACCGGAAATTTTTATTTCCCGCCAACGCTGTAACCTTTGCCATTGGTACGATCATTGCTATGCGATCGCCCAGGAACAACAGCACCTTTCCCTAGTACCGGGCGTTACCCCCAGTCGCTACGAATCGTTGCAAACAGTGGGAGTCTTAACCATTGATTCCCTGGCCCAAATGCAAACCCATCAAGTGGCCGAATTAATGGGCACAGCCATCGCTGAACAGTTACAACAACAGGCTTTGGCTTTGGTGGAAAAAAGGGCCATGGTGAAGGAGAAAAAAGTTTATCCTCTGCCCCGATCGCCAGTGGAATTATATTTCGACATTGAAGCGGAACCGGAACGAAATTTAGACTATTTACTGGGGGTAGTGGTGGTTGATCATGGGCAGAAAACGGAGAAATTCTATGGTTTTATGGCCAAAGATCCCGAAGAAGAAGGTCTAATTTGGCAGGAATTTGTCCAGTTAATCCAGACCTATCCCAGTGCTCCCATTTATCACTTTTCTGAGTATGAACGGGAAACCATTAAGCGGCTGGGTAAACTCTACGGTACGCCGGTAAAAGTGAGGGAAGAAATTCTCGAACAATGTTTTGATTTACACCATTATGTGGTCAACCATGTTATCTGCCCGGTGGAAAGTTATTCCCTCAAATCCCTAGCCAATTGGTTAGGTTTTCAATGGCGGGATGCCCAGGCCAGCGGGGATCAATCAGTCTGTTGGTATGACAATTGGTTAACCACCGGCGATCGCCAATTTTTAGAATTAATTTTGCGCTACAACGAAGATGATTGCCGCGCCACCTGGGTCTTGAAGGATTGGTTAACGGAATTTTTAGGCGGGTCAACTATCCAACAAACACCATTGACCCCTAGTAAATCTTCGAGCATATAGACTAATTGCACCTGTCTTCAAGGATTGGGTGTTGAAAGCCGCCGCAGTTCCTGGGCCAAAATGCCATATTTGGGCGCACAGACCATGGTAACGACAAACAGAATTGTGAGAATAACCACAATCATGCCCCCCGTTGACACGTCAAAGTGATAACTCAAATAAGTGCCGAGTACACAGGATAGAACACTGCTGGTGACTGAGTACCACAACATATGGTCAAAGCGGTCGCTGAGTAGATAACCAATGGACCCTGGGGTGACCAGCATGGAAATGACCAGAATAATGCCCGCCGTTTGTAGGGCTGCCACAATGGTAAGGGCTAGGATCGACAAGAGTGTGTAATACATCACCTGGGTACGGAGGCCGATCGCCTTGGCATGGTTGGGATCAAAACAAAAGAGGAGCAGATCTTTGCGGCGCAGTAAAATCACCACCAGCGTTATCGATCCAGCAATTAGGGTTTGGATAATGTCTTGCTGAGAGATCCCCAGTACATTGCCAAAAAGGATGTGGAACAAATCAATATTGCTGGGAATTTTGGTCACCAACACTAGACCCAGGGCGAAAAAGCCGGTGAAGACAATGCCAATGACCGCATCCTCCTTTAGTCGAGTTTTGGACTTGACGTAACCGATCGCCACCGTTGCCCCAAAGCCAAAGGTAAACGCCCCAATGGCAAAGGGAATATTCAGCGCATAGGCCAAGACCACTCCGGGGACAACCGCATGGGAAATGGCATCCCCCATCAGGGACCAACCTTTGAGGGTGATGTAACAGGAGAGCACCGCACAGACCAGGCCGACAAAGGCACTGACCCAAATTGCTCGGATTAAAAAGGCATATTGGAAAGGTTCAACGAGCCAATGCCAAATGTTAACAATGATGGAATTCACCCGTCCACCTCGGCGGATTCAAACATCTGATTCAGACTCACCATAGGTAGGCCGCCAAAGGTTAACTCTAGATTTTCTTTGGTGAAGGTTTCCTCCGTTTTCCCCGCCGCCAAAATGGTGCGGTTGAGCAAAATAGTGCGGTCACAAAAGGTAGAAATGGAAGCTAAATCATGGGTAGAAATCAAAATCGTGTGCCCCTCATCCCGCAGTTCCATGAGCAAATCGATCATCCCCTTTTCCGTTTTCACATCAACCCCGGTGAAAGGTTCATCCAGCAAAATTACTTTCCCTTCCTGGGCCAGGGCCCGGGCCAGAAACGCCCGTTTTTTTTGACCGCCGGACAGTTCCCCAATTTGGCGATCGCGGTACTTAAGCATCCCCACCCGTTCTAAACTTTCCATCACCAGGCGACGGTCTTTGGGGCTAGGAATACGCAAAACATTCATATAGCCATAGCGTCCCATCATTACCACATCAAACACGCTGACCGGAAAATTCCAATCCACCTCATCTGCCTGGGGCACATAGGCCATCAACTGCTGTTTTTGCGCTTTTTGCACTGAAAGACCGCCAATGCGTACCCGCCCCTGACTGGGTTGTAAAAAACCCATAATGGATTTGAATAAAGTTGATTTGCCACTGCCGTTGGGGCCCACTAGAGCCGTTATCGTCCCCGGTTCAACGGTGCAAGTGGCATTGTAAAGGGCTAGTCGGGCGTTGTTGTAGGTAACACTGACGTTATCTACGGATATATCCAGACGGGGAAGAGTGGTGTGCATCGCCAGAGAAGGGTTTTGATTGGAGTGGGTAGTTGAATTACAAAATTTGGGCTGAGCTACTTAGGATCTGAGCATCGGAAACGTTTTCAGGGCTTGGCGTTGGCGCCGGCGAGAAGACCGTTGGCAATGGTCCGGGCATCGTATTCCAGCAGATCCAAAAAGGTGGGCACAGGGCCTTCTTCAGTGGAGAGGGAATCCACATAGAGATTGCCGCCAAAGCGAGCGCCGGTGGCCTGGGCCACTTGTTTTTGCCCTTCATCACTAACGGTGCTTTCACAAAAAATTGTCGGTACATCATTCGTTTTCACCTGTTCAATAACCCTTTGCACCTGTTTAGGAGTGAACTGTTGCTCCGCATTAATGGGCCAGAGGTAAATCTCTTCCATGCCATAGTCCCGGGCTAGATAGGAGAAAGCCCCTTCACAACTGACCAAAAATCTTTGGCTAGGGGGTACATTCTGCAAATCAGAAGCTAGTTGGGTATCGATCGCCTTCAACTTCTCACTGTAGGCCGCTGCATTGGCGTTGTAATATTCCGCATTGTCGGGGTCTATTTCCACAAAAGCTTGGCGGATATTTTCCACATACACCAGAGCGTTGCGGGGGGACATCCAGGCGTGGGGGTTGGGTTTATCGGTGTAGGGCCCTTCAGCGATGGCAATGGGTTCAATGCCTTCCGTCAGAATTGCCGACGGTACATTTTCCACGTTGCCCAGGAACTGCTCAAACCAACGTTCCAAGTTCATACCGTTATAGAGCAGTAAGTCTGCATCTTGGGCTTTGACAATGTCACTGGGAGTCGGCTCATAACCATGGATTTCTGCACCAATGCGGGTAATGGACTCCACCACCAACTTATCCCCGGCAATGTTTTGAGCCATGTCTGCCAGGACGCTGAACGTAGTTAAAACCTTTTTTTTCTCTCCAGTTTTAGTTTGGCTCTGTGGGGTCACTGTTGCCGTCACCGCCGGGCTGGGGGAGCCGGATGGGACAACTTCCCCTGGGCCGCAACCGGTCAAGCAGAAACCTAGCGTCAAACTAGACGCTAGCAACACTCGACGGAGAGAAAATGACATGGCCATGGGCATAAAAGTGATTTCATAATTGTTTCACTTTTCATTATTCTCTCATAATTGCCCCGGCAACGCACTGGGGGTCCGTCGGCGAAATTGTAGTTGACTAATTCAATAGCCCAGAATTTTGCACCGTTTGCCAGGCAGACCAAATTTTTCCCTGCATAAAGAGGGCGATCGCCTGGAGACCGTTAATTTCTGGATTTTCGGGGGCTAATGCCAAAGCGGGTTTTAGGGCTTGTTCCCCTTGGTATCCCTGCCAGTCATAGAGATGGACAAAGGCCAAATAGGCATGGGCGTAAGGATTTTCCGGATCCAGTTTGACTAGGGATTGCAAGGCGGCGATCGCCTGGGGGGGATTTTCCTGTAACACCCGGGCCAACACCTGGGCATAGGTCAAACTGAGGGGGTCGACGGGATTTTGGCTCAGGCGATAGGTCCAACTGACATCCCCCTGGCGTAGGTAATCGTGGCGGGGATCGTATAGATTAATCCGGTCAACCTGGGCAAAAACTGGCTCCAATCCGGTAATGCCCTGACGTAAATTTTGGGAAAGATAATACAGTTGACTGACAAAATCCAACGGAGGGGCCGCTAAAGCCGGGGCATCAGTATCCAAGGTTAGGGTGATATCCGGCAAAGGTAGGGGTTGGGCTGTCATGGTGGCAGGGTCTAACCATTGTCCCGTTAACCGATAATTCCCCGGAGGTAGATCTGCTGGGGGAAGCATGGCAGTACGCTCAACAACTTCAACGCCTTGATCCACAACCGAGGGAAGCAATTCCCCCAAACCGATGGCATGGTCATGGAACCAAACTTGATTAGGATCATTGACATTTTCCCAAGTGAGCAAAACAATGCCCTCACTCAGGCGATCGCCGTTACCCTGCCAATGGTAGGTGATGGGTACCGGTTGACCAGGGGGAGCACTGGCCGGGAAATCAACTTTGGTTAGTTGCGGCAATTCGGCGTTAATTTGACTGGATTTAACCTCTACCTTGGGTTGACGGCGGTGCCACAGGGTTAAATCACTGTTATCGGGCAAAGGCCAAGTTTGCACAGCGGCAAAATCACCATTCTGGGTAATGGTTTCCCCCAATTCAGTCTGCACCGGATCTGCTAGGTAGTTATCTCCGGTTTTGGTCAGAAACCAGTCAAAATTTTCCTGATCCCGCCGGATAATTTCCCCATTGCGACTTAATTCCCGACCATAGGCCCGAAAATCCGCCACGGCACCATAATAATTCAACGTATTGGGATTAATGGCCGGGGTATTGGGAATCACCCCCAAATTAATCCGTTGCTCTGGGGTAGTTTCTATGGCGGCGGCAATGACTTCCGTGTTGGGAGCTGGCAAAACAAAATCGGGACGGAATAATACCGACGGACCCAGGGCTTGGACAATGCCATCACTGCCAGGGATAGGAAATAAATTACCAATGGTGACCAAAATGGCGATCGCCAACGTGCCCCACCGTATCCACAACCAACGACCACACCAACGGGTCAGACCAAAGGCAAGGAAAATGGCCACAATGGGCAAATAGGGCAAAATGTAACGGTCATCTTTATTTTGAATGGCGGAGCAGATTAGATAAGTACCGCCGTAGTAGTAGCCTAACCAGAGCAGGCCCGGTCTTGCTGATCGCCAACTGGGGATTTGTAATTGGGAAGGAAAACGATTGAGCAAAGACAGAATCATCCCCACCAAGGGCGGTAGTAACCACACCCAGGACAGGGCATTGGGTAAATCCTGCCAGTAGTAAGTCCAGGCCGCCAGGGTATTAATGGGGGGGTCCCCCTCTAGGCCAGCGGGAATAGCATTGGAATTTTGGGCAGTGCTGAATAGGTAAATCCAGTTGGTGCGATACCAGGGATACCACAGGGGAATGCTTGCTAGTAAACCCACTAATAATTGGGCTAACCGTTGCCACTGCTTCGTCCAGATGCTCCACAGCCCCAACCCCAGCAAAGGGAAAAAGAGGTAAAAAATGATGCTTTGTTTAGACAATAAACCCAGTCCCAGGGCCACCCCAGCGGCGATCGCCCAGAGCCATTGGGCACGGCGACCTTTGGACTCTTTCCAATAGGTCAAACAGGTAAAACTTAACAGGGTAAAGGCCAGGAGAGGACTATCCAACAACACAATCAACCGACTATGGATTAAGCGGGGAGTCAAAACCATAATGGTTGCTGCCCACAGGCCAATTTCCCGGCTGAAAAGTTTCTTGCCCAGGGCGTAGACACAGATAATTAAAATGCCACTCCAGAGCCAATTACTGATCAGGGCTTGATCACTGCCCCCCCCTGTTATTGCTTGGAAAGGAGCATTGACTATGTAGGTGAGGGGAGGATATTTAGGGGAAAGCATCCAAAAGCTTCGCCACCATTCCCCACTCAAAAGCTCCGGTGACCTTAACGTCTGCAAATATTCCAGTCCGTAGGATAAATGGTTACTCTGATCCCAAGCGGGCACCGTTTTGTCTAGGGTAAGCCACAGGCGATCGAGGCCATTGCTACCAAGCCAGACAAAAGTTAGCAGTAGGGGCACTGTCCAGGGTTTAGAAAAAATTTGCTTAACCATAACGGGGAGTGGACTTAAGATGGATGCCAATAGCCTATTGTTATCAGTGGGGCAGAAAGTCTTCCTGGCCTAGCCTAGGCGGTTAGGATCAGGGGCCATGCCACTCAGCATTAATCATTTTGGTAATCCTATGAGCGTAAACCTTTCCCAACTCCACCAGGCCCTGGAAAATCGTACCGCCTTGAAGGTAATTAGTGGTTTAAATAACTTCGACAGCGCCAAAGTTTTGGCCGTGGTGCAAGCTGCCCAGGTCGGAGGCGCCACTTTTGTAGACATTGCAGCCGATCGCCAATTGATCCAACAAGTGCGCCATGCCATTGATTTGCCCATTTGTGTATCGGCGGTGGAAGCAGAATTATTAGTGGAAGCCGTGGCCGCCGGGGCGGACCTGGTGGAAATTGGTAACTTCGACAGTTTTTACGCCCAGGGTCGTCGTTTTGAAGGGCCAGAGGTGTTGGCCCTCACCCAAGCCACCCGTCAATTGTTACCCCACACCCTCCTTTCCGTCACCGTTCCCCATATCCTTGCCCTGGACGAACAGGTGCAATTGGCCGAAGCTTTAGTGGCCGCTGGAGCCGACATCATCCAAACCGAAGGGGGTACCAGTGCTGAACCCCACCATGCCGGAGTTTTGGGACTGATCGAAAAAGCTGCCCCCACCCTAGCCGCCGCCCATGCCATCAGCCGCGTCGTTAATGTTCCTGTCCTCTGTGCCTCCGGTCTATCCGATGTCACCGTTCCCATGGCGATCGCCGCTGGGGCCAGTGGAGTAGGGGTTGGTTCCGCCATTAACCAGTTGAATGATCCTGTGGCCATGGTGGCCGCTGTCCGCCGTCTAGCGGATGCCTTAGTGGCCCAGCCTGTCCGGGTTGCCTAGGCAACGGTTTAAGTTCGAGAAAATAAGTTAGAAGTCCCCCAATATTTGGGGGATTTAGGGAACAAATCAAAACCTAGAGGGGGCACTGAAACAACTTTAATCCCCCTCAGCAAGCTCGTTGAAGCTTTCCTTAACTGACCCGCGGGGTTACGGCGGATTCAGCTTTGAACAGCGAAGCCATAATATCCTCCGCCATCTGGGCTGGGGTTAAACCTAGATCGACTGTGGATTGCTCAGGAGTGGCATGGTCAACGAGTATGTCGGGCACCCCTAAACGCTTCAAGGGTACCAACACGTTGTTATCCATCAGAGTCTCCGCCACCGCTGAACCAAAGCCCCCCATTAGGCAACCCTCTTCCATAGTCACCACTTTGCCGATGCGCTGGGCCAGGGGCAGGATTAATTCCGTATCCAAAGGTTTGACAAAGCGAGCATTAACCACCGTTGCTTCAATGCCGTGTTCGTGGAGCAATTCCGCCGTTTGCAGAGCCGGATAGACCATGGAGCCGTAGCCCAACAGGAGTACGTCATCGCCGGAGCGGAGAATTTCAGCTTTACCGATTTCCAACGGTTCCCAACCTTCCTCCATCAGCGGCACCCCAATGCCATTACCCCGGGGATAACGCATGGCGATCGCCCCGTCGGTATAGTTAACGCCAGTAACCAACATTTGTTGTAACTCCGCTTCATCCTTGGGAGCCATCAGCACCAGATTGGGAATGCAACGGAGATAGGCAATGTCATACATGCCCTGGTGGGTGGGCCCGTCTGCCCCCACAATACCCGCCCGGTCCAGACAGAAAAATACGGGTAATTTCTGAATGCAAACGTCATGGATAATCTGGTCGTAACCCCGTTGCAAAAAGGTGGAATAAATTGCCACCACTGGACGAATGCCCTCGCAGGCCATCCCCGCCGCTAGGGTCACAGCATGTTGTTCCGCAATACCCACATCCACATACTGTTTCGGTAATTTGGCCTGCAGTTTATCTAGCCCTGTCCCGGTAGCCATAGCTGCAGTAATGCCGACAATGTTGGGATTGTCCTTGGCCAAGGTGGTTAACGTGTGGGCAAAAACTTTGGAGTAACTGGGGGGTTTCGGCTTACTGGAAGGATAGGCCTTGCCAGTGGAAAGGTTAAAGGGACTTTGGGCGTGGTAACCTACCTGATCCTTTTCTGCTAGATCGTAGCCTTTACCTTTAGTGGTGGAAACATGGACAAATACCGGTCCTGGTACTTTTTCCGCCTGTTTAAAGGTGTCGATCAATTCCTGCAAATTGTGGCCGTCAATGGGACCAAAATATTTAAAGCCCAACTCTTCGATCACAGCTCCCACTTTGGGGACCACTAAGCGCTTCATCCCTTCCTTAACCCGCTCCATTTCCGGGGTCAGAGAATCCCCGACAAAGGGCAAATGTTTGATCTGTTCCTCTAGATTGTCCGTCAAAAACTGCATCGGACTGCTGAGGCGGACTTTGTTCAGATAACGGGAAATGGCCCCCACATTGGGGGAAATGGACATTTCATTATCGTTAAGCACTACCATCAGCTTGGTGTGGGGTAAATGCCCCGCATGGTTAATCGCTTCCAAGGCCATGCCCCCGGTCAGGGCTCCGTCACCAATGATGGAAACCACCTTAAAATCTTCCCCTTTGGCATCCCGGGCCAAAGCCATACCCAACCCAGCGGAAATACTGGTGGAAGCGTGCCCCGCCCCAAAATGGTCAAAACGACTTTCGGAACGCTTGAGATAGCCGGCGACCCCATTCTTTTGCCGCAGGGTGTGGAAATCGTGATAGCGTCCCGTCAACATTTTATGGGGGTAGGCCTGGTGTCCCACATCCCAGATCACCCGGTCCTTATCCAAATCCAGGGTGGAATATAGGGCCACCGTTAATTCCACCACTCCCAGTCCTGGCCCCAAATGACCACCACTGGTGGCCACAGTTTGCAAATGCTTTTCTCGAATTTGCCGGGAAACTTCCTCCAATTCACGGATGGATAAACCCTTTAACTGGTTGGGGTGGGTCAGTTCGCTAATGTGCATGGTGGATGTGAGACTAAACGGTGGCTAGAACGTCAAAGTTTTTTCAAACTTCTCACACTTTAACCGATCAAGTGAAGGGAGGATATCGGGAAAATCTCAGCCATGGCGCGGAAAAAACGCGAGGGGGAGTGATCGCCAATGGACAATGGCAAGGCTGGGGAAAAGGGGAGCGAAGATGTCATAATTTGTAACAAAGATTGCTAAAGATTTATTCCAGTCCCCTGGTTTAGTTGCCATGAGTGAGCGTCCCCCCGAAAAGACCTTAGCGGAGTTGGCCTCCCCGAACCATGAATGCCGGGCTTGCGGCTATGTTTACATCCCCAGCCAAGGGGATCAGAAAACCAACATTTCCCCTGGCACTCCCTTTGAGGCGCTACCCCTTAATTGGAAATGTCCGGTCTGTGGAGCGCCTCGCAATTATTTCATGAGTACGGGGGAAACCGATGCTCCTTCTGGTTTTGCGGAAAATCTCAACTATGGTTTTGGTTTTAACCGCATGAGCAGTGGCAAAAAAAACCTTTTAATTTTTGGTAGCCTTTTCGTCATTTTCCTCTTTTTTCTTAGTCTTTACGGCATGGGTTAAGGTTTTATTCTCTCTCCTTGGCCCAATCAATCTGATCACTGCTGCCCCCCTCAACTACTTCTGTTAACGATGGCTTTTAAATTACCCAGTTTTAAATTTGAGCGACTGAAGCAACTTTTCCTAGTGGCGGCGATCGCCGTTTTTTGTGTTAGCTGTAGCCATGTGCCGGACTTAGGTTTTAATCCCTGGCAGGAAATTGTTTTAGAGACGGATTCCACCTTTGCGGATATTGCTTTTACTGAAGACCCGAACCATGGCTGGCTCGTTGGTACAAAGGAAACCATTTTTGAAACAACCGATGGGGGAGATACTTGGGAACAAAAGCTGATCGATCTGGGAGAGGAAAAAGCCAGTTTCACCGCAGTGAGTTTTTCTGGGGATGAAGGTTGGATTACCGGTAAGCCGTCAATTCTGCTCCACACCACCGATGGTGGCCAAACCTGGGCCCGCATTCCCCTAAGTGAAAAACTTCCCGGTGCCCCCTACAGCATCATTGCTCTGGGGCCCCAGACAGCGGAAATGATTACGGATTTGGGCGCAATTTATAAAACCACCAACGGGGGCAAAAACTGGAAAGCTTTGGTGGAAGGAGCCGTAGGGGTAGCCCGTACCATCCAACGATCGCCGGATGGCCGTTATGTGGCGGTATCCGCCCGGGGTAATTTCTATTCCACTTGGGCCCCAGGGCAAACGGAATGGACTCCCCATAACCGTAATTCCTCTCGACGTTTGCAAACCATGGGCTATGGCCAGGACGGTCAACTATGGTTGCTGGCCCGGGGGGGACAACTCCAGTTCAGCACCGACCCCGATGCAGAGGAATGGAGTGATGTAATTGCGCCCCAGGACAAGGGTAGTTGGGGGTTACTAGACCTATCTTTCCGTACCCCAGAAGAGTTATGGGTAGCGGGGGCCAGCGGGAATCTATTGATGAGCCAAGATGGGGGCCAAACCTGGGCCAAGGACACGGCGGTGGAGAATATTCCCGCTAATCTTTATCGGGTGGTATTCCTCAGTCCGGAGAAAGGATTTGTGTTGGGGCAAGACGGGGTTCTGCTCAAATACAGCCCCAGCACTGAAATGGCTATGGTTTCCTAGGATGGGTCTAATAAGTAATCGCTTCCCGTTTAACCAAACCCATCGGCCATGAGGCTATGGTTGGAGCACTGTGACGAATCTTGGTAAACTAGACTCTGACTGTTTTACATTTATCAACGTTGTTTTGAAAAATTGAAGGAGAACACAAAATGTCAGGGTCTACCGGTGAGCGTCCGTTTTCCGATATTGTCACTAGCATCCGTTATTGGGTGATCCACAGCATTACCATTCCGATGTTGTTCATCGCTGGGTGGTTGTTTGTCAGCACAGGCTTGGCCTACGATGCCTTTGGCACCCCCCGTCCCGATGAATATTTCACCCAGACCCGTCAAGAGCTGCCTATTCTCCAGGAACGCTACGACATTAATCAGGAAATTCAAGAATTTAATCAATAAACATTTAATTGTTCTTTTTTAGTTGGTAATTAACAATGGCAACCCAAAATCCTAATCAACCGGTCACTTATCCTATTTTTACGGTCCGCTGGCTGGCGGTTCACACCCTGGCTGTGCCTTCTGTCTTTTTTGTCGGGGCGATCGCCGCGATGCAATTCATTCAACGCTAGGAGTTTTCCATGGAAAGAAATTCAAATCCCAACCGCCAACCGGTGGAGTTAAATCGTACTTCTTTGTACCTGGGTCTGTTATTGGTGGCCGTATTGGGGATTCTGTTCTCCAGCTATTTCTTTAACTAAGTTTTTTAACTGATAATTTTAAGTCGTAATTTAGGAGGCATGGTATGTTTGCAGAAGGCAGAATCCCTTTGTGGGTGGTAGGCGTAGTGGCTGGTATTGGTGCCATTGGCGTGCTGGGTTTATTTTTCTACGGAGCCTACGCCGGTTTAGGTTCTTCCATGTAATTGAGGACTAGCCATCACGGAATATCATGGTTTTTTGGTGGGCTTGGCCCACTTTTTTTATGGCAATTTTCTTTGGCAACGATTAAATTAAATGGCAATGCAACCCCAAACTTTGGTGATTAAAATTGGTACTTCTAGCTTGGCCCGGCCTGAATCTGGTCAGTTAGCCCTGTCCACCATTGCGGCGTTGGTGGAAACTTTGTGCCAGTTAATTAACCGAGGCCATCGGGTGGTGTTGGTTTCCTCTGGAGCTGTGGGGGTAGGTTGTAGTCGTTTGGGTCTAACAGAAAGGCCGAAAAAAATGGCCTTTAAGCAGGCGATCGCCGCGGTGGGTCAGGGGCGATTAATGCGGACCTACGACGACCTATTTAGTAGTTTGCAACAACCCATTGCCCAAATTTTGCTGACCAGACGGGAATTGATTGAACGTACTGCCTACGTCAACGCCTACAACACGTTCCAAGCCTTGTTTGAATTAGGGGTAATTGCCATCGTTAATGAAAACGACACGGTGGCGATCGATGAATTGAAGTTTGGTGACAATGACACCCTTTCTGCTTTGGTAGCTAGCCTGGTGGAAGCGGATTGGTTGTTTTTACTCACTGATGTAGACCGCCTTTATTCCAACGATCCCCGCTTAGACCCCGATGCCTATCCCATTGCCCTGGTCAGAGCGACGGAGTTGGCCCAATTGCAGGTCCGCACCGATAGTACTGGTTCAGCTTGGGGCACCGGTGGCATGGCCACTAAAATCACCGCTGCTCGCATTGCCACTGGTTCAGGGGTCCGCACTGTTATCACCCATGGGCAAAAACCCCAACAGATTTTAGCCATTCTTGAAGGGGCCGATTTAGGCACCCAATTTGAACCCCAACCCCGCTCCGATAATGCCCGCAAACGCTGGATTGCCTATGGCTTGGTGCCCACCGGGAAAATTTTCATTGATGCTGGGGCAGTGCAAGCTCTTAAAGCTAGGGGCAAATCATTATTGGCGATCGGTGTTGTTGCTTTGGAGGGGGAATTCAGTGCCACCGATGCTGTTGTAATCTGTGATCCCCAAGGCCAAGAATTAGGGCGGGGATTAGTTAACTACAACTCCAACGAGCTAGAGAAGATTAAAGGGCTCCACTCCGAGGCGATCGCCGAAGTTTTGAGTTATATGGGGCCAGATACGGTCATCCATCGGGACAATTTGGTCTTGCAGGAAACTTAGCTTAATCACCCATAAAATCCTCATTCAGGATCTGCTCAGCGGAAAAAGGACAAACCAAGGGATACTCTTTCTCATTGGGCATTCCGACCCCAAGCCGAGCCAATTTTCCCTGCTTATAGCTAGTTTTCGAGCATCTTTATAGGATTTTTCCATTGCTTCCGGTAAGAAACTTTTAAGGGAAGGTGTGTCAGCTAAATTATTTAAAACCCGCTGATGATATTCTAATACTGAATTATACCAGCTCCCCTTCATAGATTCTGGCGCATTGGACTGAACCTGTAACTTGAGTAAATGGGCTAACAAAATCATTAAATTACTTTTCAGTGTATTTTTTTCTGATTTACCCAAGTCCACCAATTCCTCAATCAAATGCTCAATATCCAATGATTCAAACTCACGTTTTTTCAGTGAGTCAATAGTTTTCTCAATCCATTTTTGCAAGTCCTGTTCATATAATTTATTGGCCATGAGAATTACCCCTTTTAATTAAAGCCAAAATTGGCGATCGCCTCCACTGACTATACCTCTGGCTCTGGAGGAATTTGAGATTTCAATTCTTCGATTAAAGACGGTATTTCCCGCTGAAGAACATCCCAGACAATGTTGAGGTTAACATCATCATATTCATGCACTAACCGATTTCGCATTCCGTTGATTTCTTGCCAAGAGACCTTCGGTAAGGCCTTCCGAGTAGGGTCTGAAACTCGTCTTGCCGCTTCAGCAATAACCAATAGTCGCCGAATGACTGAATCTTGAAGCTGAACGTTTGCAACAAACTCATCTTTTGAGCATTGAGCGGTGTAAGTCAGGATTAGCTCTGCGGACTGGAGCATATCAAGCAGGAATTGAAGATCCCGTTGCATAAATCACCTGGGCTGAGGAAAGAATTTCGTGACGGCGTAAGTAGTTGCGACTAGCTTCAATGCCCTGTCGAGTAATCAGGTCAATATCTCGATCAAAAATGGTTTTAAGTTCTGCTTCCATCTGGTCTAAGGTACGGAAAGTGGGATGGGCATCTGGATCAAATTGCACCATCACATCAATGTCACTGTCTAGGCGGAAGTCATCACGCAGGACAGACCCAAATAAAGCCAGTTCTATTACTTGCCATTTGTGACAAAACTCAGCAATTTTTTTCATTGGTAATTTGATCGCCTTAATCGTCATGTGAGTTTTAATCCTAGGGCTTGTAATTCCTCTTTTTTTGTATATTTGCTAGACAGCAATTAGTTTTTCACGGCTGATGTTTTGCAAGATACTAATTTGTCCTAGGCGTTGAAACTCCTTACTACTTCTGTCTGCAAGATGTAGCACCCAAGGTAGGCGACAGGACCGAAAACCACTAGCAGGGTGCAGTTGAGTGAGTTGATAAGTTTGCAAAGCGAGCAAATCCAAAGAGGTGTTACCATATTCATGAACTACTCGTAAGGGTTTTGCGCTACCGATTTGGGCTGTAACTGGCTGACTTGTTACTATCGTGAATGACCTTTCTTTTCGGGCAAAAATAACAGTACCAACTCTGGCATCACGATATGCGACTTCTCCATTGTCTTGGATGATTTCCTGCCCCATTCTAGCTGTCCCACTTTTACGAACTCCAACAACATCCACTGCTATATTGCTCTTGACAAGCTCCTCTATAGTTTGTTGAAATTCGCCTTCTTGAACTAATCCGTCTCGCATTAGAAGTAATTTCTTGGGATAACGCTTACAACTTTGGTGAAATTTAAGAACTAGCTTAGATACTGTTTGCCAAATCGCTTTTCCAGAAAAGCTTTCTCCTCTTTGAATATCAGGTAACTCCCAGCCCAAGCTTTGCCCATCTGCAAGAACTGCAAAAGCAGAAGTGCCATAATAGAGTTCTCGATTTGTTCCAGTATCAAAACCAATAATTAAATCGGCGGTTTCATCGTACTGCAAAGGCGCCAGGCGCACAGGTTGCCACCCAGCTTTACATAAAAGTCCCAATACAACATTCAATGCTTTGTATG
Source organism: Synechocystis sp. PCC 6714 (assembly GCF_000478825.2). Taxonomy (NCBI): domain Bacteria; kingdom Bacillati; phylum Cyanobacteriota; class Cyanophyceae; order Synechococcales; family Merismopediaceae; genus Synechocystis; species Synechocystis sp. PCC 6714. Next base: position 2,339,537 of record NZ_CP007542.1, on the reverse strand, counting down.
GATCAGCTTTTGGCTTAGGGACAATAAATTGAGTGGCTATTCCTGCCTGTAGTGCCTGTACTCGGATTTTTTGTTTACGTTCATTTGGCGACCAGTCCATGACCACTAAAACTGTTTTTATTCCCTCATCAGACCATTTTTGCCAAAACATTTGTTGCTCTAATTCACTGTCAGGGAAATCTTGTTGTGCGCGATAAGAATTTATTTTTATCTTTGTATGGCTATTTTTTTCTATGTCTAATAAGCATTTACTAACCTCTTCGGGATATTGATGCTTTTCATTGAAAAGATTAAGACAGCCAAATTTTGTTTCTCCTATTTTAGCGCATCCTTTATATCTGACCTTTGCAACTATATCTACTTCCTGACCGTTGAGTGCTAGCAATTTTGCTTTTGGCATAACGTATCCATCAACCCTTAGAGGCTCAGTTTCTCTAGGAATACCATAAACCTGACTTATAATATATTTCGCCGTCGCTTTAGATTCCTTCAAGCGATCATCTAATTTTTTTCTAATCAAACCAAAAACATCTTTGATTTCTTTACTATCCTTTCCCTGCTCAGAAATATTTGCTAACATTTCCATCGTTAAACTTGGCGACAATCTTTTAGATAAATGCGCCACGCTTTTACTATTCCATCTATCTGCTCGTCTGACATACACAACAATAGAACTTATTTCTTCTTCACTAGCTCCGTTATTGCGGTGGTAATCTGCCAGGCTAATACCTAATCCTTCTACTATGGTTTCTTGCGGTGATTGTTCAGAAACTTCTTCATACTGCCAACTGATGTAATTATTATTTTGGTCTTTGTATGTATTCCTGACATAGTTGATGGGAATATCAGGGTAATTCTCTAGCCATTGATGAAGTGTCCATGGGGTATAAAATCGATGGTGTATGTCAATCTCTAGGTACAGATTCTTATCTGAATCAATAACAACATCTATCTTTCTACCCCTATGTACTTCCCATCCGTTCCCAAACTTTTCTACACCATGTTGATCTCTTATCCACCAAATCAATCCGCCTTCAGTTGCTTTTTCAATAGCAGTCTTATTAAAATATTTTAATTGTTTCTCTAGTATTTTGCGTTCAAAGATTTCGATAGCTTTTCTTTGAAGATTATCCTCACAGCTTAGTTCTCTATCGCTCATTTTTACTAATTTCCAACTACTACCCTTCATTTTTTCACAACTGACTTCTTCCTTCGTAATAATACGACTACCTAATCTAACGGCAGTAACACCTACCTTGTAACAAATACTGGAAATAGCTCGTTGTTCATCTCCTTGTTGAGGAGGTTGAGAAAATTTACACTGATACTCATGAAAGCATAAATCTTCCTTGTCTAAATTTTTCACAAAAAAGTGATTTAAAACAACAGAAGTCTTCTCGATCCTTGCCAATAAATTCATACTGATAGTTTAAAGATTTTATGGAACTAGAGCTTGCAAAACATTTCCGTAAGAATAGCTAAGGACTATGCAAAAACTTTTCGTATGATGCTCTTTAGGACAGAAGTATAGCAAAAATTTTGGTATATCAATAACAATTTTTGTTACAAACTCAGGGCAGTCTTCTGAGTCTCATCCTGAAAAAAATCATATTTCTTGTTCATGTTTGTCGAGCACCAACCCCTGACGATGGATGTGCCCTAATTGCATACTAACTCCACTTACCTGCTCAAACAAATAGGCCAAATTGCGGGGTTGTAGCTGGGTGCCATCATTACGGCAGGTTCCAGTGTAATCCACAGTGATGCCCTCTGGTGTCATTGCCAGGAGAGACAAATCAAGCAACTGCTCCCGTAAATTGAGGGTAACTTTTTTGCCCCGTTTAGTCGTCTTTTCCCACAATATTTCCTGCCGAGCGAGAATTTCTGCCGTCCAAGCTTGCCATTGGGTCAATGCCACCGATTCTTCGGTTATTAACTGCACTTGATAACGGGCTTGGGCCAATAATTGCGTCACCGCTGGAGATTTGGGATCCACTTCTTCCACCCGATAAAGAGGTAAATCTGGCGGCAAAACGGTGGTTAATCGTTGCTGAAACTCTTCAGGATCAAGCATTTCTGTCAGATCAAAATCGACAATTTCTCCGCTACTACTGGAACCCAAAGGTAAAGCATTGGCAATGGAAATTCTGGGGCCGGGATGGAATCCCCCAGTGAAGGCAATAGGTAAACCTGTACGACGCATGGCCCGATCAAATAGGCGTACCAAATCCAGGTGACTAACTAACGCCATGGAATTTTGCTTGCCAAACCAAACCCGGAGCCGTTGCACTCGGTCAGTGTTGGGTTTAAAGTCTCCATCAAAAACGGGAATAGGGGGTACGGGAGCAATGATGTTATGGCCAAAATCCACCCCACAAACGCCGCAATGGGAACAACCATCGAAGGAACAGTCGGGGACGGTGGCCGCTTCTAGGGCTTTAAACAAATCGTTTTTGAGCCAGGTTTTATCAATGCCTGTATCGAGGTGATCCCAGGGTAGGGGGGCATCATAGACGTTTTCGTCCGGAGTATCCCCATGGAAAATGTTCCATTCTCCGTCTTCCACCAGGCGATATTTCCAGGTTAAATCCGCTTCTTCGATCGCCTGGGCCCAGGCTCCATAGGCTTTGTCTAAACTTTCCCACCAGGCATCCATGCCCGCCCCCAATTCCCAGGCCCGACGTACCACTTGACTCAAACGGCGATCGCCTCGACCGACGAAATCCTCCATGGCGGAAATGCGGACATCAGTGTAGTTAACTTTGACCCCCCGCATGCCTTTGAAAGCTTGTTTTAATAAATCCTGCTTACGGCGAAACTCACTGGTGGAAACGGAATGCCATTGGAAAGGGGTATGGGGTTTGGGGGTGAAGTTGGAAATAGTCAGATTAAAATCCAAAGCTCGACGTTTCGGCAAACGACATTCCTGGCGCAACCATTGCACTGTTTCCACAATGCCCAGGACATCGACATCGGTTTCCCCCGGCAGGCCAATCATGAAATAGAGTTTGATTTTGTCCCAACCCTGTTCCACGGCCGTTTTAATCCCCCGCAGTAATTCTTCGTTGGTTAAACCTTTGTTAATCACGTCCCGCAACCTTTGGGTGCCTGCTTCCGGTGCAAAGGTCAAACTACCTTGACGAGTTCCCCCCAAAATATTGGCAATGTTTTCATCAAACCGATCCACCCGTTGGCTGGGCAAAGTGAGGGCAATATTTTCATTTTTGAGACGATTTCTGATTTCCAGTCCCACCGCCGGTAAAGCTAAATAATCGGAACAACTGAGGGAAAGCAAAGAAAATTCGTTATAGCCCGTTTGCCGAATACCGGTTTCAATGGCATCGATCACCGCTTCCGGTTCCACATCCCTGGCGGGCCGAGTTAACATCCCCGGTTGGCAAAAACGACAGCCCCTGGTGCAACCCCGACGAATTTCCACCGTGAGGCGATCGTGGACAGTTTCAATTAAGGGTACTAAACCAATGGAGTAGGCCGGAATGGGAGTGGCTACCCGCCGCAGAATTTTACTTGGTACATCATCTCGATTTGGATGGACGGAACCATCATCGGCCATATCGTAAAAGCGGGGCACATAAACCCCTGGCACTTGTGCCAAATCCAGTAATAAATCTTCTTTGGTTAATCCTTTTAGTTTGCCTTCTTCTAGCACCAAGCCAATTTCTGGCAATAATTCTTCCCCGTCTCCTAGGGCAATAAAATCAAAAAAGTCGGCGTAGGGTTCCGGGTTGGAAGTCGCAGTTTGTCCCCCGGCAAAAATTAGCGGATAATCCCCATTTTTTCTTGCTTGCCAAGTGAGAGGAATCTGGGCCAATTGCAACATTTCCAAAATATTAGTGGCCCCTAGTTCATAGCTCAAACTAAAGCCTAAAATGTCAAATTCTGGCAGGTAACGACGGGATTCTAGGGCAAATAAAGGAGTATTAGTTTCCTTTAGCTTGGCGGCTAAATCAGCGGCGGGGAGATAGGTACGATCACACAATTGCCGGGGTTGAGCGTTGATGATGTTGTAGAGCAAAATATGCCCCAGGTTAGAAGCCCCCAGTTCGTAAACTTCGGGATAGGTCAACACCCAACGCACTGTGGCCCTGTCCCAGTTCTTATGCACAGCCCCCAATTCGTTGCCTAGATACCGGGCAGGTTTATGGATCTCGGCATTAATCAAGGTTTCGACGGGCACTGACATGGTTTTTACTTTGGCATGGGTCAGTTACCCATTATCGCACGGAGCTTTGAGGGAATAGTCCGTTGGACAGCCGAAGACCCATAGTTAACTAATCATTCAGATCCTTGTTCTAAAAACTAGGATAACCAGATGATAGATAGATTGAATAAGATAACTATGTTCAAACTACAAGATTTTATATGTAACTTCAAGGAGTCTGACGTTGGAGAATAAACTACATCCTAAGCAGGCATTAAATAAAGTATTTATCTTGGATAAACTCCCGAAAAATACACAGCCATTAAAATCAAGTAAATTTTTAAAATGAGGAAGAAAAACATGAAAGCACTTAAAACAATGGCAACTATTAATGATCAAGGACAAATCACTCTAGACAGTCCGCTACTGAATAATAAAAAATAGTCGAGTAGAAATTATCGTACTAATCCCAGGGCCAACATAAGATTTTACTAAGCAAGAAACAATATCAGACTTTCGCCAGGGGTGGCATGGAGCAATGACAGGTCAAACAATACTACTATCTCAATTTGGGGAAGGGCTAGAAAATGACTCAACCGATTGAAATTAAAAATTTTTAATATTATTTGGAGATTTTTTGAAAAAATAAGACTTGACAAAAAAAGTTCGGAACCAGGGCAATTTGGTATTATTGGTCACAGTGCAACACCACCGTCAGACCAGCAATTAGGCATTGAAACCATGGGCGCATCTTTTCGAGCAGAACCATTTCTCTGGATCCATTTAGCAGGCATCGCAGTGGTGCCCCTGGCCCTATTGGTGATGATGCTGGGCTTAGGCGTGGGAACGCCTTTTTCGGCCTATGGTGTGGAACTGATTTTGTTAATTGTATTGGGCTGGTTGCCGGTGATGGTGATGCAATGGTTTAAGCCCTTTGAAATTTTTGGTTTGTTGATCATTGCTCTACGCCCGGATAGTTTGGGGGAAGACCAACTGCGAATTCTTAGTTTATTCAAACGAGGACAGCAACGGTGGATTACTTTGTTGGGGGGAATGATTAGCTTAGGTTTGCTCTGGCTGGTGTATTATTTTGCCCCGATCGCCTATCCTTGGGTGACGGATTTACCCCAGATTCGTTTGGCAGGTTTATTGCTGGGGGCGATCGCCTATCTGATGGTTAACCTATTTTTGCAGGTGCCCCTGAGTGTGTTGGGGGTGTTATCCACAAGCCAGTCCAAGTTTACTGAGACGATTCCCCTAGATCCGAATCAGATCAAACAACAGTTCACCATTCCCGGCGTTAAATTACGGCAAATTCCCCTGGTGCCAAGGATTAGCTCTTAATGCCAAAGGATTTCCGCTCTCTGCTGGGGTAGAATCGGTAACGGGCAATTTTTCCTAGGTGGGGCCGATGTTGGTCTCGACCATGGCCAAGGGAAGACCGATTGTCCCCTGTTGATCAACCTGACCAGCGCTAATCAGTATTTGATCCATTCCCATCACCAAGGCCTTTGCTAGGGCAGAATTTACGAGACCCATATTTTTCCATGACTATTTCTTTGGAAGCTGATTTAAAATCCCTGCAACAATCTGCCCAGGAGGCGATCAATCGTTGTGATGACCTGGATGAGTTGGATAAATTACGGGTGCAATATCTGGGCAAAAAAGGGGAACTGTCCCTGATTCTCAAGGGCATGGGCAAACTTTCGGCGGAGGAAAGACCTAAATTTGGGGCGATCGCCAATGAAGTGAAAGAAGCGCTCCAGCATGATTTGGAATCCCGCAAAACTAACCTACAAAATGCGGCGATCGAGGCCCAACTCGCGGCGGAAACCTTAGATGTGACCATGGCGGGCAGTTACCGTCCCCAGGGCCGTCGCCATCCCCTCAATAGCACCGTTGACCGGGTATTGGATATTTTTGTGGGCTTGGGCTACACCGTCGCCACGGGGCCCCAGGTGGAAACGGATTATTACAACTTTGAAGCATTAAATATCCCCGCTGACCACCCCGCCCGGGATATGCAGGACACCTTCTTTTTAAAAGATGGCCGCCTGCTCCGCACCCACACTTCTCCGGTGCAAATTCGCTATATGGAGAAGCACGATCCCCCCATCCGCATTGTCGCCCCCGGTCGAGTTTATCGTCGGGATACGGTGGATGCGACCCACTCTGCGGTATTCCATCAAGTGGAACTGCTGGCGATCGATAAAGGTTTATCTTTCACCCATTTGAAAGGAACCATCCAGGCGTTTATCAAACAAATGTTCGGAGAAGCTTTACCGATCCGTTTCCGGGCTAGCTATTTTCCTTTTACCGAACCGTCGGCGGAAGTGGACGTGCAATGGCAAGGGAAATGGTTGGAGGTGATGGGCTGTGGCATGGTGGACCCCAACGTAATGGAAGCAGTGGGCTATGATCCAGAAATTTACACCGGCTTTGCGGCGGGCTTTGGGGTAGAAAGATTTGCCATGGTGTTACACCAAATTGACGATATTCGTCGGCTCTATAACAGTGATTTACGCTTTCTGCGCCAGTTTTAAATCTGCTCAACTCTTAACGCTGGGGAGTATTTAGGGATGGGGGGGTTGATCCCGGCCCAAATTCCACACAAGAATTAGTATCTTTGAGCACCATTCTGAGTAGTAGGGCCTGGATCACCAACAGGCCACAGACGGCGGCTAGTAACAAATACCAGTACTGCCAAGCTAACTTCCGTAACGTTTGGGCCACTGCGTCAGCAATGATTCTTTCCAAATGATCGCTGGTCAACTCTTTATGGACGATTTTTTCTAGCTGGCCATAGAATTTATCGCTGGTTTGGCGTACCGTTTCACTAACTTGATGGTTAATGGCCGCTTCTACTTTTTGCAAAGGATTTTCCATGGTTTCAGACGATTAAGGCCGCCAGCCTAAGTTAACGAAACTAGAGAAATGAATCAAGGTTACGGGGCCAGGAGAATGGTTCAATGGTCGGCCACGGGGAAGATGGGGGCCTGTTGACCGGATTAGTGCGCCAGGCGATCGCCGTCCAATAATTATCGTTCACAGTCTGATCTGCCTGATTCCCAAATAAACGCTGACTGGATAATTGCCACTGCTTCGTTTCGTAGTTACTTGGTAAGCATTGATATTGATCTAAATTTTTGCTCGGTATAACTTGGTGCAGACCGCCGCTGATGCCCTGCCCCGTGGCTTTTAAAAATGCCTCCTTGGCCGTCCAAAGCTGGTAAAAAAGTTTAGTTCTTTCCCCCGGTGGCAAATTTTCCAATTGCTGGGTTTCCTGCAGGGAAAAAAATCGTCTAGCTAATTTTAAGCCATGGGCTTTAGGGACCATGATTTGCAAATCAACCCCAATTTCCCCCTCTGTACTTAAACCAATCAAGCCATAATTACCACTGTGGGCGAGGTTAAACCATGGCGATCGCCGTTCTCTGTTCACTAACTCCGGCTTACCTTGGGGGCCATAGGTGAACTGTAATTGCTGGGGCAGACATTCAAGCTGACTAGCCAAAATAATCCTTAACGCCAGCCGCATGGTTAAAAACCGCTGTTTATCTTGGGGTTGTCGGTAGCGTTCACTGCGGGCTATTTCTTCCGGGCTTAATAGAATTTGATAACCGGAAAGCAAGAGGCGATCGGTGGGACAAAACCAAATTTGGGGCTGGGGGAACACAGATCAGTTTAAACAGTGTTTTGAACAATAAAAGAGTTTCGCTATTCTGCCACCTGCCCAAGTCCAGATAGAATGGGGAGCCGATCGCCAGTAACCTAAAGAAAGGAAAGGCAACGGGAGGAAAATTGTGACAGTTAAAATTGGTTTACTCGGTCTAGGTACCGTCGGCACCGGCACAGTGGAAATTTTGCAGGAGCCCCAGGGCCGTAGTCCCCTGCTCCAAGCCATTGAAGTTAAAGCAGTGGGGGTGCGTTCCTTAGATAAACCCCGCCAGGTTAATTTACCGCCGGAGGTATTGACCACAGACCTAGAAGCCATTGTCACCGATCCCGACATTGCCATTGTGGTGGAATTGATGGGGGGACTGGAACCCGCTCGATCATTGATCCTCCAGGCGATCGCCCACAAAAAACACATTGTCACCGCCAACAAAGCCGTCATTGCCCGCTATGGGGCGGAAATTTATGAAGCGGCCAATCAGCATGGTGTCTACGTTCTCCTAGAAGCGGCGGTGGGGGGGGGCATTCCCATCATTAAACCCCTAAAGCAATCCCTGGGGGGTAACCGCATTCAAAGCATTGTGGGCATTCTCAATGGCACCACCAACTACATTCTTTCCCGCATGACCAGCGAGGGGGCGGATTTCGACGAAGTGTTAGCAGCCGCTCAAAAGTTGGGCTATGCCGAAGCGGACCCCAGTGCCGACGTAGATGGGTTAGATGCGGCGGACAAAATTGCTATCCTTGCTTCCCTTGGTTTTGGCGGCAGGGTTAAGCGGGAAGATGTGGCCTGTGAAGGCATTAGATCCGTCAGTGCAGTGGACATTGCCTACGCCGATAAATTGGGCTTTGTGATTAAACTTTTGGCCATTGCTAACGGTAATGCCGGCGAAAACTCGGAAGCGTTGCAACTGCGGGTCCATCCCACTTTGATTGCCAAGGATCATCCCCTAGCCAGCGTCAATGGGGTCTACAACGGCGTATTGGTAACCGGAGATCCGTTGGGGCAAGTGATGTTCTACGGCCGGGGAGCGGGAGCCGGCCCCACCGCCAGTGCCGTCGTGTCCGATGTGATTAACATTGTCGGCATCATTACCAGCAGTGACGAAAATCCTGCCCTTGATCCCCTGCTCAGTTGCACCCACCAACATTACTGCCAGGTGTCCCCCATTGAAGACCTCGTCACCCGTTTTTATTGTCGCTTCCTCTGTGCCGATGTACCGGGGGTGATTGGCCATCTCGGTATGGGATTTGGCAACCATGGGGTTAGCTTGGAATCCCTAGTGCAAATTGGCTTTACCGACGGCTGTGCGGAAATTGTGGTGGTCACCCACGATGTGCGGGAGGGGAACTATCGGGCCGCCCTGGGGGAAATTAGCCAACTACAGGCGGTGAAGGAAATTCCCAGTGTCATCCGGGTGTTGTCCTAGGAGTGTATTTAAAACGTACTCCTATCCCAAATTTGGGGAAATGTAATCAAAATTCTCCAGTATGGCCAGAGTTTTAGTGGGTCAGTTTGTCAGGCGAACACAAACTCTGTCAACATCAACAGGCTTTTAAGCTGAGCAAAATTTATTTATTTCTGGGGAGTGTCTTGAGATGGTTAATTTAAAACGAATTTTTATCACCGGGATCAGTGGTTGCATTGGCCACTACTTAGCCGATGAATTAATCCAAGGCACAGACCACGAACTGTTCCTGCTGGTGAGAAATCCAGACAAGTTGCAATTTGACCCCCAGTTGCGGAGCAATATCCATTTAATCCCCGGCGATATGGGCAATATTGAAGCCCACAAAGATCTGCTGCAAACCATAGACTGCGCCATTCTCATTGCCACCAGTTGGGGCGATCGCCAGGAGACCTACAACATCAACGTGGTCAAAACCCTAACTTTGATCAATTTGCTCAACCCGGAACGGTGCGAACAGGTAATTTACTTTTCCACCGCCAGCATCCTTGATCGCCAGGGGCAACCATTACCGGAAGCGGGTAGTTTGGGCACCGACTATATCCGTACTAAGTATCTCTGTCATCAGGCATTGGAATCCCACCATAGTTCCTTGCCGGAGGTATCACCTATCACTGAGGCCATGGCCAATAAAATCACCGTGGTTTACCCCACCCTGGTTTTTGGCGGCGAACCCGGTAAACCCTATTCCCACCTTTCTGGGGGATTGGGGGAAATTCTGCGCTGGTTACCTTTGATTCGTTGGTTCCGGGCCGATGGTAGTTTCCACTTTATCCACGGTAGAGATATAGCTCGGGTAGTGGCCTATTACGTTGACCATCCCCCTGGGGCCAGAATTGATGTGGTGTTAGGTAATGCTCCCCTCACCGCCACGGAGGGCATCCGCCAAGTTTGCCAATATCACCACCAGAAAATTTATTTTCAAATTCCACTGTCCCTCACCCTGGCTAATGTTTTTATCAAGCTGTTTCGCATTCAAATGGCGGAATGGGATAGGTTTTGCCTCGATTATCGCCATTTCACCTATCCCGACCCCGTTGCTCCAGCCCAACTAGGCCTACCAGCTCACTGCCAAACCATTGCCGAATTGATGGCCGTTAGTCCCAGATCCCATTGATCCATGAACTTTGATCCCCAAAGATCAGCGATAAACTTTGACCTTGCTACTAAATTCCTCCGATGTTACCAGCGGCCAAAGTTAAAATCAGGTCGTTATAATCCCGGTCTGATAGCCCAGAATTAACAGCAATATCTTCAATGCCAATGGTTAGCCGTCCACCAATACTGCCAAAGGTCTGAAACTGGGCCACTCTCCCTGGGTTGGCAGCAGAGTAGGAACTAAAAGCAGTATTAATATTGTCCTGGGGCAAAAGTAGAATACCGTAGTTGGCGGTGGCATCCAATCCTAAGGCAAAGCCCTGAGTACCCTGAAAAGCTGGCAATTGGGCCGCCGAGAACACTAAACTCTCATTTTGCGCCTGGGCAAAAGCAGCCGCTAAATAACCACTCTGTCCCGGTAAAAGTCCATTGACTGCCCCCGTTAAATCATCAGTGCGGTAGAAAGCCAGTCCATTTTCGTTGCCCGCCAGGCGACGGACGGTGAGAGGCGCCGATTGCCCGACAAAGTTAGTATTAGTCCCTGTATTAGGTAAGCTAAAACTAGCAGTTACCCCCCCGACAAAGGTGGCTGTGGCATTGTTTCCCTCCACTAACAAACTGGTCAATGCCAATTGATTACCATCACTATCCTGGGCAAAGGGCGTCCAGGTGCCGGTGTCGACAGATTGCACTGCCGTAGCGCCAAAAGCTTGCCCTTCGGAAGTAATCCAATTGTTGCTGGTGTCATCAGAATAAACTTTCTCAACGGTCAAAGCATTGGTACTACTAGCCTGGGCATCGTTGAGTAAGGTAAGGCTAATGATGCCATTGGTCAAACCAAACGTAAAAGTGCCTCCGGTACTGTCGGTGCGGGCCACGGTTAGATCGGTGGTTTCGGTTAAGGAAAAGCTATTGACTCCCACCGCTTGACTAGCTAAACCATTAATCCAGCCATTGGCAACTTGGGTTTCTCCTAGATTATTATTTATTCCCTGGTTGTCGTTAAATGTGTTATCTACCAAAGGACTATTGAGAAAGCTGTAGCCGTAGCCGTCATTCGTTAGGGATTCGTTGCCGACCAATGTATTGCCATTACTGCCGATCGCCGCAAACCCGGCGCCGCTGTTATTTTGCGCCAGATTACTAATCAATTGATTCCCTGTGCCCGTGGTGTTAAGGATGAAACCAGAGCCATTGTTATTTTTGGCGATCGCCTGGGGGTCATCAGAGACTCCGGAGGTAGGAAAACCACCGATGATATTGTTAAAAGCTTGGCCGGTAATTAACAATCCCCCCAAGCCATTACCGAGGGGAAGGTCAGTCTCAAATCCTCCTCCCAATTGGGAATTGATCACCGTATTGTTATGGGCCTGGTCGGCGATAACTAAACCGTAACCGCCATTGGCGGAAAATAAATTACGCGGGATAACTGAAGGAGTTTGATTCTCAAAACCACCAATAAAATTATTGTTAGCATTACCACTGATTACAACCCCATGGCCCCCATTGGGTAATGGACTATTACCGAAAGTGCTAGCCCCCACAACATTGGGATCGATGGTTACCCCGGTGGCGTTTCCTGTGAGATGAATGCCGTTGCCAATATTACCGGAAAATACATTAGTGCGGATGGTGTTGTTCCCACCGGTGGAAGTAACTAAAATTCCATCTTGACCGTTTGGTGCCGCAGTGCTGAAAGCAAATAAACCGCCAAAAGTATTGAAGGAAATAAAGCCAGTAACCTCATCTTTAACTTCCACCCCGTTGAGGGTATTACCTGCAATGACATTGCCCAAGGGAATCACTCCCCCCAAGGTGGTATTGGTAGAATTTCCCTCCACCACCAAGCCATTTAAGCCATTACTAACAATGGTGGCATTATTAGCACCAACCCCCAAAAAATTGGCATGAATAGTAATATTATCGGCATTGGTCACCCGCAGACCATTACCGCCATTGCCGCTGATTACGTTATAAAAAACGAAGGGATTTTGAACAAAAGTTGTTCCTAATAGTGAATTGTTATCGGCCTCGTTGATGGCAACCCCATCTCCCCCATTACCCAAAGCAGAATTACCGTTTGCAACAGTGCCAATGAAATTACCCGCTAGGGTGTTAGATTCCGATTGTTGGTCAATTAAAACGCCATTGCCCGTGTTGCCGGAAATTAAATTTCCCTGGGGGGGGACGACAAATACAACGGGGCTGCCATCCCCAAAGGGCCCTGCATTCACAGGGTTATTGCCGCCGGTTTCAAAACCACCAATGAGGTTATTACTGGAACCTTGGGTAACTAGAATTCCATTCAGGCCATTGCCTAGCTTGATCTGTCCTGTTACATCAGTCCCGATGTAGTTCATCGAGATCCGGTTGTTAGATGAACCTGCTAAGTGGATACCATTACCTAGGTTGCCGGAAATTACATTGGAAAGCTGAAACTGACCGCTAGCACTGCTGGTAGTACCGATTAGATGCTGGCCCGTTTGACTACCGAGAAAAATTCCATCTCCCCGATTTCCCCGGACAGTTTGGCCATCTAAATCTACGCCAATGTAGTTACCCTGAATGGTAATGTTATCAACTTCAACGGTAACGCCATTCGTACTACTGTTGACAATACTTAGACCGAGGAGCTGGGAGCCCGCCGACCCATTGCCGTTCAGACTAGTAAATTTAAGACCAGGATTGTTGTTGAAATTGATTGCTACCAAAGGAATACCGTTGAAGCCCGGGGCTGTGGTGCCGTCAATGGCCAACTCACCGATGATGTCTGGCAGAGCTGAAAGAAGATTAATGGAGCCGGTAACATTGAAACTAATTACGTCAGCGCCAGGGTTGAGGTTGGCATCTAAAATTGCCTGTCGTAGGGAACCGGCACCGGAGTCATTGAGATTTGCAACGGTAAAGTTTGCCATAGTCTGGTACCAAAGCTTTTGCTTAACTGTACACGGTTTTCCTTTTCGGCCCAAAGTCAATTCGGCGATCGCCGGAGCGCAAACTGGACTAAGATTAAGTTCCGCCGTGGTAAACGAAGCCCAAGAACCGGTCGAGGCGGAAATTACCGGAATTTAAACATTTTAGCTACTACCACATTTAGCGTTTTGCCCCTACAATAAGACTCCCCGCACACTAGATATGGAGTCTTGCCCCGGCAAGACCGATGGCAGAATGAATCACTTGCAAGAATGGCGGCAAAGTTGTGTAGATGACCAACTGACCCGTCTTAATGTCACTCCCCTGCTGGGGGATGCCCCCGCCCAACATTTGCTTTATGCCGATGCGATCCAGCGTCGTAATGATGGCCGGGTTAGTGATGGCTTGCTGAAACGTTATGCCCACATAGCTGCGGGGGGCTGGTGGTGTTCCGGCATTGATTTACTGTCCGGAGAAAAAGATTTATGGGGTTGTTTTAAACCCGATCGCCCGAGGCAGGATGGGGAAAGCAGTAAGACCATTAAATATGAGCATCCTCCGAAAACCCCTACGGGAATTTTTGCCCTGCGGGTGCCCCTACATCTCTGGGAAAGGATTGCTGCCAAAGCTGGGGTAGTGCTTACAGAGGAGGATCAAGATCCAGACCAACCGGATTTAGGTTTTTGGCAATGGTTGATGGGCCATCCGGAAATTCCCCTGGTAATTACAGAAGGGGCAAAAAAAGCTGGGGCTCTACTCACGGCCGGTTACGGGGCGATCGCCTTACCAGGAATCCACAATGGTTACCGCACCCCCAGGGATGATCAAGGGCAACGCATCGGTAAATGTCAATTAATTCCGGCCCTGGGCAAATTAGCCACTCCCCAGAGACAGATTTTGATTGCCTTTGACCAAGACAGCAAGGCTAAAACCATTCAGCAGGTGAATCTGGCCATTCAACGGTTGGGCTATTTGTTTAGCCGCCAGGGGTGTGAAGTCAAAGTCCTGCAATGGGATCACCGCCTGGGCAAAGGAATTGACGACGTAATTGCCCACCAAGGTAGTGATTACTTGCAACAGTTGGTTAGTAAAGCCCTGCCGCTGGAAATCTGGAAAGCCCACCGGCTCAATCGGCTGACCCATAACCGGGGCACAGAAGTCAATGCCCGCTATTTGCCTACTTTAACTATTCCCGCCGAAGAAAAATTAATTGCCCTACGATCACCAAAGGGCACGGGCAAAACTGAATTTCTGGCCCGCATTGTCCGCCAGGCCCAGGCAGAACACAGACCGGTACTGGTAATTGGCCACCGCATCCGTTTAGTGCAGGAACTCTGTCACCGTTTTCAGTTGCCCTACCTAGGGGATTTCCCCCTTTCTCCCCTAGCTCGCCAAAGGGGTTTTGGTCTCTGTATTGACTCCCTCCATGGCCATTCCCAAGCCCAGTTTGACCCGGAACAGTGGCAGGATTGCCTAATTATCATTGATGAAGTGGAGCAGGTGCTCTGGCATGGGCTTAATTCCGACACCTGCCGTCGTCAGCGGGTGGCCATTCTCCGTAACCTTAAGCAACTATTGCAACATAGCCTAGGGGGAGAAGGGCAAATTTATGTGGCCGATGCGGATTTAACCGATGTTTCCCTGGATTACCTCATTAGCCTGAGCGGCATTCCGATCCAACCCTACGTGATCCGTAACCATTGGCAACCGGGGGAACGGGAAGCTTGGCCCATTTATCACTTTGGGGAAAATGATCCCAAGCAATTGGTCAAACAACTATTGCACCATATCCGGGAAGGGGGTAAACCTTTTGTTTGCTTATCCGCCCAAAAACTCACCAGTGCCTGGGGCACCCGCAACCTGGAAGCTTATCTGAAAAAGCAGTTTCCCGATCGCCGCATTTTACGTATTGATGCGGAATCGCTGTCAGATCCCAATCATCCAGCCCATGGCAGCTTGACTAATCTCAACTCGGTGTTGGCCAACTATGACATTGTGCTCAGCAGTCCCGCAGTGGAAACAGGGATCAGCATTGATCTACAAAATCATTTCACCTCCGTGTGGGGCATTGCCCAGGGCATCCAAACCGCCACTTCCGTTTGCCAATCCCTTGGCCGCATTCGCCAGAACATTCCCCGTTACCTCTGGGCCGCTAGCTATGGCTTTAACCAAGTGGGCAACGGAGCCACCACCATCAGCAAATTCCTCACCGCCGGCCATCGCTTAACGGAGGTCAACATCCGGTTGTTGCAACAATCGGACCTGGATAATTTGGACGATTTAGACACCGGTTTCCAGGCGGAATCTTTGCTCTGCTGGGCCAAAATGGCGGTGCGGATTAACTTGGCCATGGTCAATTACCGAGAATCCATTCTTGGACTTCTGCACCAGGAAGGGCATCGGTTATTGGGGCCGCCCCCGGCTTTACCGTCCTTGCATGTTCTCCCTAGCGATCCAGACCACCCCCTTAGTACGGTGGCCCCTCAGCCTTTGCAACAGGCCATTGAAGCAGTGCGGGCCCAAAACTACCTGGCCGACTGCCAGGCGATCGCCACTGCTAAACCTTTAACAGAGCCGGAATATCAACAGTTAAAGAAAAGATTGGTGAAAAATGGCCAAGAAAGACACAGTTTGCGACGCTATGAACTGGCCCAACGCTATGGTATCCCCGTGACGGCGGATCTGGTACAAAAAGATGACCAAAATTGGTACCAAAAACTGCGCTGGCATTATTTTCTCACTCTAGGCCGACCATTCCTTGGCGATCGGGATGCCAAAATTGCCCGTTTACTATTGGATCAAGGGCAAGGCAGTCTCTTTCTCCCAGACTTTAACGGTTCCCAGTTAGGGGCCATTATCGGCACCTATGACATTATCGGCATTCCCATCCTGCTGGGCCATCCCCAACGGGAGTTATGCGCCCTAGATGAAGATTTAATCGCCTTGGGCCAATTGGCCTTGGCTAACCGGGATGATATTAAAACAGTGGTGGGCATTGGTTTAGCGAAAAATGCTAGCCCCATCACCATTGTCCGTCGCTTCCTAGAAAAGCTGGGCTTTGGCATCCAATTGACCCGCACGAAAACTATAGAGAAAAAACGGGTGCGGATTTATCAAATCACCTGTCCCCAGGATGGCCGAGAAAAGGTCTTCCAAGCTTGGCTCCAAGGCGATCGCCAATGTCCCGGTAGTTCAGAACAATGGATGGCTGATTACTGGCAAAAATTGCAGGGTTTCCCCAGAAAAACAGAGCCGAATCAACCCTTTGTGCAACTTAGCCTGGAGTTTGGCTAGTGCCAATGGATCCAGATTGATTGAGGGCTGAATCGGGTCAAAATATTAGCTCCTCCCCAAGTCCAATCGGGCAAATCAAGCTCTTTCTGTGGCAGGCTGGGGGCGACTGGTGAGAATATCCAACAATAGTTGCATTTGGTAGAGGTTAAGGTAGGTGGGAAAATCCAAATGGCCCTTGAGGAGCATTTCCCGGTAAATTTCCTGGCATTGCCGTAGATGTTCCATCATCCAAGGTGTATTATGACCCTGCCATTGTTGTACTTCGGTTAAACCGCCAATAATTTTGTTTAAATCCCTGTCCTGTTGGCGGTTAATTTCCATACGACATTGCTCGATAAAAACTTCGTTCATACCCTCAATTTGCTGATATAAATCCGGTGCTAGATTACCTTCAATCAGCATCAAACGATAGCTCTGTTTCAAGCTTTCAATTTCCTTCAGCGCCTCCTGGGGATTTTCTTCGGCTGCTTGCCGCAGATCGGCGATCGCCTGACGGTGCCCCACCAAGAACTTTTCCGTTTTCCGTTTACGCCAGCCCTGGAGCAAAAAACCAATGGTGGTGGTGCTGATGAGCATAATTGAAGCGGCCTGGAGGGGCTTATTTTCCTGGATATAACGCAGCCAAGCAATGCGGGGGTCCCCATCTCGATAGGTCCGCATCGCCGCGGGATGGATATACAGCAAACCTTCATAAAGATTTACCGAGCCGTTGTCCGCCGCTAACTTCGGGTAAAAAGAGGCAAATTGCCGTGAATTAGCAAAAATTGCCCAGGTCATCAGGGCCACCTTTTCTCGACTCACGTTGGGCCTGGTTAACAAAGCTCCTCCAGTGGAAATGGTGAGTATGTCCTCAGAAGGAAAAGGGGGAAAAGCCCGATAAGTTCCCTGGGGAATATAGGCTTTGCGGTAGGATTCGGGAAATTGCAAAGTCAGATAGTTAATAAAGCTTTCACTTAGGGGCACAAAGGTGACGTCCCCCACCAGAGCTAGTTTTTCCCGCACTTCATCGCTGGCTTTGAGGGGGCCAACATAGACTAAGCCATCCAGCCCGCTGTTGGGGTTTGTAAAAGCCTGGAGACTATGGCCTAGCCCTGAATCTGTAAATGGCCGAATTTGTAAGTTGGTGGAATCAAATAGACGGGTGGCGGTGAAGTTAATGCCACTGGCGGGGGGACCAATGTTAATTTTTTTGCCTTCTAAATCCGCTAGGGTTTTGATGTTGTCACTTTTACGGCCAACAATATGGGCATACTCTTCAGTCAAAATAGCCACCGCCGCTACATCCCCAGCCTTCATGGCTTCGCTGGCCACGTCCAATTGTACCAGAGCAAAATCAACTTTTTCTTCCAAAAGCCGTTGTAAATTCTGTTGGGAGCCCTGGGAGTCCTTTTCATCTTCCACCACTAGATCTATGGTGGCCGCCGATGCTTGAATTTGTTCCCCAATGCGAGCATAAGCACTGATATTACTGCCACTGGAAAGGGTAACAGTGGTGGGTCTGCGGGTGGTGCAACCAACAAAAACTAAGGGGGCAATGGCGATGAAGGCCACAATCCAATGGAGCCGATATTGACTGAATTGAGAAAATCGGAATTTATTGGCTGATGCCAGCAACGTTAAAAGATTCAAAATTAGATGGGATTGAAAACCTTTGGCTAATTTGGCGGCGGGATAGTTCCATTAACTGTCAGCAGGGAAAACTACCTTTTTCTTCGGGAAAGACTGGACTCACCCCATTATGGTAATGGTTGGCAATGGGTCGTCCATTGTTCCGGGGGCTAGGCTAATTTCCATGCCTTCCTTGGCGATCGCCGTGGCGAAAAATTGCTGTTTAGCGTGGTCCAGTATGGTGTCTAGCACCGAATCATCATGGCTGGGATCATGGTGGAATAGCACCAGTTGCCCTACTCCAGCGGCCTGGGCCACTTTCACCGCTTCCTGCCAAGTAGAATGGCCCCAACCCACCTTACTCACCTGGCGATCATAGTACTCTTCATCGGTGTAGGTGGCATCAACAATCAATACGTCTGCATTTTTGGCCAAGATCAGCACATTATCATCTAGGCGATCGGGGAAATGTTCTGTATCAGTGACAAAGGCCACCGTTATGCCCCGCCAATTAATGCGATAGCCCATGGCTTCCCCTGGGTGGTTTAGTGGCCTGGTTTGTAGGCTAATTTCTCCAATGGTGATGTCTTCCCCCACTTCCAAATCGTAAAAAGCGACAATGCCCTGCATAGTTTGCAAAGGCACAGGAAAATTGGGGTGTAACATTTGCTCATGCAATCGCTGTTCAATGGTCATGCCATTGGGGGTGGGCACCCCGTAAACCCTAAAAAAATTTCCTGCTCGGAAAGCCGGAGCAAAAAAGGGAAATCCTTGGATGTGGTCCCAATGGCTATGGGTGAAGAAAATATGGGCCGAAACCCGGTCTTGACCCTCCAAACTGTCTCCCAACATCTTAATGCCCGTACCCGCATCAAAAATGAGCCGCTCTTGCCCAATTATCATTTCCACACAGGTGGTATTGCCCCCATAGCGTACCGTTGCCGGCCCAGGACAGGGAATGCTACCCCGTACTCCCCAAAATTTGATTTTGAATGTCATTGGACTGTCAGTTCCTTTGGCTCCCTAGTAACGACGGCGGTAATTTCAACTAGACCAGAGGAATTGTACGCAAAAATCTTTTACTGGAATGTTCAGTGGTGTTCTTCTTGCATTTCCTTGGTGTTGTTCAGCTCGTTGACATGGCCTAACTGGTGCCGAACATCGTCAATCACTAAGTTGAGTTGGGCAATTTTGTCCTCCAGGCGACGGCGGGCTAACTCAATATTTTCTTCACTGTCCAGGTTGCCAATGCCTTCCATGTCTGATGTTTGCAAATTTGGACTTTGGGCGGCCGCTCGATTGGCTAGGACAGAACCTAAAATTCCCCCCACCACACCGCCAATGACTGTGCCTAACAAAAATCCTCCGGCAAAGTTATCCTTTTGGGCCATGATCTTACTCCTGTTTTTAATCTTTGGGGTGCAGTTGTTGATTGTTTCTTTGACTATTATCTAGTCCCACCAGTTTAACTGCCCCATTAGGTACCAAAGCAACGATCGCCTGCATCCCCCAAACCAGGGACAATGTAACCTCTGTCGTTTAGTTGTTCATCGATCATAGCGGTGTAGATGGTTAAACTCGGATGGGCATTACTCAATTTTTGGAGGGCGCTGGGGGCGGCCACCACGGAAACTAAGCGGATTAAGCTAGCATCAATGTCCCGGGCCATGAGTAAATCTAGGGCGGCCATGATGGTATTCCCTGTAGCTAACATGGGATCCAACAGGAGAAGGCGGGTGCCGGGGGCAAACTGGTCTGGTAGTTTGTTGAGGTAAAGACTGGGCTCCAAAGTGGTCTCATTCCGCACTAGCCCCAGATGGTAAATTTTGGCCAGGGGCAATAAACCCTGGGCTCCTTCCAACAGGGCCAATCCCGCCCTTAAAACGGGCACAATCACAAAGGGCGTTTGGGGGTCTATCAGACTGGCTTTGGCGATCGCCAGGGGAGTTTGCACCTCTGTATCCACCGTGGGTAGCCAATAGCGCCCCGCTTCGTAGGTCAACCAGCGCCCTAGTTCCGCCATGGCAGTTTTAAACAAAACCGGCGGCGTGCTTTCATCCCTAGCTACTCCCAACCAATGCTTGATCAAGGGATGCTCTGGCACATAAACACGCAATTGAGAGGCCATGGGAAAACTTGAGCTTGAAACTTACTGAAACTTAATTTTTACCGATGGGGAAACTGAGGGGTTAGCCAAAAACCGAGGGACTGAACCAACGTTGACAACAATTAGCTTCGGAACTCCACTTTAGCTCAGATCGGGTTACCTCAAAGCAAACTGGAACGGGGGCATTGGGAAGGGCAGGGTTTTCTGCCATACTTTGGGCAGGGATTTTTTCCCAGTTTACCGACGGCGGGCAAGTACTATGAACAAACAACCATCCTTTGAAGGCTGGCAATCCATTGTCGGTGGTCTCATCGCCGCCCTGTTAGTCCTGTTGAGTTTCAACTCCTTTGTGGTCATTAACCCAGGGCAAGCCGGGGTCCTGAGTGTGCTGGGGCGGGCCCAGGATGGAGCTTTGCTAGAAGGCATTCATTTCAAACCACCCCTAGTGTCGTCGGTGGATATTTATGATGTGACGGTGCAAAAATTCGAAGTGCCGGCCCAAAGTTCCACCAAGGATCTACAGGATCTGTCCGCTAGCTTTGCCATTAACTTCCGCCTTGATCCCACGGAGGTAGTTACCATTCGCCGGACCCAGGGCACTTTGCAAAATATTGTGGCTAAAATCATTGCCCCCCAAACCCAGGAATCTTTTAAAATTGCTGCCGCTCGCCGCACAGTGGAAGAAGCGATCACTAAACGAAGTGAATTGAAGGAGGATTTTGACAATGCCCTCAATTCCCGGTTAGAAAAATACGGCATCATTGTCCTGGATACGAGCGTGGTGGATTTGGCTTTTTCCCCTGAGTTTGCCAAGGCAGTGGAGGAAAAGCAAATTGCTGAACAGCGAGCCCAGCGGGCCGTGTATGTCGCTCAGGAAGCAGAACAACAGGCCCAGGCGGATATTAATCGAGCTAAGGGGAAAGCGGAAGCCCAACGTTTGTTGGCGGAAACTCTAAAAGCCCAAGGGGGTGAGTTAGTTTTGCAAAAAGAAGCGATCGAAGCCTGGCGGGAAGGTGGGGCTCCCATGCCCAAGGTTTTAGTAATGGGAGGGGAAGGCAAAGGTTCTGGGGTTCCCTTTATGTTTAATCTGACGGATATTGCCAATTAAGCTCCTTCTGCATTGCCACTCCAAATATTCTCTAACGAGGTCAACCATGGGCATACTTAAATTTTCTGCATCTGTGCTGTTACTGTCCGGCACCATTTTGACCGCTATGCCCCTCTCTCCCCTGGGGGCTAACGATATGCAACAACTGCTCACTGTCACTGGCCAAGCTTCGGAATCTGTTCCCACTAGCCTTACCGAAGCCCAATTAACCGTGGAAGTTCAAGCTGATACCGCTGGCCAAGTCCAAACGGCGATCGCCGACCGGAGTAATCGCCTGGTGGAATATCTACGCAGTCAACGGGTGGATAAATTGCAAACCCAGGGGCTTCAACTGCAACCCAATTATGTTTACAGCAATAATGAAAGAAGGTTGGAGGGGTACATTGGCACCAACACCGTCAGTTTCCAGTACCCCAGCGACCAGGTGGGAAAAATCCTTGATGAGGCGGTGCGGATGGGGGCCAGCCGCATAGATGGCATTCGGTTCATTGCCACCCCTGAAATCCTCAAAGTTGCGGAACAAAAAGCACTAGTGGCCGCCGCTGCCGATGCCCAAGCCCAGGCCCGGGTGGTGCTGTCCAGTCTCAATTTGACTCCTAAAAATATTGTCCGCATCGTTATCAACCCCAGTCCGGGGCAACCCGTACCTGTTTTTCGCAGTGGAGTGGCCACATCCGCCATGGCCGAATCAGCTCCGACCCCCATCATCGGGGGCGACCAAACGGTGCAGGCCACGGTAACCCTAGAAATCGCCTACTAGCCCCAGTCCCTTAGCCCATGGTGAACCCAAATCCCTTCATTTGCGCCGCGATGGCAGGCCAAAGGATTGGTCAATACCATTTGGAAAAACTGTTGGGGGCAGGGGGATTTGGGGCTGTGTTCCTTATCAATGAGCGGTAATGTGTGGCAATGGTGTGAAGAGATACCTGGCTCGAAAACTACCAGGGGGCAACGGGGGATGGCAGTGCTTGGGTAACGGGGCCAGATTCTTCCCCACGGGTGTTGCAGGGAGGATAATGGAAAATGGACGCTATGCTCTGTCGTTCCGCCAGCCGTATCCGTCTTTACCCGGACAAAAACGACAATGATTGTGGACTGTGGGTGGTTTGCTTGAGTGTTTAGTGAGACTTGAGTGCCATGAATGGCTAGGGAGTAGGGCCATCCGTTGGATTGCCATTGTCTGGCTGGACTAAATTGGGAGTATTGCCGGAATCTACTTCCGGTTCCCGAATCTCAGGGATGGGCAACCAATAGATAACTAGGGCAAAGAATGCCAGGCCCAAAGCTCCCAAGCTGGCCGGAATAGCCCGTTGGGTAAAGGGTTCGTCCGGTTGACGGTGGCGCCGGGAAAGGGGCTCTAGGGTGAGGGAAAAATCCGGTAACGTGTGCTGATCGCCAATGAATTGGTCCACTGCTTCCACCAGATCAAATAGTTCCACTGTGCTCAGGTCAACGGCGATCGCCTCGGAAGACTCGTCGGCCGGGGGATGCCAGACTAAACGGTGTAAGGCCTGCTCCGGTAATGGGGTCAACTCGGCCCATTCCCCATTTTCTCCCTTGGTTTCCGCTGGGTGGGGAATGCCACTTAAGCAGCCCTGGGCATAGTCATTAACTGCCTTGGCCAATGCTTCCAGGAAAGCCCGCCCCCCTTCCAAACTCTGATTGGTGCCCAGAAATTGACAACGGGCATTGAGGATAATTTGTAAATCCTGATTACCGGAACTGGGGTCGGCGCCAGTGGCCATACCCTCCAGAATAAGGGTGCAGTTGGGCAAGCGATAGGGTCGTTGAATATTCAAGTCACTTCTCCGTCAAACAAGCTAATCCATAAACGTTCCAAACCGATGGTGCCAGTGCAAAACAACAATTGGTTCAGCAAACCCAGCGCAAAATCATCCATGGCCGGTTCTGAGGCCAACAGCACCGATACTTTAGCCCGGCGGTGATTCATCCGACTACCAAAATGGGAACGGAATTGGTCTAGGTAATCCGACAATAAAAAATTAGTGCCCACCGGCAGTTGTTTAACCCGCATTTGCCGTTCCGCAATGAGCAATTGACGCATGGTCACATTCAACGGCTTGGCCTGGTAATGGGCGATCGCCGTTAGGGCCTTGGCTTGATCCAGGGTGAGGAGGGTGCGATTGTAGGAACGTCGCCAGGGGTTAGTACAGCGCAATCGCCACAGGGCCAGGGCATGGGGAACAATAGACTGCAAACCTAAACTTTCCGCACTGGCCAGCATTTTGGAGGCTGCCCCCACATCCAACGCCTCGATCGCCAGTAACAGTAAATCAAGGCGCTGTTGCAATTGGCTGGCGCACCGCTGATTGGACAGGGGAAAATCCGGCAAAGTTTTTAGCACAGAGGCCTGTT
This sequence comes from Synechocystis sp. PCC 6714, assembly GCF_000478825.2. Classification (NCBI taxonomy): domain Bacteria; kingdom Bacillati; phylum Cyanobacteriota; class Cyanophyceae; order Synechococcales; family Merismopediaceae; genus Synechocystis; species Synechocystis sp. PCC 6714. The sequence goes on along the minus strand of NZ_CP007542.1, from coordinate 2,315,727 downwards.
CTTCAACAACAACAGCGGCATCAGACATGGGCGAAGTTAACACAGGCTGAGTTGGGCAAAGGAAAATAACAGTGAAAAGGGCGACCAAAGGATCAGAGGGAATGACCTAAACAACGATCTAAACTCTGACACTGCCAACCATGGTATCGCATCGGGTCAGACTCCCATCAAAAACCACGGCTGACTAGGAAAAAGCCAGTCTGTAGACCGCCAATGATCAACCCCAGCACTCCCCCCAAGTTGACAATGGCCTGGAGTTCACTACGGACAATGGCCTGGACAGCGGTTTCCAAATCGGCGGCGGAAGTTTCCTTGATCCGGTTAATAATTACCTGGTCAATGGCCAAAATGGGAATAATTTGCTTGACCAGTTTTTCCAAATCGTCCTCTAAATACCGCTCCAAAATTGAGGCCAACTCCTCGCTGACCAAACCCAAGGAACCGGTGACCGCAGTGGAGGACTGGAGGCGATTGACAATAATCACCGCCACATTATCCCAATCCACCGATTCGCCAAAATCCTTGAGGAAAGGTTCCCCCCGTTCCCGAATGTAGGTCCGCACCACTTCCCCCGTAGTCCGCCGCAATTGCCGCACAGTGGAAACTGGCAAATTTTCCAAAGACAATTGTTGCAACCAGTCTTTCAGACGGTTACGAATTTCCAAGGAGAGCAATAGTTCCTTCAATCGCAAATTGGCCGTTTCTTTTTCTTCTAAGCAAAAAGCCCGCAGACGGGTGAGGGAATTACGCACCCCAAATAAATTGGCCACCACCCAATAGGTACCACTGGTTTTTTCCCGAAAACCTTCGTCAATCACCTGAATATTGCGATCGCTCAAAAAGTCCACCAACGCTAAGCGAATTGTATCCGGCGGTAAAACTGTGCCTAATAACCAATCAGCAAATTGGCGGGATTGCAATTCCGACAGTCTAAATTCCAGCAGAATTTGGTCAAAAATACGGTTAATCTGGTCCGATAAAAAATTATCCTGCCGGGCTAGGGCTTTGAGTAAGCGGGGTAAAGACTCACTAAATAAATCCCGCAAAATATTAGCCAGAATTTGGCCGGTTTTTTGTTGTTTATCCTCCCGAATTTGTTTCAGCGCTAGTTGCAATAACCATCCCAAAGCCCCTTCCACCCGTTCCCGTTGCAGTAGCTTACGGGCCAGCCGCTGGAGTTCCTCTGGGGTTAACAAAGACCCCATAATGGTGTCGGAAACCCGTTTGGCCAAACGTTCTTGGTTGCGGGGAATTAACCCGGGGGTAAAGGGCAGTTGGTATGGCCCGATGAATAGGGGTTTGTAGGGACGAAATAGCATTTTGATGGCTAGATCGTTGGTGAAATAGCCAATAATTCCCCCGGCAATGGGAGGTAAAGCTAGGGTGAAGAGTACGGAGTAATTAATCATTATCAAAGACAACGGGAAGCATTCCCTGGGGCAAACTGAACAGGGGGAAACTTATGTTCAGGTCGGAATTGGGAAAAAGAAAAACTACAGTTTCTTGCCATGGAAACACAGTATTTTAGTCATGAAATTTCAAAACCATTCCATGCCATGGTTAGAAACCTTGTAAATATTGCCTCAGTTTTAAGAAATGTTCCTGTACTGCCGGGGGTAAACGACGCATGATTTTGCCCTTATCCGGGTCGATCGCCACAAGGGTAATTTTGCCGCTGACGCATAGTTCTCCTGTTTCTAAGCAAACAACCTGATTTTGCCATTCCAGCCGCACTTTCTCAATTTCTTGCATTTGCACCTTAACTACGGCCGTTTGTCCCAGGCGGATGGGACGGTGGTAGCGCAGACCCAAATGAACCACAGGCAAATCGCAACCTAGCTTGACCAAGTCAGCAAAATCTACGCCAACGGATCGTAAACATTCCACCCGGGCGGTTTCTAACCAGGTCAGGTAGGTGCCGTGCCAAACAACGCCGCCGTAATCAGTGTGGTGGGGTTGTACCCGGACCATAATCTCAAACCACTTTTCGGTCACAGCTTGCAGTTCCGGTCGGGGCACTAGGCTATGGTCACCTTGGGGGCCTGGGGGGAGTTGGGGCTTGGGAGAATCACTCACAATCAATTTAATAGAGAGCGTTAAACAGAGCTGATCCCCATCATACCTAGTCTGGGGTGGCCTCTATAATCGGTTCCCTGGGGGGAGCAAAGCCAACGGCATGGTCTGGTAAGTTCCACCGTTGGGCTAGGGTTAAAACCTGATGCCTGGCGATCGCCGTTTCGAAGACGGAGGAGAAAATGGCGGGAATGGGATGTTTATTCAACCAATCTGCTAGGGTTCTCGGATCACCCATGATGGCCGCTTTGAGAATGTAAATTCCTGGCCAATGGCGATCGTAAAGTGCTTGGAGCTGGGACAGGCTACACACCGCTTCATCCAGGGCAATGGGGGTGACAAAATTTCGCTGTAGTCGAAAAATATCGTCAATTTCCCCAGCAGGTAGGGGTTGCTCCAGGTATTGCACTTTCACTGAAGTATTTTCCCTTTGGCGATCGAGCAGTTGTAACCATTGTTGGGCAATGGCTAAGTCCAAACCACCGTTGGCATCCAGTCGCAAATTTATCTCCCCGGGGCATTGCTCTAATTGGTCCAAGAGTTGTAGATATAAATCCCGTTCCGTCGGGAAATCATTCACAGCAATTTTCCATTTAACAGTACTGGCGGTTAGCTTTTGCCCTGAGGTTAGGTAATCTAAGGTCTTTTTTCCCGTCGGCAATAGTTGACAATAGCTGAGGGGATTTAAGGGCAGTTCGACCAAACCTTTTCCATTCACCTCCCACTCCCCTGAACCAAAAGCAAACCCACAACAGGGCAGGCGATCGCCAATTTTTCCAATTTGCTCGGGGCTGATCTGACCATGGAGATTGCGGCAAAAGTTAGTGGCACTGGCCAGATCTTCTGTGCCAAACCAGGGTAAGGGAGCAATTTCCCCCCGGCCAACTCTGCCCTGGCGATCGGCTAACTGAACAATCAATCCTTGGCGCTGTCGCCAAGTACCGTGGGCGGTCACCACCGGGCTGGGTAAAGAAAAATTGTAGGGATAAAAGTTAACTTGATAGGATTTGCCCATGGGGAAGAAGTTGGCTTGGCTAAGAGCAAGGCTGACCTAGTATTGATCTGAGTAGGGAAATTCTTCTGTCAATATTTGCTATTTTTCAACTTGATTGGAGTTCCGTTGAGTGCCTCTCCTTTGATAATGGTTCGACTATTTTAGTCTCGATTTATTGTCAATATTGACCGCATTAGTCGCCAGATATTAGTATTGGCACCTCTATCACTTTTAACTTGTGAAAATATTAAAAATATATAGCAAAATACGGCGCTAGGGAAATTTTGGTAGCAACCATTACTGGCAATCTTTGGAGAACTGATTATCATTAACAAATTGTAATAACTTTGCCATTCCCAATGAATGCCCCCAGCTCCCCCCGTCGTCCCCATGTGGTTATTGTGGGGGGCGGCTTTGCCGGTCTTTACACTGCGAAACATTTACGCCGATCGCCGGTGGAAGTCACCCTAATCGACAAACGTAACTTCCATCTTTTCCAACCTCTATTGTACCAAGTAGCCACAGGGAGCCTTTCCCCAGCGGACATTGCCTCCCCATTGCGGGGAGTACTAAAGGGGCAAAAAAATGTCCAGGTGTTAATGGATGAAGTGGTTGACATTGACCCCGATAAGCAAAAAGTGGTGCTCAAGGATCATCCCCCCATCGCCTACGACTGGTTAGTGGTGGCCACCGGGGTGAGTCATCATTACTTTGGCAATGACCACTGGGCCGCCCTGGCACCGGGGTTAAAAACCATTGAAGATGCTTTGACTATGCGCCAAAGGATTTTTGCTGCTTTTGAAGCGGCGGAAAAGGAAAGTGATCCAGAGCGACAACAGGCTTGGCTAACCTTCGTTATTGTCGGAGCTGGCCCCACGGGGGTGGAATTGGCCGGGGCGATCGCCGAAATTGCCCATAGTTCCCTCAAGGATAACTTCCACCGCATCGACACCCGGCAGGCAAAAATTTTGTTAATTGAAGGGGTGGACCGGGTTTTGCCCCCCTATAAACCCCAACTTTCCGCCCGGGCCCAACGGGACTTGGAAGACCTGGGGGTGACAGTATTGACCGAAAGAATGGTCACCGACATTACCCCGGAGCAAGTGACAGTGTATAACGGTGATCAATCGGAAACCATTGTGGGCAAAACGGTACTCTGGGCTGCTGGGGTAAGGGCTTCGAGCCTTGGTAAAGTCATTGGTGATCGTACCGGCGCTGAGCTAGACCGGGCCGGTCGGGTGATGGTAAACCCTGATTTGAGCGTGGCTAGTTTTGACAATATCTTCGTGTTAGGGGATTTGGCCAATTATTCCCACCAAGGCGATCGACCCTTGCCAGGAGTGGCCCCCGTTGCCATGCAGCAGGCGGCCTACCTTGCTGAACTGATTCCCGCCCGTTTAAAACAACGGGAAATTCTTCCCTTTTACTACACCGATTACGGTAGTTTGGCGGTGATTGGCCAGAACAAAGCTGTGGTGGACCTAGGTTTTGCCCAATTTACAGGCCTAGTGGCTTGGATGATTTGGGTATGGGCCCACGTTTACTATCTGATTGAATTCGACAATAAGTTAATTGTCATGTTGCAGTGGGGCTGGAATTATTTTACCAGAGGCCGAGGAGCACGCTTAATTACCGATACTGTTCATCACCAACCACTGTCCACTGTGGGCAAGAACAAGGAATTAGTGCGCCCGTGAAACGTTACAGGGTCAGGGGAAAAAATTCGGTAAACTGGACCATGGCTTGCCCAGCCAATTTAGTTAAACTGTGGAAAACAGGGCCATGGGCCTCAGCCTGGGAAAATAATGCTACATCTCGCCCAAATTACCATTGACGAGCAGAAAAATTGCCATCAGCTTTTGGTTTTGGCCAGTTACCAGAGCCATCAATGTTGGCAAAGGGATAGTTTTACTCTGCCTTTGGAGGATATAGGCCGTTGGCAAGCAGGGGCATTGGTGTTGGTACAAACTGATCCTGACCAGCGGGTGGAGCAGATTCGGGATGGCCTAGATTGGCTAATGGAAATTTTGGAAATTGTCCCCAATACCAATGGCTTAGCCCCCGACCAAACTCTCTCTTCTCTGGTGAAGCAAGAAAAAAGAAGGGTGGAAGCCTGGCGACAGGAAATGGCTGCTAAAAATTTGGAATTGACCAAACGACAAATCGAATTGGAAACCCAACGGCAACAGTTGAAGGAGTTGGAACTAAAACTGCAAGAACAGGTGGCAACCTGATGGTTACAGCGCCTTGCTCCGGGTATGACCTTTTTTATCCCCATAGGGAAGATTTGCCCCAGTTTGCCCAGTTGGATAGTCAGTGCTTGGGAGAAATGTGGACCCTGGCGGGCTATGAGCGGGAATGGGACAGTGAAAATGGTGTTTTGCTAGGAATTCGCTCAATGACCGGGGGATACCTGGTGGCCATGGGGTGCTTTTGGCAAATTTTAGAAGAAGCTCATATCACTCTGCTGGCTGTGGCCCAGGAACATCGGGGTAAAGGATTGGGGAAAATGATGCTCCAGTCCCTCTTGGCAGAGGCAAGTCGCCGGCAATTGGAGCGAGCCACCCTAGAAGTGCGGGCCTCTAACGAGATTGCCATTGGGCTTTACCGTCAATTTGGGTTTCAACGGGCTGGGTGCAGAAAACGTTACTATCCCGACGGAGAAGATGCGCTGATTCTCTGGAAAAATCGATTAATTTTGCCCGTCCCGCTGACATAACCCTAGTTGGAGGAGAGGGTAAGGGGGCACAATGGGAAGGCTGTCGATTTTGTTGCCCATGTCTGACCAGTCTGACCATCCTTTGATTTTGCTGTGGCATCGTCGGGATTTACGCCTCCATGATCATTTAGCTTTGGCCAACGCCCGACGGAAAACCGCCAAAATTGTCGGGGTCTTTTGCTTAGATAACAAAATTCTTCAAGCGGAGGATATGGCCCCAGCTCGGGTAGCTTACCTGCTCGGTTGCCTAGAATCTTTGCAGAATCATTACCAGCACCTGGGCAGTCAATTATTGATCTTCCAAGCAGATCCGGTGCAGTTGTTACCTAGATTAGCCACCACCCTTGGAGTCCATACCGTTACTTGGACTTTGGATACGGAACCCTACGCCCAGCAACGGGATTTGGCAGTGGCCCAGGCTCTCAGGGCACAGGGTTTGGCGATCGCCACGGAATGGGATCAACTGCTTCATCATCCAGGACAAGTGTTAACCCAAACGGGCAATGCCTATACGGTTTATACTCCCTTTTGGAAAAATTGGCGCCAGTTACCCAAACCTAGCCCTGTGCCTACTCCCAAGGATTTGCAGGGTTTGAGTCCAACAGAAAAGGAAAAACTCAAATCTCTAGGACTCCAGAATCTGCCCCAATTAAGGGAGCTGGGTTTTGTGTGGGAAAAACCTCTACTTTTGGAACCTGGGGAAGACGCAGCCCAGCAAAGATTGGCTTGGTTTACGACCCACGGGTTGGAAGAATATCAGCAAAATCGTAATTTTCCAGCCCTGGATGGCACATCCCAACTGAGCGCTGCCCTCAAATTTGGAGTGATTTCTCCCCGAACCCTGTGGCAAGCCACCCTAGAAGCTTGGGAGCAAAGTCGCAGCGAGGAAGCCCGAGCCAACATTGAAACCTGGCAACAAGAATTGGCCTGGAGGGAATTTTACCAACACTGCCTCTACAGCTTTCCTGAATTAGCCCAAGGCCCCTATCGATCGCCGTTCAAGGAATTTCCCTGGGAAGAAAACCAAGACCATTTCCAAGCCTGGTGTGAAGGCAGAACCGGTTACCCAATTATCGATGCGGCCATGACTCAGTTAAACCAGACTGGCTGGATGCACAATCGTTGCCGCATGATTGTGGCTAGTTTTTTAACCAAGGATTTAATTCTCAATTGGCAATGGGGAGAGCTGTATTTTATGCAGACCCTATACGACGGTGACTTAGCGGCTAATAATGGGGGCTGGCAGTGGAGTGCTTCCAGCGGTATGGACCCCAAACCCCTACGGATTTTTAACCCCCATACCCAAGCCCAGAAGTTTGACCCGGAGGGGGAATATATCCGCACTTGGTTGCCCCAGTTGGCCCGGTTTGACACAGGAGATTTGTTAACCGGTAAACTCACCCCCGGGTCACGGCGATCGGTCAATTATCCAGATCCAGTAGTGGATCACAATCAGCAACAACGGGAATTTAAACGCCGTTATCAATTGGTCAAATAATCGCTGATTTATTGGCTGACTTATTGTTGGTTGCCCATGCCCCGGCGGCCTTGACGACTATTGCGACGTTCCTGCATTAACTCGGAAAATTTTTGCCGTTGTTCCGGGGTCAACACTTGACGGCTTTCCAACATACTATTGAAGCGCAGTTCCCCCAGTTGTTGTCGTAAATTGGCCACCTGATTGTGTTTAGCTCGAATTTCGCTGTCACTGCCATTGCCAGACATTAGAGTACGTAACTCATTCTGGCTAGTACGCATTTGCTCCGACAGGGATTGCATTTGACCTTGATATTTTTGGCGAATGGCTTCCAGTTGTTGTTTTTGACTATCGGTTAAATCAAGGGATTCCATCCACTGGCCCTGGCCACCTTTTTTGTTACCCCAGCCCCATTGGGCTAGCAACTGCTCGCTGGCATCGCCACTTTGCCAATGTAAATCCAGATTTTGATTTTGGGCCATGGCGGGCATAGTGCTGACAGTACAAACTAAGCCGCTGAGCAGACTGGCGATAATAATGTTTTTCATTGTGAACAAGTTCCTCGGAAAATTAACTGAAAAGTGATTTAAAAGTACAAACTGTCTTATTCCCGTGGGGGATCGCTTAGTAACCACCAATCCTGGTTAGCACCATCGGCAGATTCCACACCATTGACGCTGTCGGGGTAGATGGAGCCAGACCAAGTTTCCTGGAGAAAGGCTTCCAGTTCGGCCATATTCGGTTCCTCGGCCGTTTGCATCGGCGATCGCCAACTAAAGATTCCAACCCCCACTAGGCCTAGGAGTAACATTCCTCCCCCCAGCCATTGCCAGGATAAACTAGAGGCCAAGGAGCGGCGGGGACATTGTTTGATCCGTTGCAAAATTTGGTCTTCTAGTGCTGGTGACGCAGCGGGAACTCCAGGGCAATGGGCTTGCAAAAAATGCTTCAGCTTTGTCTCCTGATCGGTGTTAAAAGACATCTTGAACTCCCTGTTGTTGCAAGAATTCACGCATGGCTCGCCGGGCATAGAATAAACGAGATTTGATCGTCCCCCCCGGCAAATTAAGTATTTCCGCAATGGTTTTTTGGGGCAGATCTTCGAGATCATGGAGCACCAACACAGTCCGATGCTCAAAACTGAGCTCAGCTAAACCCTGTTGCACCAAATCTTGGTAATGGAGTTGCAACAAATCGGGGCTGTCCTCTGGCCGAGACAATTGTAAGGAAATTTCTCCTTCGTTGTCGGTCGGGGCAATACTCGGTTGGTGAATCCGTTGGCGCGATCGCCCCAATTGTTTGCGGGCATCCTGGGCCACATTCCAAGTAATGCGATAAATCCAGGTGGCAAAAAAATTGTGATTGCGGAGTTTGGGCAATCCCTTCCAAACCCTCAAAAACACCTCCTGAACTAGATCATCTAATTGATGCTGTCCACAGAGTTGATAGAGGGTGGAACGGACTTTAGCTTGGTACCGGCGATAGAGTTGACGAAAAGCCTCCGCATCACCCTGCTGACTTTGCCGGATAATACTGGTCTCGTTTTCCCCCATTGCTGGATTGACTAAGGGCTTAACCAACAAAACCTACCTCTTTGGCGGTTACGGGGGTTTAGACCCAATGGGTTTGCTCAAGGTTCAATGGTGACCCGATTTTTCTTGGGCTAGGGGAAGCAAGGTTGAAAAAATTTTTTATCAAAAAAAGGGTTTTAAACCCTGTCCTTCGGGACGGCTTTAATTTCCTCGTAGAATAACAACGTAGAGTTAAGGTATAGGTGCTGATTCCATCCCACAGACCAAAAGCAACGAAGTTTAGCTCAATTGTTCGATTGTGTGCAGGTAGTTTTCAATGACGCCTTAGCTTTTTGTAAGGAATTGGATAAACTTCCTTCCTACAATGAACTTGCGGGTAGATTGACTCAATGCGAACAGATGGAGGAAAGGCAAAGTTGAAGCGACCTAAGAAATGCTAACGTAATCTTGCCCATAAACAGAATGGGAGTAAACGACGGGAAAAGACACGATTAAGGATTGCCAAAATTCACGCCAAAGTGAAAGATACCCGTGCTGACTTTTTACATAAACCACCCACCCGATTAATTCGTGAGAACCAAACAGTGATTCTGGAGGATTTGAACACCGCCGGGATGTTGAAAAATCGTCGTCTCTCCCGTGCCATCTCTGACCTGGGTTGGCGTTGTTTTAGAACAATGTTTTCTGCCAAAGCAGAAACGTATGGTAGGGACTTCCGGGTAATCTCCCGTTGGGAACCGACTTCTCAACGCTGTTCCCGTTGTGGTGCAATGGGTCGCAAAAAATAACTCTCTGTCAGGGAATGGACTTGCTTTTTCTGTGGTGCGAACCAGGATAAAGATATAAATGCCGCAAAAAATGTGCTGGTTACCGGAGAGCATTCGGAGACTTTAAACGGACATGGAGGAAAGCATAGGAACACTTCGGTAGCGCCATCCTTTGAAGTGTCAACCCACCGAAAAGCTATTCAGTTAAATCTGTTTGCTTCGTAGCAATCCTATGGTTTTAGCCACGGGATGGATGTCAATGTGGACTTAGGGATTACAGGGAGTCGTCTTTGGAGCGGGGTCACTGCCGATAGAGGAAATTCAGAAAAAAATAGAGGGCGCAAGTTTTCTTCTGTGCAGCCCTCTGTAGAATCAGATAATTAATTTGTAATAACGGTCACTAATGAGCAACTCATGCTCCGACTATTTCTACATTTAGCAACTGGTAGCGACTAGAGACGGTCAAAACGTTGCCACTGGCCACAGCCAAGTGGTGGATGCTACCAGCTAGATTTTGTTACACCGGGCAGAAGACCTTGGTGGGCCCATTCCCGCAAAACATTACGGCAAAGGCCAAAGTCCCGGTAGTATGAACGGGGGCGACCTGTAACCTGACAGCGGTTGCGGCGACGGTTAGGAGCGCTATTGCGGGGTAAATCCTGCAATTTTTGGTGGACAGCTAATTTGTCTTCTAGGGTTTCAGCTTGACGGAATTCTTCTTTGAGCGCTTCCCGTTTAGCAGCATATTTTGCTACCAAGCGGCTACGACGCCTATCCCGCTCGATCATGGATTTTTTTGCCATCGGGGTTTAACTTTATTTCTTTAGTCTAAAATTGAGCAATCCTGATTCTATCACACCGTTTAGGGGACAGGGGCTAAAGGACTGAAATCACCGATCAGACGAACACGGAGGGATTCGAACCCCCGACCCTCAGGACCGGAACCTGATGCTCTATCCACTGAGCTACGTGTCCAATTTTTGGTTGTTTTTCTCTCTGGGAACAGAATTTTCACCAGCTATCAGCGTAACATTTCTTGCACCGATTCGGAAGTCAACTGTGCACCATTTTCCAACAACCAGGCTTCTTGAGTGGGGGTCAGCCCTGGATTGTCGCCAAACTGCAAATTTTCCACCTTGGCGCCGCTGAAGTTAACGTTTTGGAGGGTGGCTCCCCGCAAATCTGCTCCCCGTAGATCTGTACCGATTAGAGTTGCTAGGGCTAAACTACTTTTACGGAAATCAGCCTGGTGGAGATTAGCCCCTTCTAGATAGGCGCCACTCAGGTCTGCGCCCCGAAAGTTACCACAACGGAGATCGGCGTGGCTCAGGTCACTGTCCGTGAGGATGGCTCCCCGGAAGTTGCTGTCCATAAGTTGGCTGTTACCCAGATCAATGCCATTGAGGTCTGCACCAACAAATTTGCCGCCGGCCAAATCCCGTTGCGGGTCTAAACCAACTAATTTACCCAGGGCAAGGCAATCCAAATGAGGGGAATTGATCGCCAAACGCAGACGATCGCCAAGGCTAATGGTGTTTGCTTCGGTTACGGCTTGATGATTTTCGATATCGTACAGAGGTTGCCAGGGAATTTGAGGGTCAGAGTCCGCTGATTTACTTAGGAGCCATTGACCCCAACAAAGGGCCGGCGTTAAGTAAGCTTCCGCCAAAAATTTTGCTAAGAGGCGATCGGCAATGGCCAATTGGTTTGGACTCAAATCCGCTGGCCACAGGCTTTGGGTTTCGGCGATCGCCACCTGTCGAGCTTCAGCTTTAACTTCCACTTGTAGACGGGCCCACTGTTCAGCCAGAGTAATATCAACATTAACGATTTGAGGCGAAAGGGTTTCCGGCTTAAAAATTATCTCCCCCGCATTAAAAAAGTTTTGACCATTGTTGATGGTGGCTCCCTCCCCTTGGACCGTTAAATCTATGCCCCGTAGCCAAAAGCGCAGTTTTCCTCCCAACAGTGACAACCATTGGCCGTCAGCTTGGGGCGTTAAAGTCAATGCTAGATGGCCTTTCTCTCCCTGGGTCTGCCAATGGAAATCTGCCTCCAAGGCCATAGCTGGAACATGGGGATTGAAAATTTCGAGGGAGGAAAAAGTCGCCATAGTTACAGAAATCAGCTTTTTTCTCAAGTCTAGGTTAATCGGAGCAAAAAGTCCCCTGGGCCGATGCTGTGGCTGAAAGTCACCCATTGCCCATGGAGTGCGACCACTTTTGCCTAAAAGACCAGATTGCAAATTGGTTAGTTGGTTTCTCTTCAAACAAATTTAAGCGCCGAAACGTAGGCAAAAACAACCCCTGTAGCCCTTTAACCAAACCTTTACTAGGGCTTAACCTTCAACCATGCGGGCCCGCCTTAATATACGAAAATGTTGATGGATGCCCCAAGCTACCGTTAACGGCTAATCAAAATTGACCACCCTAGGGGCGGAGAAGGAAGAATGTTTGGTTTACGTCAATTGAGCCGGCGCATTGCCCCTGTAGCTTTGCTCTTGCTGGGAATTTCCGCTTGCACACCATCTCAGACCAGTCAGCCGATCGCCATCGATGGTTCTAGTACGGTTTATCCCATCACTGAAGCAATTGTGAAAGATTATTCCATGGGCAAAGAAGAAGTGGCGATCGATGTGGCCTTTTCGGGCACCGGCGGGGGCTTTAGGGCATTTTGCGAAGGAAAAACCGATATTACCAATGCATCCCGTCCCATAAATAAGGAGGAGATGAAATTGTGCAATAACAACCAAGTTAGGTACGTGGAATTGCCCATTGCCTTTGATGCCATCACCGTAGTCAGCAATCCCAACAATGACTGGCTCAATAGTTTGACCGTCGAAGAACTGAAACGCATTTGGGAGCCGGCCGCCGAAAAAACCTTGACCCGCTGGAACCAAGTTCGTCCTGAATTTCCCGATCAACCCATTAATCTCTATTCCCCCGGCGAAGATTCTGGCACCTTTGACTATTTCACCGAGGCGATCGTTGGGCAAGCTGGGGCCAGTCGTCTTGATAGCCTAAAAAGTGAAGATGATGACATTTTAGTGCAAGGGGTAGTTCAAGATGTTTATTCCCTGGGATATTTTGGCTTTGCCTACTACGAAGCTCACACCGATGAGTTGAAAGCCATTGCTGTGGATCAAGGTAAAGGCCCAGTACTACCCTCCCGGGAAACGGTGGAAAAATCTGAGTATCAACCCCTATCCCGTCCTTTATTTATTTACGTCAACGCCACCAAGGCCCAGGAAAATCCAGCTCTGCGGGAATTTATTGATTTTTATCTCGCCAATGCTTCCACCACCGCCACCAGTGTTGGTTATATTCCCCTCCCCCAGGAAGCCTACGATTTGGGTAAAATCAGCTTCAACAAAGGAGAAGTGGGAACGGTATTCGAAGGGAAAAGCGTTATGGACCTGACTATTGGGGAATTGCTAAAGAAACAGGCTTCATTCGAGTAGGGCAAAAAATTAAGATCCATAACCCTCGCTAAGGTCAGAGTATTAGGGATTCAAAACAAGGAAATCCGAATTCCATAGACCTTAACCTTGTCTTTACCATGGTCTGGCTTAATAAATGTATCATGAGCAACTGTTTAGCCAGATTACAAAAATCCGCGTCGAGAACACATCCATGACTACTTTCAAGCAGATTAAAAAGTTGTCCAAGGGCCTGTTGCCCAAGGCTTCTGCCCTAGCCCTAGCCGTTAGTTTGGCGGCCTGTGGTGGTGGCGGTGGTGACACAGCCCAAACCGGTAGTGGTGATTCTACCGCCGCAGATGCTTTTGCCAGTAAAGTTTCTTTGACCGGTGCCGGTGCTAGTTTTCCCGCTCCCCTCTATCAAGGATGGTTTGTGGCCCTGAACCAAGCTGTACCTAATCTGGAAGTCAACTATCAATCCGTGGGTAGTGGGGCCGGGGTAGAGCAATTCATGACTAAAACCGTTGATTTTGGTGCCAGTGACGTGGCTATGGATGACGAAGAAATCGCCAAGATTAATGGTGAAGTCATCATGCTCCCCATGACCGCCGGTAGCATTGTCATGGCCTACAATCTGCCTGGAGTCGAAGGATTGAAGTTATCCCAGGAAACCTTAGCGGGCATCATGTTGGGCAATATTACCAACTGGAATGACCCCAAATTAGTGGCGGATAATCCCGATTTAACTCTGCCCAATCAACCTATCACTGTGGTCCACCGTTCCGATGGTAGTGGTACCACGGCCGTTTTTACCATGAACTTGGCCGCCATGAGCCCCGAATTCAAAGAGACCATCGGCGAAGGTAAAACCGTAGAGTGGCCTACCAGTAAAGGTAAATTCATTGGTGGTAAAGGCAACGAAGGGGTAACCGCTGGCATTCAACAAAACGAAGGGGCCATTGGCTATGTTGAATATGGCTATGCCACCAACAATAACCTGACTATGGCTAGCTTGCAGAATAAGGATGGACAGTTTGTGGTGCCCACCGATGAAAATGCTTCGGCCACATTGGCCGCAGTGGAACTGCCAGAAAACCTACGGGAATTCATCACTAACCCGGCTGGGGCGGAATCCTATCCCATTGTTACCTATACCTGGATGTTGCTCTATCCCCAGTATGCTGATGCGGACAAGGCCAAGGGCATGGAAGCAATGGTGGAATTTGGTCTGAATGAAGGTCAAACCATGGCCCCTGCTTTGGGTTATGTGCCCCTGCCCCAAAATGTGCGGGAAAAGGTGGCCGCCGCCGCTGACAAAATTTCCCCTGATTACACTATCACCCTGAAATAGTTCAGTCCCAAATATTTGGGTGGGGAGGCGATCACCATTATTGATGTTGATCTTCCTTCCCATTTTCCTTTCCTAATCCCCCATTTTTCCATGACCACTGCGCCCTATTCCCGGACAAAGCCCCTGGCTTCCCGCTCCGATATTGAAAAAAATTTGGAGAAAGGGTTTAAGTATTTAACTTTAGCCTTTGCCGTCAGTATTGGTCTGATTTTGCTGGCGATCGCCGTCCTAATTTTCCTCCAATCAGTGCCGGCAATTAAAGCTTTTGGGCTGGGCTTTATCGCCAACAATACTTGGAACCCCGTCACAAGTCAGTATGGTGCCTTGGCGGTTATTGTGGGAACTTTGATAAACTCCGGCTTGGCCTTGCTGTTGGCTATTCCCCTAGGTATTGGCACGGCACTGTTTTTAAGTGAAGATTTCATTCCTACTAAAATTCGCACTGTCCTAACTTTTATGGTGGAATTGCTAGCGGCTATTCCCAGTGTTGTTTATGGATTGTGGGGCATTTTTGTCATTATTCCGCTGATCAAACCGGTGGGCATGTGGTTAAACGAATATTTTGGTTGGATTCCTCTCTTTAGCACCCCGCCTGCGGGCCCTGGTATGTTACCCGCCAGTATTGTTTTGGCCATTATGATTTTGCCCATCATTACGGCGATCGCCAGAGATTCTTTGGCTTCCTTACCGCCGGAATTGCGTCAAGCTTCCTTGGGACTAGGAGCTACCCGGTGGGAAACTATTTTTCGGGTGCTAATTCCCGCCGCTTTCTCCGGCATTGTTGGGGGCATTATGTTAGCCCTGGGGCGAGCCATGGGGGAAACGATGGCCGTAACCATGATTATTGGTAACTCTAACCGTCTTAGTTGGTCTTTATTAAATCCTGCCAACACCATTGCATCTCTGTTGGCTAACCAGTTTGCTGAAGCTTCGGGGATGCAGGTTTCTGCATTGATGTATGCGGGTTTTGTGCTGATTATTCTGACTTTCGTTGTCAATATTTTGGCAGAGCTGATTGTGAACAAAGTCAAAGCTAAATATTAGTTTTTTCCACCATTAAATTGATTTTGGCTACAAGTATTTTTGCTTAGAGTTACGTTTTTTAAATTCCCCTAGGCCCTGGCCGCCCAAACCAATGACCGCCGTTAACCTCCAAAAGAAAAAATCTAACCTGAGAACCATCTTTGGTTACTCTATGACTGCTGTGTCGGGGGCCTGTTTATTGGCCACCATTATTCCCCTGTTTGCGGTGCTAATTTTTGTTGCCATCCAGGGTTTCCGCAGCATTAACCTTAACCTATTTCTCAAACTACCCCCGGCCCCGGGTTTGGCTGGTGGTGGAGTGGGCAATGCCATTATCGGAACCTTTATCGTGGTGGCGATCGCCACGGTGATTGCTGTGCCCATTGGAGTTTTGAGTGCGGTTTATCTTTCCGAGTTTAGCGGTGATAACCAAGTGGCCCGGGCAGTACGTTTTGCCACCAACCTGTTGAGTGGCATTCCTTCCATCATTGCGGGGGTATTTGCCTATGGGGCGTTGGTGTCTTCGGGACTATTTGGCTTTTCTGCCATTGCGGGGGGCGTTGCCCTGGCGGTGTTGATGTTGCCCACCATTATCCGTACCACCGACGAAGCGTTACAGATTGTGCCCCAGGATATTCGTTGGGCAGCTCTGGGGGTGGGAGCTTACAAATACCAGACCGTTTTATTCGTCGTTCTGCCCGCTGCCCTTTCTTCCATTATCACCGGGGTCACATTGGCGATCGCCAGGGCTGCTGGAGAAACGGCCCCCCTAATTTTCACTGCCTTATATTCCAACTTCTGGCCCCGGGGACTGAAAGAACCCATCGCGACACTGGCTGTATTGGTTTATAACTTTGCCTCGGTACCCTACAAATCTCAGCAAGAATTGGCCTGGGCAGCTTCGTTGTTGCTGGTGTTTTTGGTGCTCATTACCAACATCACCGCTCGCTTCTTTACTCGGAAGAAGGCTTATTAGATACTGATTAAATAAGGAACCCACCATGAACGAATCCCCTGCTCGGACATTAACTGAAACCATTCCTGTCTTTACTGCCCAAAACCTTGACATTTACTATGGTAATCATCGGGCAGTGCGGGATGTTTCCATGACCATTCCCAAAAATAAAATCACCGCCTTCATTGGGCCATCCGGTTGTGGGAAAAGCACGATTTTACGCTGCTTTAACCGTCTGAATGACCTGATTGAAAGTTTTCGACTGGAGGGCAAGGTTCTTTACCATAACCAAGACCTTTACTCGCCCAACATCGATGTCACTGCGGTGCGTAAATATATTGGCATGGTTTTCCAGAAGCCCAATCCCTTTCCCAAAACCATTTTCGATAACGTGGTGTACGGTGCTAGGGTCAACGGTTATAAAGGCAATTTGGAAGAGTTGGCCGAAGATTCTCTCCGACGGGCCGCCCTCTGGGACGAAGTGAAAGATAAATTAAAAGCCAGTGGTTTTTCCCTCTCCGGTGGTCAGCAACAACGACTCTGCATTGCCCGGGCGATCGCCATGCAACCGGAAGTACTGTTGATGGATGAGCCCTGCTCGGCGTTGGACCCCATTTCCACCCTGAAAGTGGAAGAGTTGATGAATGAACTGAAGGAGAATTACACCATCATTATTGTTACCCACAATATGCAACAGGCCACCAGGGTGGCGGACTACACCGCTTTTTACAACGCAGAGGCCACGGAAAAAGGTAATAAGGTGGGCTACCTAGTGGAGTTTGATCAAACCAGCAAGGTTTTTGGTGACCCCCAAGAGCAGGAAACCAAGGACTACGTCAGTGGCCGCTTCGGCTAATGGTGTCTGAGTTAAAAACCTTATTTATTGTTAATGGTTGGTTAGTTCGATTATTTAGTGATTTTTCAGGAGGATATTAATTATGGTCGTTTCCAACGGCGTGGCCACTAAGGGAGTGTTAGAAGCCCAGGGCGTTAACGTTTACTACGGCTCCCACCTAGCGGTCAAAGACTGCAATATTTCCATTCCCGAAAGACGGGTAGTGGCATTCATTGGCCCCTCCGGCTGTGGCAAAAGCACCCTGCTCCGTTGCTTCAACCGTATGAATGATTTGGTGGCGATCGCCAGGGTGGAAGGGCGGATTACCTACCATGGTGCCGATATTTATTCCCCCACAGTGGATCCAGTGGGTTTACGCTGTTCCATTGGCATGGTGTTCCAGAAAGCTAATCCTTTTCCTAAGTCCATTTACGAAAATATTGCTTGGGGGGCTAGGTTAAACAACTTTCAAGGAGATATGGATGAATTAGTGGAAACGTCCCTGCGTCGGGCGGCTCTCTGGGACGAGGTGAAGGATAAATTGAAAGCCAGTGGATTCTCCCTCTCCGGCGGTCAACAACAGCGACTCTGCATTGCCCGGGCGATCGCCGTTCAGCCGGAAGTAATTTTGATGGATGAGCCTTGTTCGGCCTTAGATCCCATTTCCACCCTCAAAATTGAAGGGCTAATGCACGAACTAAAAGAGCAGTTCACCATTGTGATTGTCACCCACAATATGCAACAAGCTTCCCGGGTTTCGGACTACACTGCCTTTTTCAACGTGGAATCAGTGGAGAAAGGAGCTAAAGTGGGTAGTCTGGTGGAATATGGCCCCACAGAGGAAATTTTCCAAAATCCGACCCAACAATCTACCCGGGATTACGTCAGCGGCCGTTTCGGTTAGTCCGGAGGCGATCAGCCATTGGCTTGACATCCTCCCTTGCTTAGCCGACTACTTGATTTCCGTCTTTGGCACTCTAGTTTTAGTATAAAGCCGTGCTGAGGCATGGAATTTCAAACCCATTTTTCTGATGATGGCTTTTGCCAGGTCAATGACCAGGAGTCCATTGATTGTCTGTGGCATGGTCGAGGAAAAAGGGGAACTCCCTTCAATTTTTGTCTTAGTCAACATCAACCGCTAATTTCCTCAATCATTTGACGAATGGAGCTTTCCTGACTTTTGATCCGGGTAGCTAATTGAAATTGCACTAGGGCCCGTATGAGATTGTGCGGAGGATATTTAACCTTGAAATAGTGATCGCCATTGAGATAATCGGTGAAAAATCTAAGTCCCAACTCAAACGAAATCAGAGCAATGGCGGGGAAAAAATAATCGTAGTCGGCGGCGGTGAGAAAATGTCGACACTGGGGCAAATAACCCTGAAGAATGCCCTGACATAGATCCAGATCAAATTCAACGGCGGACCAATTTTCCGTTTCTTCCCCCAACAGGTTACAGCCAGAGCGCAAACAATCCCCCAAATCATAATGGATTAATCCTGGTTTAGTCGTATCCAAATCAATCACACTGACGGCTTGCCCCGATTGGCGATCGAACAAAATATTATTAACCTTGGGGTCACCGTGCATTAACCTGAGTGGTAATAGTCTCTTTACCTTTGCTTGTTCCAATACTTCAACTACGGGAGTCCACTCTTCAACTACAGCCCGACAATGGGCAATTTCCCGGTTAAATTCTCCCACGGCCCTTTGACTGCTGGCCAACGCTTGGTGATATTGCTGAAGATACCCAGGGGTGTGGTGAAATCCGGGCAGGGTATCAACCAATTTTGCTGGGGGAAGATCGCTCAATAATTGGTGAAAAATGCCCAACGCAGTGCCCACTTCCTGAGCTTGCCTCGGACTAGTCAGAATATCAAAAGATTCTGAGCCTTCAATAAAACTAATGGCCCGCCAGAATTGTCCAGTGCCAGAATCCCAATGGTCTTGGTTATTTTTGGTCAAAATCACCTCGGGCATGGACCAAGGACGCCCCAGGGGATACCGTTGCAGTTTCTGTTTGATATGGGTGGTTACCCAGACCATATTGCCCATTACCGCCGCCGGATTTTTAAACACTTGATGGTTAATCCGTTGCAAAATAAAACTGGTTTGCCCTTGGCCATTTAAATCTAAATCGACTAAAAAAGTGTCATTGATATTGCCATTACCAAAGGGTTTGATCTGGACAATTTTTCCCTGGTGATTAAACTGGCCTGCAATGGCAAGAATATTCTCCGATACTTTGGTTGTTTCCCCAGGGGATTCCATAAAATTATTGGGGCTAGTGTGGATAAAGCGGCTAAAAATCAGCAAGGTGACGACGGGGCACTATTTTACCGAAAAATTGGCTATCAAGTTCCGTTGCTCAGGGCGCATTGGGGCAATTCTAGCGCCGGGGCACCATTGTTAAAAATTGGATACAATAGGGTTCAATGCCCTGTCCTGGGAAGCTTTACCGGCATTGAGGACGGCGTAAAAATTACCCAACTATTTTCTCCCATGATTCCTATGCTCCCCTGCATAACTGACAATCAATTCGATGTGGCGATCGCCGGAGGGGGCATTGTGGGGCTGGTATTGGCGGCGGGGTTACGCCAGACTGGTTTAAAAATTGCCATTATTGAAGCTTTGCCCAAGGAGCAGGCCCTCACCAAACCCCAAGCCTATGCCGTTTCCTTGTTATCGGGCAAAATTTTAGCGGGGCTGGGGGTCTGGGAAAGTATCAAGGACTCCATCGGTCATTTCGACCGCATCCAAATTTCCGACAATGATTACCGGGGCATCGTCCCCTTTGCTAAGGAAGATGTCAATGAATTGGCCCTGGGCCATGTGGCAGAACATCCGGTGATTTTGCAAGCCTTGGAAAACTGTTTGGAGCACTGTCCCCACATTACCTGGTTCCGTCCTGCCGAGTTGCTCAGTTTCACCAATTCAGAAAACCACAAACAAGTCACCCTGCAACAGGGGAAAAAGAAAATCATCCTACAGACCAAATTATTAGTGGCGGCGGATGGAGCCCGTTCCCGCGTACGTTCCTTAGCAAGTATTAAAACCAAAGGTTGGAAATATTGGCAGTCCTGCGTTGCCTTTACCATTCACCATCAAGCCCCCAGCAATAACACGGCTTTTGAGCGTTTTTGTGACACTGGTCCCATGGGAATTTTGCCCCTGCCGGGCGATCGGGCCCAGATTGTCTGGACTATGCCCCACCATAAAGCCCATACTTTGGTTAACTTACCGGAAGCGGATTTTATTGCAGAATTACGCCAACGCATTGGCGATCGCCTGGGGGAATTTCATTTAGTTAATGGCCGGCGTTTATTTCCGGTGCAACTGATGCAGAGTAATTGCTACGTGCAACCCCGCTTAGCATTGGTGGGGGATGCGGCCCATTGTTGCCACCCCGTGGGAGGCCAAGGGTTAAATTTAGGCATCCGGGACGGGGCAGCCCTGGCCCAGGTAATTGCCACTGCCCATGGCCAAGGGGAAGATTGGGGCTCCTTAACGGTGCTGAAACGTTATGAACATTGGCGAAAACCGGAAAATTGGCTCATCCTCGGCTTCACTGATCTGTTAGACCGTTTTTTTTCCAGCCATTGGTTACCGGCGATCGCCTTAAGAAGATTTGGCTTAGAAATGTTGCGGCAAGTGCCCCCGGCGAAAAAGTTCGCTTTGCGTTTGATGACTGGTTTGTTGGGCCGCAGACCCCAATTAGCCACAGATTAATACAGATCTAATCTAATACTGAGTAGCAAAACCTAGAGGGTAAAACGATGGGCAATGAGATTTCCCAATAATACGCCGATCGCCCCCACCACCAGACTACCCAGACCATAGATAAGTCCTTCCGCTAACTGTCCTGTGCGCCAGAGGGCAGTCACCTCCAGGGCGTAGGTGGAAAAGGTGGTGTAGGAACCCAAAAAACCCACCGCTAAGAGTAGGCGTAAATCCGGGGACATCAAAGCTGGTTGGGTTGCTAGGGTCACCACTAAGCCCATGCCTACACAGCCAGAGAAATTAATTAGAAAAGTGGCATAGGGCAAATCATTGCCAAAAAGTCTAGCGAGAAAAATAGTGGCATAGTAACGACATAAAGCCCCCGGTATGGCTCCTAAAATAATCGCCAATGGCGATCGAAGGGAAACCGGCATGGCTCCCAACCATTGCAACAAAGGATTCATACCAGATCATCAAAGTCGAATTCTCGGTCTAATTCTCTTTGGGAAGGGATACCCCGCCGACGATTTCCCCTAGACAATGGGTAAAATAGGCTCCCTGCCACCAATCCCCCCGCCACGGCGAACACCAATAGTAAACCCACCGGCATCTGAATCGATTGCAACGTCAAAAAGCTCAAGGAAACGAGGGTGACATTTTGCATGGTCAACAATGCCAGAGAAACTAACCCCAATGCCAACACCATGGCGATCGCCAATTGACTAATACGACGTAGCATCTAGATAAAACTCCCCTGCACAGTCGAATCCACTCCCCAAGGATAGCCCAAAAGTTGGCTTGTCCCCCCACCATAGTCCCAAAATCCAGCCCGTCCAGGGGTTATATGGTGACAGAAAAAATGACCCTCTGGATCAGGATTTAAACGGTCGGCCCATGGCGGTAACAATAAAAAGAGTCAACAGTGAATTTGCCCTATTCCACTTTTTTCCATGTTTATCCCCCTAAAGATGGGACTGACATCCCTTGACCTCCATCCTATGGTGGAAGTAGAGCAATAAAGCTCTAATTTGGTCTCGGTGTGTTAGGACGTGTCAAGGAGAGAAGCTGATGAAATTACAGCATCCCAAACCCCACAATTCTGTCCGTCGAGCGGTACGCTCTTGGGCTAGCCCCTTGGCGATCGCCTTAGTGATGATTATCGGCTTGGAAACAGCAGCAACGGCAGCTTTTTCTAGTCTCGAGGAACATACCGTTGTTTACAACGGTAAATGCCCCGGCGACAGGGACGATGACTGTAGGGACTGAGCAGAAAGTTGTCCGTTGGCCCCGGAAACCGGCTAACTTCTCGTTCAGAAGTTAACCCAGGCTAGCGGGCGGCATGCTTAGTTTCCCATCACTCATCACTAACGGCAGGCGAGGGAAAATCTCCTTCACCTCCTTTTTTTTTGCAATTTTGAGCAATTTTCCACCATCTAAAGGCAAGATGAAAGCTAGAGAGTCAAAATTTAGCGACTGCCCCAAGGATGGCCTAAAAATTTTTCCATGGCCCTGTCCAGCGGGCTTAGGATTAGAATAAAGCGAGAACCCTCCCGACAAAATCGTCTCCACCGCTCAGGACAACGACTTGTGCTCTATTTGGCTGAAATCAAGAAACAAACCAAAAACTTTTTAGGCGGCTATAAAACCGAGTTAAAACTTCTGGCCTGTCAGCACAGTGATCAGACCTGGAGTGCTCTGCCTAACGAAGAAAGCTTCCAAACCGATGACATGGGGGAAGCCAAAGAGGGAACCCTGTGGATGCTGAACCTGAGCAGTAATCGTTCTCTGCAGGGCTCCCCGGAGACGGCGGCACCGGAGTTGGTGCGTCAACTGCAAAAACTATCCCGTCTCTCGGAAAAGTTGAAAGAACAACAGGGGGAGATTGAACGTTGGCGGGAATCCCTCACCTTTCAGTTCCAGGAGCTGAGCCAGCGGGAAATGGAGATTGAAGCCAAGGAATCGGAGGTGGAAGACCGAGCCAGTCAACTTGCCCAGGTGGAACAGCAAAAGTATGAAGTGGACCAGGCCTGGCAAAGGTTAGAAGGAGAAAGGGAGCAACTGGCAAGTTTACAAAAACAATTTGGGGCCATACTGGAAAACAGTACCGAAAATCGAGAAGTTTTGCAGGGCATACTCCAGCGTTTGGGGGCCTATCCTGAAGCCATCCCTTCCCTATTCCAGGCCTTAGCCAATGCCTACCAAAGCACCGAGCAACAACAGCAGACTTTTAATGACCATTGGCAAGTAGTTACCGGTGCGGAACAAGAATTGGCAAGACATCGGGGTTTAATTCAACAAAAACAGGAATTGCTGGCTATCCATGGACAGGAATTAGAGGCCATCAGCCAGGAATTGGCCAAGGCTAAAGTGCAATTGACAGTGGAACAACAGGGGGTACTCAATGGCCAAAAGCTTTTGTCCCAGTTAAAAACTGAAATTGCGGTCGCAGAAAGTTTACAAACTAATCTGTATCGCTTGGCTACCGGAGCGATGAGCGTTGATAAAGACCATCAAATTGACATTCAGCACCTGGAGCAACTCCCCCTGGGGGCGCTGGAAGAAATGGTCAAAGAATTGCAAGCAGACATGCAAAAGCTGGCCCGCTTTGTTAATGACCAAGAGGATGAGCTGACTCTCCAATGTGAAGAGGTGAACGCCATCCAAGCCCGCCTGGAAGCCGCTGATGATTACGGTCGTTTGGCCATTGAGCAAGAGTTAAACGAAGAACAGGAAAGGAAACGTATGCTGGATGAAACCTTGATTGGCCAGCGCCGCAACCTTAAAGAACGTCAGGAAGTGCTGTTACAACATTTAAAAATCCTCCGTCGCCGTCAGGGCCTGGTGGAAATTGACGATAGCATCCCCAACATTGATTTGGATCCGGTCATCCAACAATTGGAAGAGCGCAAACATAAACTCCAGGGAGAAAAGGCCCAGTTGGAACAGAATTTGCAATCAACTAAGCAGGGACTGGGGGAAATCGAGACTATGATTGCCAACCTGGACCGGCAATATCAAGATAAAAAGGCTAATTTTGAGCACGATCGCCGGGAAGTGGAAGATTTGCAGAAAGAAATGGCGGCCCTGGAAGTCCGGGCCAATCTACTGCGGGGGGCCCTCCAACCCCTCCAGGATCAGTTAGATGTGATTAAACCTCGACTACAGGAGATCCAAACCCTATTGTTTGGCGGTTAGCTTCAGTTAATGGCGGATTTTGTCATAGTGTTCCCTAGTCGGACGTTCCATTAACCCGGAAGAAATTTCTTCGCCATTGGCATTCTGGCCTGGATTACTGGGATAATGGTCCGTACCCTGAGCTTCTGCATTGAAACCATAGTCCTGAAGTTATGACCCAAGCTCCCCTCGCTCCATCCCGTCATCCTCTCAGAGAATATATTCAAAACCTAGAAGCGGGCCAGGCTCTGTTGGCGGATTCCCCAGAAAATACCTTAGAAGTGGTGGGCATTCTCAAAAGTTATGGCGTGATCCTCGATGCCTATTCCATCAATCTGCAATACATTGCTAACACTCAGTATCTCAAGTTGTTTCCCTTTTTTAAGTATTTCAACGGCAGTGTTACTGGCGATCGCCTATTGAAACATTGGTGGCACAATCGGATTAATTATGAATATGCGGAATATTGCATGAAGGCGATGATGTGGCATGGGGGGGGAAAATTAGATGAATATTTGGATGGTGTGGAATTCAAAGTCAATGTGGGTAAATTAATCAGAGCAAAGATTAAAGGGAATCCGTTTCTACAACTGCTCAACAGGATTTTTCCGGAATTTTTGCCCGAACAAATGCGAATGATGGCCTACTATTCTGCCTTGGGGCAATTTTGGCGGGTTATGGCAGATATTTTCTTAAGTCTTTCCGACCGTTATGACCGGGGAGAAATCAAAACTATCCCTGCGGTGGTACAACATATTCAGGATGGCCTAGTGGCCGATGCCGCCCGTCCCGTTACCTACCAATTAGAGCTGAGCGGAATTACCTACGACATTCTGTCCCCCAGTGCCAATCTGGCTTTTTTAATGGAAACCGCTGTGCCTTACGTGGAAGCGGTATTTTTCCGGGGTACTCCTTTCCCTGGAACTATTTCCTACAACGCCCAGGCAGGACAAATTCCGCCGGACCAAAGTTTATTCACCTATGGCGCTCTCTATGCCGATCCCTTACCCGTTGGTGGGGCGGGTATTCCCCCCACTCTGTTAATGCAGGATATGCGCCACTTTTTACCGGACTATCTCCACCGGGTTTATCAAGCATCCCTAAGACAGGAAGGGGATTTGTTGGTGCAAATTTGTGAGAGTTTTCAGAAGTCCATGTTTTGCGTCACCACCGCCGCCATTCGGGGTTTAGCCCCCTACCCCCTAGAAACAAATGATCCCCAAGAACAGGAAACCAATCGGGCCTATTTGGAAAATTGGATGAATCGTTTCGTCACCTCCCGGGTGGAAATTATTAACCTGCCCTGAATTTCCAGAAACACTGTGGTTGAGAATGTTAACGGTATTAAACTGGCCATGGACCAGTGTCGGGTGGAAACCATCCGTCTCCTGCACCGCATTCCCCCGGCCCTAGGCGATCGCCAGTGGCACCCGGATTTTAGCCCCATTGATTGGCATTTCGGCCACATTGCTTTTACGGAAGCCCTTTGGCTATTGCCTGAACAGGAACGGGAAAAGTTTCATCCTCCCGCCTACCAAAAATTATTCCGGGCCGATGGTTTAGCCAAATCTGAACGTTGTGCATTGCCTGGCCGTGACGCCATTGAACAATATTTAGGGGCAGTGAGGGCCGCGGTGGAACTGGTCTGGGAATCTTCCATTGGGTCCTCGGATCAAGGCCAGATAAGATTATGGTGGTGGCTGCTGCAACATGAAGTGCAACACAGCGAAACCATCAGTTTTTTAAGCCATCTGGCCGGCATTGACCTGGGGGTTAATACCCATGATTTTGCAGTTGATCCCCAGAGGGAGATGTTGGAGGCACCCATGGTGGCCATACCCGCTGGGGGATTTTACCAAGGCAGTGGAGAAATATGGGCCCAAGATAACGAACGGCCAGCCCATTGGGTGGAAGTGGAACAATTCTGGCTAGACCAGTACCCGGTCACCCAAGCCCAGTATCAAAAATTCATTGACGCTGGGGGTTATCAACAGAGCAAGTATTGGACAGAAGCCGGTTGGCAATGGCGATCGGCACAAAATATTACGGAACCGTTTTATTGGCAAGGTGCGGGAAAAAAATCCAACCATCCCGTTTATGGGGTCAGTGCCTACGAAGCGGAAGCCTACGCCAACTTTTTTGGTAAACGTTTACCTACAGAGAGGGAATGGGAAAGGGCTGCCCGTTGGTCTAGCCAACACTCCTCTAGTCCTTATCCTTGGGGAGAAACCTTGCCTAGTGAAGAACGATGTAACTTTGACAATTGCCATGGGCAAACCACCCCAGTGAATTACTATCATCAAGGCCGCAATCAAGCTAATTGTTACGACCTATTGGGCAATGTGTGGGAATGGACCGCTTCCCCTTTCGAGCCCTATGACAACTTCCAACCCTATCCCTATCGGAGCTATTCTCAGGCTTATTTTGATGGGCAACACCGGGTAATGCGCGGAGGAAGTTGGGCCACCCGTAGCTGGGGATTGAGAGCCAGTTTTCGTAATTGGTATCATCCCTGGACTAGACAGGTTTTAGTTGGTTTCCGTTGCGCTAGTTGAGACCTCTATAGGGGATTCTAGCTCAGCTGTCATGGTTTCCCCCAGGGCTTCACAATGGGGCGGGGCCCCTTGGCTCCGGTTGATAAAAATGGCCATGCCTTTATCGTAATTGCTGGCGATCGCCAAAAAAGCTCCGGCCATAATGTAAATAGGCAGGGGTAAAATCGCCCCCAATAACCATTGGAAAAGTTGAACCCCGGCAAATAGGACCACCACCACTAAAATCAAAAATGGCATCAAGGATCCCTCCTAAATTTCCAGCGATTTTAACAAAAATATCTCCCGGGAAGTTTCTTTCCTTCGGGAATAGGGCAAGCGGTGGAACTTAGCTTCGCTCTCCGTACTATCATTTCATTGGCAGGTCGTTTTCTGATCATAGTTGGAGCAACTAAGTTTTGCATCGATCCGACAGCCTTACAGGAGCTACACTTTCTCCTCTCAATAGACAAGGTATGGAATTAACAATTGGCTGGCTCTACCCCAAACTCATGAGCACCTATGGCGATCGGGGCAACGTCATTTGCATTCAACGTCGTTGTCAATGGCGGGATATTCCCGTGAAAATTCTTCCCCTGGAACAGACCAGCCATGCAGAACTATTTCTCCAGGCGGACGTAATTGTGGGGGGGGGAGCCCAGGATCGACAGCAGGAAATTGTCATGCGGGATCTCCAAGGCGCTAAGGCAGAGGCCCTAAAAAATCAGTTAGACAGTGGGATTCCCGGTGTATTTACCTGCGGCTCTCCCCAACTGTTGGGGCATTACTATGAACCCGCTTTGGGACAACGGATTGAAGGTTTGGGATTGCTGGATATGGTTAGTAAACATCCCGGCCCCGAAGCTAAACGCTGTATTGGCAATGTGGTGTTTGAAATTACCGCTGAACCCCTCCGGCGGGAGTTGGAAGCGATGACGGGGGAAATCCCGACAGTAATTGGTTTTGAAAACCACGGCGGCCGCACCTATCTGCAATCCGTTTCTCCCTTGGGTAAAGTCAAAGTGGGCTATGGTAACAACGGTGAAGATGGTTATGAAGGAGCTTTCCACCAAAAGGCGATCGCCACCTACTCCCATGGCCCTTTGCTACCCAAAAATCCCTTTTTAGCTGATTGGTTAATCCGCACTGCGTTGGAGAAGAAGTATGAAGATTCAGTGCAGTTAACCCCCTTGGATGACCGCCTGGCCCAGCAAGCCCGCACCGCCATGCTCAAACGGCTAGAATAGGAGCAATTTGATTACGAAATGTAACAAGCCCTCACCACTGGCTAGAGATTATGACGGACGTTCGACCACGGATTTGCATTTTAGGGGGAGGATTTGGGGGGCTTTACACCGCCCTGCGCCTCAGTCAACTGCCCTGGGAGGGCCATACCCCACCGGAAATTGTCCTCGTCGATCAACGGGATCGGTTTTTGTTTGCCCCTTTTCTCTACGAATTGGTGACGGAGGAAATGCAAACTTGGGAAATTGCCCCACCCTTCGGGGAACTGTTAGCAGAATCGGGGGTAATTTTTCGCCAAGCTGAAGTAACCGCCATCGATATTGTCCGTCAACAGGTACAGTTAAAATCCCCAGATAATTCAGGACATGGGACTGATTCAGAAAATTTAGACTATAGCCAATTGGTGATTGCCCTGGGGGGTCGAACTCCTTTACCAAATCTGCCGGGACTAAAGGATTATGGCTTGGGATTTCGGACCTTGGAAGATGCCTATAAACTCAAGCAAAAATTAAAAGTTCTAGAACAATCCAACACTGAAAAAATTCGGGTTGCCATTGTCGGTGGTGGCTACAGCGGGGTGGAATTAGCGGCCAAACTAGGCGATCGCCTGGGAACTCGGGGCCGCATCCGCATTATCGAACGGGGCAAAGAAATTTTAGGGTTATCCCCGGAATTCAACCGTCAACAGGCCCAGGCTAGCCTTTCCGCCAAAGGCATTTGGGTAGATACGGAAACCACTGTCACCGCCATTACCTCCCATGATCTCACCCTAAAATTCCGAGATCAAGAGGATGTCATTCCTGTGGATTTGGTGCTTTGGACTGTGGGCACCGAAGTTGCTCCCCTCATTGGCAGTTTACCCCTGCCTCACAATGACCAGGGCTTACTGAAAACCAATGCTCAACTACAGGTGGAAGGAAAAGCTAATATTTTTGCCCTGGGGGATGGGGCCGAATGCCGTGATGTCAGCGGTCAGTTAATCCCCCCCACAGCCCAGGGAGCGTTTCAACAGGCTGATTATTGTGCTTGGAATATCTGGGCTAACTTAACCGGGCGTCCCCTCCTACCGTGTCGTTACCAACCCCTAGGGGAAATGCTTGCCTTGGGCATCGATAGTGCAGTACTGAATGGTTTAGGCATTAAGTTAACGGGCCCCGCCGCTGTGCTGGCCCGCCGGTTAGTCTATCTCTATCGCTTCCCCACCTGGCAACACCAACTAACTGTGGGCTTAAATTGGCTGACCCGCCCCCTAGGGAATTGGCTCAAAAATGAACCTTCCTGAATTGAATACCGTCTAAAAAGCTTGCCTTCTCCGGCGATCGCCAGCAAGATTGCCGGGAGGAGAAAAGTGAGTCGGGCCCTGGAAGTCCCAGCTTGCTTGCTTTGGGAACTGTATTGCGGTTACTATCTCCCAAGACTATACGCCGTTGTGATCGATGTTCCCGTTGGCGGAGGCCCCTGACAATCCGCTGGATGACTGATTAGTGCCCCAGTGCTCCGAATGGATCATCCGGGCTGAACAAAAAGTCCGTTCAGCGGCTAATTGAGTTGAGAAGTTCCTATGTCAAGATTGTCTGGTTTTGTTCTTACTTTTTTATCGGTTTTGCTAACCAGTCTGCCAGCCATGGCTGGGCAGTTAGTGAACTGGAATTTTAATGCTTCCCAAAATCGGTTTACTTTCTACACCAATTCTCGGGTGCAACCCACCGCGCAAATGATTCCCAACCCCACCCGCATTGTGGTGGATTTACCTGGCACCACCCTAAGCGGGCCGACAGTACGCCAGGCAGGCTCTGGACGGGTCAAGGAAATTCGCATTGGGGAGCCTGATAGCTTCACCACCAGGGTGGTAATAGAGCTAGAAGCGGGCTATACCGTAGATCCCCAGCAGGTAAAAGTTCGAGGCATTACCCCAACCCAATGGGTAGTGGAATTGCCTACGCCGGAATTGGCCCCCGCCAGCAATAACAATGCCCCAGCCCCCAATGGCGATGGCTCCTCCCTACCTAGCCAGAATTTGACTGCCGCTAACACTTCTAGCTCTCCAGTCAGCGGTGCCCAGGATTTACAGGTCACGGGTAATGGGCTTTTCGTTCGTCTGGATAAAAATGGCGACAATAGCGGTATTCGCGTCCAACCCAACCCCCGCCAATCCACAGTTAATTTTGAACTTATGGGGGCGGTACTTCCGGAAAGTTTAGTGGGGAAGTCTCTCCTAGTGGGGGAATACGGAGTGGAGGAAATTAAGTTTTCCGATAGCCCCAACAATCCCCGGCTTTCTTTGGCCTTGGCCGACAGTGGCGGTGGCTGGAATGCTTACTATAGCCGAGTAGGGGGAGGCGTAGTCCTGCTCCCAAAGCAGATTAACCGGTCTGGGGGTTCTAACCAAGCTCCCGGATCGGCGGCCGTTCCGGTCAGTAATAACAGCTCTAATAATTCTTCCCCTTCTTCCGGCAATGGTAGCTCTAACGATCGCCTAGTGAGTCAGGCTCCCAATCGCAATTTGGCTAATATAACCGCCATTGAGGTGACCAGGGACGATAGCCAGTTAATTATCCGTGGCGATCGCCAGATTAATGCCAGGGGCAATTTGAACCGCTTAACGGGCAACTACGAAATTCGTTTGGAACGGGCCCAATTGTCCCCCCAATTCCGAAGTCCGGAACTGGCCACCGGTGGCCCCATTTATCAACTCAATATTCGCCAGGAAACGGCGGATTCGGTTTTAATTTTGGTTCAGCCCAACATGGGGCGTCGTTTTGGCCGTTTGTTTCGTTCCGGGGGCAGTCTTTACGCCCTAGAATTAATCCCCGATGCCACGGCTAGCCGCCCTACGGGAAATTTGCCAAGCGGCAATCCACCCAGAGGGAATAGTGGAGAGCAGGTTCCCATTGCTGTCCAACCCCCGCCGGCTAATGCAGCCCCCAGTTTTCCACCGGAGTGGAGCAATCCCCCCGCAGGCAATTTACCATCTGTTCCTCGGGGAAGCCGGTTGGTGGTGGTAGACCCCGGCCATGGTGGCAAGGATCCCGGGGCGATCGGTATACGGGGGGTACAGGAAAAGGACGTGGTTTTGGCCGTGTCCCAGTATCTACAGCGATATCTAGAACAACAGGGGGTCCGGGTGTTGATGACCCGTACTGGG
The DNA here is from genome assembly GCF_000478825.2 of Synechocystis sp. PCC 6714. Lineage (NCBI taxonomy): Bacteria > Bacillati > Cyanobacteriota > Cyanophyceae > Synechococcales > Merismopediaceae > Synechocystis > Synechocystis sp. PCC 6714. The sequence goes on along the minus strand of NZ_CP007542.1, from coordinate 2,284,768 downwards.
GACTATTTCATCAGCCTGCAGGGCCGCACCGACATGGCCAACCGAGCCGGAGCAGATTTGTTTGTCAGTATCCACGCCAATTCCATGGGCATGGGACGTCCCGACGTGAATGGTTTTGAGATTTACTACCACGGCAATGCCGGTTTATCCCAGGCAATCCACCGTAATGTGGTTAATTCCCTAAACGTGCGGGATCGGCGGGTGCGCCAGGCCAGATTCTACGTTTTACGCAATTCCCGCATGCCTTCAACCTTGGTGGAAATGGGCTTTGTCACGGGCAATGAGGATAATTACAAACTTACGGATCCCAATTTTCAGCAACAGATGGCCCAGGCGATCGCCCGGGGGGTTTTGGAGTATCTGCAACAAAGGTAAGACTTATTCGTCCATAGAATTCAAATTCAGAGAAACTTGACTTATATGAAGGATAGGGTAGCTAAAACCTATTTACTTCATCTATTATTCGTGTTTCAATGACAAACATCTTTCCTTAATTAACAGGTATAGTTCCATACAAAATGCGTGAGCCCCAGCGTAGCCGAATTGGCGTTTTTGATAGTGGTGTGGGTGGGTTAACCGTTCTACGTGAGCTGTATCGACAATTACCTAAAGAGTCAATTCTTTATTTTGGCGATACGGCACGGCTACCTTACGGCAACAGATCCCCGCAAGTAATCCTTCAATATGTCCGGGAAATCCTGACTTGGATGGCAGAGGAGGAAGTAAAAATGGTAATCATGGCCTGCAACACCAGTTCTGCTTTGGCCCTGGAGACCGTACAGCAGGAATTTGATATGCCAATTTTGGGAGTGATTCTCCCTGGGGCCCGGGCCGCAGTCCGCCAAGGCCGGCGCATTGGGGTTATTTCTACCCCCGCCACAGCGGCGAGCAATGCCTATCGTAATGCTATCCACGAAGTCAATCCAGAAGCATTGGTCTGGCAGATGGGCTGTCCGGAATTTGTCCCTCTGATTGAGCAAAATCGCCTCCATGACCCCTACACCCTGGAAGTGGCTAAGGGCTATCTACAACCACTGTTGGATGCGGACATTGATACCCTAGTGTTTGGTTGTACCCACTACCGCCATTTAACCCCTGTTTTCCAGCAAATTTTACCCTCCCATATCCGTCTGGTGGACCCCGCTAGCCATGTGGTTAAAGCAGCCCGTCAGGAGCTGGAGGTCATGGGACTGCGAAATTCCGAAATGTCCATTGCCACCCGTTTCACCGTCAGTGGTTGCCCCCAACAGTTTGCAGAACTTTCCCAACAGTGGTTGGGTTTCACCCCCATGGTGGAAAAAATTTCCCTGCCCTGTTTAAGCTCCCTCTATCCCCAACCCTTGGAAGTGCGGGATTAGAATAAAGTACTGTCCGGACTGGGCTATTGCTGATTATTTAATTACTTAACTTTGCTTAGCCTTCAGGGATTCCCGAACTAATAACTCCAATAACAGCGATCGCCATGCTCAATTTTTCAGGGAGGCGATCGTTTTTTAATGGAGCCAAAGATTGCAAATAATCGTTACAATTCTTAATAATTCACCACCGGTTATGGCTGTGCCTTGACTTGGAACTTAATCAGTTATTCTATGACCAGTTTGTTAACCTCCCCTCCCCAAGCTCCAGTTGTCACCGACACCCTACCAGCGGGGGGACTAGACCAAAACAAATTTGATTGTCGAGCAGTGTGGTATCCCCTGGCCTACGAGGAGGATTTGGACAAGCGCAAACCAAGCCGTTTTACCCTGCTAGGGGAAGATTTGGTGATTTGGTGGGAAGCAAATACTCAACAATGGCGGGTTTACGCCGATCAATGTCCCCATCGCCTCGCTCCATTATCGGAGGGCAGAATAAACGAGGCTGGCCATTTGGAATGTCCCTACCACGGCTGGACTTTTGCGGGGTCAGGGCAATGTCAAACCATTCCCCAACAATATGTTGAGGGCCAAGCCCACACTAGTAGGAGAGCCTGTGTACGTTCCCTCCCGACCCGGGTAGCTCAGGGTTTACTCTTTGCTTTTCCAGGGGAAAGGGATCAGGCGGAAAAAGTATCTCTCCCGTTGGTGGATGTATTGGAGGAAGATCAGTCTGAATGGGTTTGTCTCAATACCTTTCGGGATCTGCCCTATGATGCCTTTACTCTGATGGAAAACGTCTTGGATTCGAGCCATATTCCCTACACGCACCATAAAACCGTTGGTAAACGCAGCAACGTCAGCCCGGTGGATTTAGAAATTATCCACGGCGATCTCGCAGAGATCCGCTACGCGGCGCGCCAGGGGTTTACGGGCATTTGGGAAGAGGGGCCAAGGAAAGGCACTTTGGGGAAACAAACCACCACGTTCATTGCGCCGGGATTAATGTGGCACGATTTAACTTCCCAGCAGTTTGGCCGGACTTTAACGGTGGTTTATGCAACCCCCATTCGCCCAGGGGAATGCCGTTTATTTGCCCGTTTTCCTTTCAAATTTCCTAGTAAATTTCCCCGGTTAGTGATTGGCTTAACGCCTCGTTGGTATTCCCATTTAGGCCAAAATCGGGTGTTGGAAGATGACCAAATTTTTCTCCATTGGCAGGAAAGATTTGTACAGGGTCAAGGCGGATCGCCCAACTACGAAAAAGCCTGTTATTTACCCACTAAAGCAGATTTATTCGTGGCGGAATTTCACCGTTGGATTGACCAATATCAAGTCAAACCTTTTGGGGATAGTAAACTACCCGATCGCCAATCCGTAGAGCAATTAATGGATCGTTACCATTCCCACACTAAACACTGTCATAGTTGCCGTAAGGCTTTGGCTACCATTGAACGGATTGAAAAGATCAGTCTGGCGATCGCCATTTTATCTGTTGCGTTAACTCCTATAGCCATGGTGGCCGGTGCCCCCAATTTATTGCTGGGGGTAGCATTAACCACCTTTATTGCCCTGGGTTTTAGTGTTTGGGCTGGTTTGGGTAAATTTAAACAATCTTTTTACCAAGGTAACCCCATTCCGCCAAGAAATATCCCCGACAAAGGCAATGTAAATTAATCAAATCCTTTAGCCGGGGAATTTATTTATTATTTATTGAGGAAAAAGTGAAGTTAGATTGGGAAAGTCTAGCTAAACCATTCCGGTACAGCTTCTTCCTTGGTATTAGTGTTGCGCGAAGGAGTTTCCCGGGTAAATTTCATATGAACGTTACGGGTTTGTTCTCCATCCGCCGCCACTGCCACGATGGGATAATCAATTAAGCCGTCTTGGAAGGACATTTGGAAGCGGAAAGTCCCGTCTTCGTTGAGTTTAATCGGACGACCACCAATGGTAACTGTGGCATCGGGTTCCGTGGCACCGTAAACGATCAACTCCGCATCGGCCACTAACCAGAACTGCCGGGGCCGTACCGGAGCTTCTGAGGCCATAAACTCACTGCTGGAAAGACCATAACCCATGCCAATGCCGGACATATTCAACCCAGAAACATTGGGGGCCGCCCACATGCCAACTCCGGAGGGAAACACATAGGAACTGAGGGTTTGCTCATGGGTAAGGGAACCTGGCACATGTTGCATAGAACCGTAGAGAGAACCTGCCATCCGCAGGGCTTCAGCCCCTTGGGCCATGTCGAACACCTGGTCATAGACAGCGGTAGAAGCTCCCACAGTGCGCTTGCTGGGGGGAACCAGTTGATAAATGGTTTTGCCTTGGAGATCCTCATCCCAATTAACGGTGACAAATACATCCTCTACCCAATCGGAAGGATAAACGGGAGGAATCCGAATGGGGGTGGAACGGGCCAGGGTCAACCAACGACCATCAAAAGTGCGGTAACCGATGTCCAAAGCATAATCCCGATCGCTGACGGGGATCGGTAGATACCATTCCCGCGCCAATTCATCACAGAGATATTCCTGAACGCTGTGGGGGCTACTGGTCTGCCAATCGAGGTCCGTCACGTCGTAGAGTCGCAGGGCTAACTGTTGGCCACCCTGACTACGGAGAGCATCTTTATGTTCTTTGGGAATGTCCCAATAGGCATAGGCCCACTGGGGATCCCTAGGCATCAGGGTAATGCGGCTTTCGCCGTAACCGCCGGGTAAATCCCCCAGGCCTTCATCCACTGCGGTGAGGGGGGCACCAAATTTATCATCTTGACCAAGTTCAAATTTAGAAGCTTCCACAGCTTGTTCCTCCTGGGGACGGTTAAGGGGTTTAACAGAAAATGGCGCAGAGGCTGGATTATTGAGGGCTTTTTCCACCTCTGCCAGTAGCTGGGATTTACGCATCCGACTGTACCGGGAAATATTGCATTCACTGGCAACTCGGCGTAATTGTCGCAGCGTCATGTCTTCGAGGGAGGGTCGGTCTTCTTTAGCCATAACAATTACTTTTGGTTTATGGGATAGTCCGTGGGATTTACTTCCACAATCGGTATGTGGAAAAGGACAGAATTATTTATTTCCAAATGATGGGCACAGAGGGATCCAACAACGAATGGGATAGGGTTAATGACTTTTAATCAGGGCGATCGCCACCGAAAAGCCAGCGGGGATCAAGAACTTCAACTTTTGTAACATAGAGCGTCGGCGTCACGTCAAGGGGATCAAGGCTTTAAAATCAGGCTTTAAACGGATTTCCAGGCATTTAACTAGATGTTATGTTATGAAATTATAACTTTTTGTGTAAACTTTTATGTTTTTGGGGTTCCACTTCCGACAGGGAAAAGGGGCAAAAGTCAGCATTTTATGACATGCCGCTGGGAGCTATGACAATCTTCTAACTGGCACAATATTTGGGGGTGACAAAATTAGTAGAGTTATTATCTAGAGGTGTGTGAGGAGTAAGTTGAAGCCCCCGGAGTCGAAACAAGGAAAGACGCCCAGGGGCTTTTTCTTGCCCTTTTTTATTCACGAATGCTTTTCGATGAGGTTGATGCTCCCCCCCTGCGCCCCAAAGTGAGTGCCCACTCCATTCTTCCCCGGCTTGAGAGGATTTGAGCTGGTTGCCAAGATTATCAACAATTGTTTATGTGTCGTCTTTTAGGGTATCTGGGTCAACCACTACGGCCAGAGCAACTGATTTATCGCCCGGAACATTCCCTTATTGTCCAGAGCTATCAACCCCAGGAGATGACTGCAGGATTGCTGAATGCTGACGGTTTCGGTTTGGGATGGTTTGACCAGGAGAGTCTGCCCAATCCCTATCTTTACAAAAATGTCCTGCCCATTTGGAGTGACATTAATCTGCCCCACCTGAGCCGCTATATCCAATCCGGTTGCTTTGTCAGTTATGTCCGGAGTGCAACCCCTCCCCTGGCAGTGGATTTGACCAATTGCCAGCCTTTCACGGAGGAAGGTCTTTTATTTGTCCACAATGGATTTATTAATAATTTTCGTACTACCCTTTATCGTCCTCTCCGTAATTTACTCAGCGATGCCAGTTATCAATTCATCCATGGCACCACCGATTCAGAACATATTTTTGCCTTAATTTTGGACAATCTCCGGCATCTCCGCCAGGGTGATTTGAATGGGTCAGAAGTTAGTTTGGATAAAGCTTTGGAGGTGAGTTTGTTAACTTTGAGCGCATTGGCCCGCCAACATAACACCTATTTTTCTGCCAATATTATCCTGGCGGATGGCCAGCGCATTGTGGCCTGTCGTTACGCTAGCCGTCAACCGGAGCCAACCCTATATTGGTTGGCCGATGGTAAGCGGTGCCCAGGGGGAGTAATTATTGCCTCGGAACCCCTATTTGCTGATTCCCAATGGCAAGCCTGTCCGCCCCAAAGTATTTTGGCCATTGATGGCCCAGGGGCGATCGCCGTTAAAGTTTTGGCCGATTAACCATGGAGACTTCCAACCTAGCCCAGGTTTTCGTAATAATCCCGAATGCGGTCCCGACGGCGGGGATGGCGTAATTTTTGCAAAGCCTTAGCTTCGATTTGTCGCACCCGTTCCCTGGATAAATTCAAGATGCGCCCAATTTCCGATAGGGAGTGGGCCACGCCGTCCTGAAAACCAAAGCGGAGGGCAATGACTTCCTGTTCCCTCGGGGTTAAATCTGACAAAATTTCCTGCATATCACTCTGGAGGGCCTCCCGCATCAGTTCGTCTTCCGGTGACTGGGTGTCCGTTTCTAGTAAATCCATCAGTTCCGTGTCTTTATCTTGCCCCACCTTGAGCTCTAGGGAGACGGAACGGGGCACTTGGGTAAGCACTTCCCGCACTTGCTCTGGGGTCATGCCCAGTTCTTCTGCCACTTCGTCAATTTTGGGTGTATGGCCTTTTTCCTGGGAAATCTTCCTTTGGGCCCGCTTGATTTTGTTTAACTTTTCGGTAATGTGCACCGGCAAACGGATCATTCGGCTTTGGGTGGCGATCGCCCTGGTGATGCCTTGACGAATCCACCAGTAGGAATAGGTACTGAAACGGTAACCCTTGGTGGGGTCAAATTTTTCCACCGCCCGCTCTAACCCCAAAGTGCCCTCTTGGATTAGATCTAGCAGTTCCAAGCCCCGATTTTGATATTTTTTAGCCACGGAAACCACCAAGCGGAGATTGGCTTTGATCATGTGGGCCTTGGCCTCAATGCCCTGTTTTTCCACTTTTTCTAATTCTTCCACTGTCAACCCCACCAAATCTGCCCAGGCCCGTTTGCCATTTTTGAGGGTTTCTTTCAGATTTGGCACTGTTTCCCCTAAAATCTTGGCCCAACGTTCGTAGGAAGGGCGATGACCCAATTGGGACAATAGTTGATCATGGATGGTGATCGCCGTTTGATATTTTTCAATCACAGGGTTAGATTCTGCCGCCTGGTTCTGTATTGCCAGGAGACGAAGGTAACTTTGCACCTGTTGGGCCACTTGCACCTCTTCGTCCCTTTTGAGTAGGGGAATGCGGCCAATATCTTGGAGGTAAAGGCGGACTAAATCCGTACTGGATGGCTGACGATGGGCAACAACGGTGTATTCCAAATCCTGCAAGTCCACAGTTAATTCTCCTTCCTCCAGCGGCGACAAAGCTTCCAAATCTCTTACATTGGTGGGGGGCGGCTCATCGTTGCTCGGCTTATTCATGGAGATCCGGAGGTGACTGGGACTCGATGTTAGGACAAGGGTAACATTGTTTAAATTGTTTAATTTTCGTTGGCCTCGGCATTAGAGTGACCCTGGCAAGCGGGGGGCTCACTGGGGAAATATCCGTCTGTTCCTGGGTCAATATAATTGTAAACCTTTTGAAAAATCTATGATCGACGGTCTGATCCCCTACCTAAAAATTCAGGCTCCCGACGGTGGGGAACAACGACTCGGTCTGGTCAAAACTTCATATACTATCGGTCTTTTGCCCTAATGCAATGACATTGTGTTACCGGAGAAGGAGGGAATAATTACCCGTATTCACCACTGTGTCATCGCCGGGGAAGTGGAGGGTTGGTTGGTCATCGACCAAAGTACTAATGGCACCATTATTAAAAGACAGGGACAAAGATTAGAGTTGAACCATCAGATGGGTCGCAAGTTGCCCATCGCTTCGGAGGATGTGATCTGGATTCACCATTGGCAACTAAAGTTCATTGACCCAAGCCAAACCAACCAGGTGGTTTTGCTTCGCTCCCAGGTAACCCCTGCTAAACCTCCTAAACCCTGGGTTTTCAACATTAACTAACAAACCCTCTTCCAGGTGCAAAATGGCGATCGCCAGAAGATGCATATGCGGTCTCAGGTCAGGAAAATGTTGCATCACATTGCCAACAAAAATTTGGCTAACCAAGGCATCCCCATTGTCTGTCTCCGGGGAGAATTAATTGCCGCCATTTGGGGACCAGATGATTTTGGTTCCCGTGAACAGGACCTAGACCGGCTCGCGATGGAAATTCGTAAAACCTTTGGAAAAACCGCCCCAGGGGAGCAATGGTTAGAAACGGTGGTGGGGGCTGGTTACCTACTGCACATTGACACTGAAACCTAGAAAACAACAACGGAATTTCCAGTGATCAAGGGAATCGGACAACCAAAGTCGAAACTCCCCAGGGATGAATCCGGGGGATTCTTGGTTCAGTGAGTCCACTCACTTATAGTCATTTCAAATAATTTCGAGACTGCTTAAGTCTTTATTGACAAGCTTTTCGGTGAATTTGACTGCATCAATCTTACTAGAAACTACTATGTCTGCGATTCCTTGCGAAGCCCTAGACATAGGTAGTCCTCTCCCCCAGCGTTACTTTCCCAGTGCCACTGGGTAGTGGAATTTCTCCAAAGTTTGTTTGAGTTCAAACATTAGTCCCAAAGCTGGTGGTCTAGTTATTGCAAAAATTTTACCTATCCATAGATAGAAACTAGAACTATTGGATGGAACCACATATCTTTGATTCCCAAGCCTCAACGTAGTGCCATTGGGCCACTGGGTTTTTAGAGCAGTTGATTACCTTGGTTGTTATACTTAGAATTATACATCAAACTTTGAGCCATGGCCATCAGACAGAAAAAGATTCAAGTAGTCGTATCTGACCGGGAATTGGAAATGTTTAGGGCTTATGCCGCTGAGCAGGGAATTTCAATGTCTGAAATCTTAAGGGACTACGTTAAGAGTCTGATTAGCAAAGAAGTTAGACCCAAGGTACTTCCCCACGTATAAATCTGGGAGGGGATTCCCGCGCCGTGGATTGTGAGAAATAAATTGATCAAAGTTTAGGGAGACCACGGTTTTTTGATGCCAGGCCAAAAGCCCGCGATATACTACCTACAAGTTTCCCCCTTCCCCCGTCGCCATGACTAAGACCCTTGAATATGCCTATTTTCCCGGTTGTGTTGCCCAGGGGGCCTGTGGAGAACTGCATCTGGCCACCACATCCCTGAGCAAGGTTTTGGGAATCAAGTTAGTGGAGCTAAAAAAAGCATCCTGTTGTGGCTCCGGTACATTTAAAGAGGATTCCCAACTGTTGGAAGATAGTGTTAATGCCCGCAACATTGCCTTGGCGGAACAATTAAACTTGCCATTGCTCACCCATTGCAGCACTTGTCAGGGGGTGATTGCCCACGTGGATGAACGGCTGAAAAAAGCTCAAAAAGACGATCCCAAGTACGTTGAACAAATTAACGGTTATTTGCAAAAAGAGAGCTGTGCCCCCTATCGAGGTTCCAGCAGGGTGACCCATTTACTCTGGGCTTTGGTGCAGGATTTTGGACTGGAAACGTTGGCTCAGCGGGTTAAACAAAAATTAAGCGGGCTTAACTGTGCTTCTTTCTATGGTTGTTATCTTCTGCGGGCCCAGGAAAATTTACCAGAAGCCAATCCCTTTGATCCCCAATCCCTGGAACAAGTTTTTACCACCCTAGGGGCTAACCCGATCTACTATGAAGGCCGCACCCAATGCTGTGGTTGGCCCATTTCCAGTTATGCTACGCCTCAATCTTTTCAACTAGCTGGCCGGCATTTACAAACGGCGATCGCCGCCGGGGCCGATTGTTTAATTACCCCTTGTCCTCTATGCCATTTACAATTGGATTCCCGCCAACCGGAAATTAGCAAAGTACTAGGTAAAAATCTTAATTTGCCGGTCTTACATCTGCCCCAATTGGTGGGTTTGGCTCTGGGGATTAATCCTAGGGATCTAGGCTTGGAGCGCCATGTGGTTTCCACTGCCCCGGTATTGGCTAAGCTTGGCCTAGTCTGACTAACAATTCCTGTGTAATGCTAGAGCATGACTCAGTTAACTCTTATCGCACCCTATGACTGCTACCGTAACTGCCCAAGAAGCCTTTCGGGCTGCCTATGAAAACCGCTACACCTGGGACGAAAATTTTCCCGGTTACCGGGCTCAGCTCACCGTTACCCAAGGGGATGAACACTATGAAGGGGAAGTGGAAGTTAAGGCTGATTACACCGTCACCGTGACGGGCTTTAGCGATGACACTGTCAAGGAGAGTGTTTATAACCAAATGCGTGATATTGTCACCCACCGCAAACAGGGGAATTTCGAAAAGTCCCACGGCAAAAATCAGTTTAGCTTTGGGGAAACCGATGCTTCCGGGGCGATCGCCATTGATGTGAAAGGAGATGCCATGGGGTCAAATTATAAAATCCGGGGCACGGAAATTTGTCAGGTTAGTCGGGTTATGGGACCGGTGGCTTTCACCATCAATACCGAGGAGAGCTTAGACACTGGCTCCGGCTATATTGCCGTCAAATACAACGCTATTTTTAAAGATCCCAAAACCAATACCCTCAAAGGCAAACGGGATTTCATCGAAACCTATGAAGAACTAGGGGGCTATTATCTACCCAGCCGCCAAACGGTGGAGGCGATCGCCACTGGGGGAGAAAAAACCTGCACCGATTTCCGCTTCACTAATTTAGAACTTTTGCCATAGGTCACGACGCTTTGTCTAGGCTAGAAACTCCTTTGGCCTCAATGTCCGGCCCCGCCATTGTGGTGGAAAATCTCAGTAAAGTTTACCCCGTTGCCCTCAAGTCCCCCGGACTAAAGGGGACTCTCCAGCATTTTTGGCAAAGGCGTTATCGTCAAGTGCTGGCAGTACAAGACATTTCCTTTACCATTCCCCCCGGAGCAATGGTGGGTTTTCTTGGGGCCAACGGAGCGGGCAAAACCACTACCCTTAAAATGCTCACAGGGTTGATCAAACCCTCGGGGGGAAAAGTGCGGGTGGCGGGGTTCGATCCCTTCCGGCGACAAACGGCTTTTTTACGCCGTACCAGTTTGGTGATGGGGCAAAAACAACAACTAATTTGGGATTTGCCTACCTTGGATTCCCTCCGTATTAACGGGGCCATTTACGAAATTCCCGACAAAATTTTTGAGCAACGGCTGGGGGAATTGAGCGAAATGCTCGATCTGACCGCCGAATTGAAGCAACCAGTGCGGAAACTATCCCTAGGGCAACGGATGAAAGCCGAGTTGTTAGCAGCCCTGCTCCACCATCCCACCGTTCTGTTTTTAGATGAGCCCACCCTGGGGCTGGATGTTAATGCCCAAGTGGCAGTGCGCCAGTTTTTACAGGAGTATAACCAGCGTTACCAGGCCACTGTGTTGCTGACTAGTCATTACATGGCGGATATTACCACCCTCTGTGAGCGAGTCCTATTAATTCACCAGGGACAGTTGATGTACGACGGTGATTTGGCCCAATTAGTGGAACGGTTTTCCCCGTACCGGCAAGTGGTGGTGGAATTATCTATGCCCATGGACTTGGAAAAGCTACAGGTCTACGGTGAGGTGGAAAGCGTAGAAGGTCTTTTGGTGCGCTTTTTGCTCAAGCGGGAAAATTTAACCACGGCGATCGCCAGATTGTTGGCCGAGCTACCAGTGGCGGATTTAAGTGTGTCTGACCCTCCCATCGAGGAAATTATTGGCCGCCTCTTTTCCCGGGGAAATTTGGACAATTAACCCATTAAAGGAGATGGTGGTTTGACGGCAAAAGCTCGCCCCCGAGACCATAATGAATTAATAGGATCCGCTGACTTTGCAGCAATGCTTTTGATTAGTGTTGGGTAATTTTGGCGATCGCCCCTTTTTGGGGTGGAGATAGGGACTGTCCTTTTTGCTGGCCGGATTGCAAAAATTCCCGAAAAATCTATGATCGAAGCTTTACTTGTACCAGTTAGTAAAATTGCTGATGCCGATCAATTGGCAATGTTTCAATTGCTGCAAACCCATTTTGAAGGGGTATTTTGGCCACAATTTCAGGGGGATTTAAACAGTAAAGATTGGGTGATTTTGCTTAAATTGGCGGGGGTATTGAAAGGTTTTACAACTTTTTGCTTTTACCCCATTCACTGGCAAGGAGAAACCCTCAGAATTGTTTATTCCGGTGACACCATTACCGACCCTTCCATCTGGTCTAACCCCGCCCTAGCCAAAGCTTGGACAAAAGCTATGCAAACGCTCCATGGGCAAAGGCCGGAAAAACTCTATTGGTTGTTAATTTCTTCTGGTTATCGTACCTATCGTTTTTTGAGTATTTTTGCCAAAGAATTTTATCCCCATTACCGTTGCCCCACGCCTCCATCAGTACAAAATTTTATCGACTATCTGGCCCAAGAAAAATTCCAGGAACATTATGATTCCAGCTTGGGCATTGTGCGTTTGCCCCAACCCCAGGTCTTAACCCCCAATCTCCTTCGGGTACCGGAGGAAAAATTAGGCGATCGCCATGTGGAATTCTTTTTACAAAAAAACCCTGGTCATGTTGAAGGGGATGAGTTGGTGTGTTTAGCGGAGGTGTCAGCGGAAAATTTGACCAAAGCAGGGCTAAGAATTTGGCATTCCAGCTATGCTGTAAATATTCTTGATTGATTTGTTGCCGAATTAGTCTAACCACAGTGCTTTCTCCGCCCCACTCCCCCAAAGTGTTTAACCATCCCCAGCGTTTCATTAAAGGCTGGTATTGGTTATTGCGGTCAAAGGAGTTAAAACGGGGGCAAGTTAAGTCCGTATTTTTATTAGGTAGAGATTTAGCTATTTATCGCACTAATGAGGAAAAAGTAGTAGCAATGGATGCCCATTGTCCCCACATGGGAGCCCATTTAGCAGAGGGAAAAGTGGAGGGAGAAAGTCTGCGTTGTTTTTTCCACAATTGGCAGTTTGATAGTGATGGTCAATGTCTGGAAGTGCCCTGTTTGGGAAAAGCATTGCCGGTTAAAATTAACACCTGGCCTGTAACGGAAGCCTACGGTTTAATTTGGCTCTGGACCGGAGATCAACCCAGCCAACCAATCCCCTTCCCACCGGAATTAGTTAATCAAAAAGTATCTACTTCCCTAGGCAGAAAATTTACTAAAGCTTGCCATCCTAATGTGGTCATGGTTAATGCCATTGATGCCCATCATTTCAATACAGTGCATAACTTTCCAGTGGAGATTAATTTTAAAGCCCAGGTTGTTAATCAAAATGTAATTAACTTTGAAAACATTACTAAGGGAGGGAACAATTCTCTTTTGGTTCGTTTAATTAAGCCTTTTTATCGGGAGGCAGGCACCTATAATTTGTCCTATTGGTTTGGTAGTACGGGAATGGTAACCATTGGGCCAGATTTTTTGCACTTTTACATTATGTTCACCCTCCGTTTAGGCAAAAATGGGCAAACCGAAGGACAGACAGTCCTGTTGACCAAATATCGTCCGGGGCCATGGGGTTGGCTCAGTAATGGCATCATTCTTTGGCTAACCAGCCTAGTGGGAAATTACTTTGCTAAGGGGGATACAAAAATTTTTCAGACGATTAAATTCGCCTTAAAAACTCCCATTGCGGAAGATAGACCAATCCTTGAATTTATCCACCATGCAGAACAACAACCAAGCTTAAATTGGCAAACTTGGCAAACCATCGACGGGAAAAAATGCTCAGCCAATGGGCTCACAGTTAATCAAAACGGAAGGGTAAAAATTGATGAAAAAATCAGTTAGTGGTTTTACTTTGCCCCCACTTGGTTCCGGCGATCGCCTTGGTAAAATTCTTAATTCTGCCCTGAATGGATCAGTGGATCCATTGACCCCCAATGATATTGAGGCAACATATTGGTCTGTAGAATACTTTGGTCTAGACCAGGTAACTTTATTTCAGCAAGCGAGCACCGTTGAACAGGCAAAAATTTTGGCGATCGCCAATCAGGATTTGCTGACGGAAATTTATTGGGTGGAGCAGGCGGGGGTGGGTTACATGGCCAAAATGATATTAGGGGCAGAAACCTGTGAAGAGCGCATTTTATACGGTTTGTTCGCCGCTGATGAAGCTCAACATCTATGCCAAATTGAACAATTTTTTCAGCAAAAACCAGAGTTTAACCATGATAGTTTTTTAAGTTTTATGGGGCAGTTATTGGAATCCAACGACAAAGCTTTATTGCTGACCATGGTGCAAGTGGTGCTGGAAGGTTGGGGACTGAGCCATTACCGTTCCCTCGCTCACCATTGTCGAGACGATAATTTAAAAGCCACTTTACAAAGTTTTTTAACTGCGGAAGCCCGTCACCACGCTGCCGGAGTCCAGCAACTACAAACCTGGCCATACAATCAGCAAAGTTTGACCAATATTTACCAAGCATTGAGGGAATTTTTGCATATGGTACAGGCGGGTCCCCAAAGGTTAGTTAAAGCGGTGGAAAAAATTAAAGGCTATTTATCCCCCAGCGATCGCCAACAAATTTTTCAAGAATTAAAGACAGAAGAACAAAGTCAACAGAAACTCAATCTTTTACGTTCCTTAATGAGCCATGGGGTACCCCCCAAAATTCTCATTCGTCTGGAAGAACAAAGATATTTTATTCCCTACAGTGCTGAGCAATGTATTCTATGATTGCTGTTAACGATGACTCCGGCAAAGCTAATACCATTTCAGTTTCCCCGTTAGCAAAAGATAGCAAAACCAGAAAAAAATTAGAGCTTAATTACCGTCGGGCTAAGCAAATGGACCACAGCCCTGATTTAGATCAGCTAGCGGACCAATTTGATTATCAACAATGCCGGTATCAGTATTGGCAAGCTCCGGAATTTTCCCTCCTTTATGGCACGCCTCTTTGGGAACAAGCTAGTCCAGGGCAAAAGTTAATTCTCAACCATCTTTATTGGGTTGCCTACTATAGCCAAATTATCGCAGCGGAAGTGGCGACCATTTTCTTTAATCAGACCAGTGCCACTGGTTTATATCCCCTCAGGGATTTTCGCCTAGTTTGTGACACCCTAGACCTGGAAACTTCCCAGGAACGTTGCCATATCCATGCGTTTCAAACCGTCATTGACCAGGTGGAACAATCTTTATTCAATGGTAATTTATTTGGCCAGCCCCGGCGATCGCCGTTTCGAGAAACAATGATTTTTGCCGATACAAATTGGTTTAAAAATTGGTGGAAAGCATTACAACTGCAGGGTTTTGGCCTACTTTCTGCCAATAATGCTTTTCTAGCTTGCCAGTATTTAACTGTAAGGGGATTGCGGACTTTAAATGGCAAATTAGTACAACATAAACTCAGCAATTTTTATCAGCAACAATCGGAGCCGGAAAAAAGTCCCATTCCGACGCAAATTTCCCACTATCATTTCCTCGATGAAAGCTTTCATTTCAACACTTCTACCATTTTATCCCACGATGTTAGCCGTCTCCTCAATTCCCCCACTGCCTTTGAAAGAAAATTAATAAATTTAGGTATTAGGGGGTGTCAAAAAGACCATTACCATGTATCCGTTGCCGTCAATGGCATTTTTTGGTACGACCCCGCTTTGTACAACACCATTGCAAAACTGTTAACGTCGCCTTTGTTTGGTCTTTCTACCCAGGAGTGTCAGGCTATGCTTTGGGCTTGTTTTGCCCAGGAAACGGAGGCTTTACATCGTAGTTTTCAAACCCATCAAGAAGCCCGACTTTCCTATCAAGTCTACCTAGAGCCATTGCCGTTTGTGGACCGGACCAATAAATCCATGGCGGTGATGGAACGTAACTCAGTGCCACGTTACCTAAAACTCCAGAGTAAAGCATTACAACGTTTTTCCGTGCCCTATTACTCTGACCTGTTGTCGTGGCAAAAAATCAACGGTATTGCCCTTGGCAGAAATTAGACAAATTTTGTTTAAACTAGTGGTCAAGATAGTAAACCTAGCATTTTTTCCTGGGTAATCTATTCTTGACCTTCCAATGCCTATGATTTCTCCTCCTCCGTCTTCGGTTGCCCCCCACCAGGGGCGCACTTTTTGGCGGGGTTTCGTGCTGTTTAGTCTAATTTTTTTCATTATCCTGGGGGGATTTGCCGTTGCTCGCTGGCGCATGGAAATGGCTAGTCAACGAATCCGCCAACAGTTGCTTAACCAGGTGGAAATGGTCTCCCTAAACCTCAACTTTCGACTGTTTCAAGAGCTTTCCTTTACTGGAGAAGACCTGGGCAATCCTTCCTTCCAAAGACTCCATAACCAGATAGCCGCCTATGCCCAGACATTCCATAACCATAGCTTCTACACCATGGTTATGCAGAGCGGGAGAATTCTTTTTGGACCCGATAGTCTCAAGTCCGGAGACTTTCCTGCCCGTGCCCCCGGTGCCATTTACGAAAATCCCCCGGAGGTAGTCCGAAAGTTATTCGATCCTCCCCCCAAAAAAACGGTCATTGGCCCTTATCACAGTGGACAGGGCAGTTTTGTCTCAGCCTACGCCCCCATCCTACAACCCCGGTCCGAAAAGGTTTTGGTGATCGTTGCCATAGATATGGAAGCAAGTCAGTGGTATAAAAAATTGCGGCGAAAAGTCTGGGGCCCCTTGCTTTTTTCGATGGGGTTAATAGTCTTAGTCTTGGGGGGAGATTATCTCCTGCAGGAACGCCGCCGTTGGGGAAATTCCTTTATCACGAACCAAGGGGAGGGCCTGGTTACGGCCATCATTGGATTGTTTCTAACCCTGGCCCTAACGATGTTTATCCATGAGAATGCTTCACTAAATAGCCAAAGAAACTTTAGCCAACTGGCCATCCCCAGGGCCAACCTGTTCGCCCAAAGACTTTGGGAACTGCAGAATTATGGCCTTTCCAGCCTCAATAGCTTTATTGAGTCCAGTGAGGAGGTAACCCGGGCCGAGTTTACCCGTTTTACCTTACCCATGATCAGGAAATTGAGTATTCAGGCCTGGGAGTGGATTCCTAAAGTTACCGCCTCGGATAAGGAAAATTTTGAGCGTAAGGCCCGGGAGGATGGACTGAAGAACTTCCAAATTTTTGAACTTGATCGTCGGGGGAAAATTGTTCCTGCTCGGGGAAGAGAAGTTTATTACCCGATTTTTTATGCAGAACCATTGGCGGGCAATGAAATGGCCCTGGGTTTCGATGTCAGTTCCAACGAATCCGCCAAAATAGCTTTGGACGAAGCCCTAGAGTCTGGACTGGCCAGCGCCACCAACCCCCTTACCCTAATCCAAGAATTGGGAAATCAAAGGGGTATTGTTGCCTATTCTCCAGTTTTTGCGGGCCATAATCTGAAAAATCCTCCCATGGGGGTCGCAGCGGTGGTGTTGCGATTAAACGAGTTTTTGACTCAAACCTTTGGGGAAATTAGTTTTGGCGATAAATCCCTGGAATTACAGTGGTTGCAACTGAGTGTGAATCAAGCTCCCCTGGTTTTGGCTTCGTCTTCCCCTCCTCCGTTCTCTTTGGATGATTGGCAGGAGAACAAGGGCATTTTCGAAGTTTACCCTTTATTTGTTTTTGGCAAAGCCTATGCGCTGTTACTTTCGCCCGGGCCAGAGTTCAATCAGAAACATCCCGACCAAGTAGCCATGATTGCCTTTGGGGTGGGTACGGGAATCACAATTCTCGTCACAATCATTGTGGCAATTATTACTAACAGTCAGGCCAATCTCACCCACCAGATCAGGCAAAGAACCAAAGAATTACGAGCAACCCTGGGGCAATTACGGGAACGGATTAAGGAAATGGATTGCCTGGTGGCGATCGCCCAGATGGCCCAACAATCGGATTTAGTGCTGGATGAGTTTTTGCAAAACATAGTGGATCTTTTGCCCCAGGCTTTCCACTACGAAAAACTGGCGTCCGCCCGTTTGACCTGGGGGAATTCCCTCTACCAGACCCCCAACTATCAAAAAACTGACTGCTGTTTGACCGTAGATTTTCAGACGGATCATATCCACCGCGGCCAGTTGGAAGTGTGCTACAGCCAAGGGCGAGATTTTTTGCCCGAAGAAAAAGCTCTACTCAACACCATTGGTCAATTTCTTAGTCGTTTCCTCGAATCCCATTACACCGAAATCGTCTTAGAAAGAAATGAGCGCAATTACCGGGAAATTTTTAACTCTACCCACGAAGCGATTTTTATTCAAGATATTCAAACCGGCATAATTATCGATGTTAACCAATCCATGTTGAGCATGTATGGCTATGGCAATAAAGAAGAAGTGATTGGGAGACCCATTAGGGATTTCAGTGTTGATCAACAGGGTCAAACAGAAGTAGAAATTAACAAAAAAATCCGTCAGGTTAGGACTTCCGAACTACAAATATTTGAATGGTTAGCCCAAAAACAAAATGGCCATGTTTTTTGGGTAGAAATATCCATCCGGCCGACGGTGATTGACGGTAAGGCCCGTCTACTGGCCGTGGTCCGGGACATTAGTGAGCGCAAACGAAGCCAGCGCCGCATCGAGTACCTATCCCGCCTTTATGCCACCTTGAGTCAAGTTAACCAGGCCATCATCGAAAATCGAGGGCGGGACGAATTATTCCGGGCCATCTGTGACGTAGGAGTAGAAATCGGCGAATTTCCCCTGGTCTGGTTTGGGCTGATCGACCCTGATAGTCGGGCCATTGTCCCCTACATTGTCGGGGGAGACACCACTGCATACCTAGACAATATTCACATTACGGCTAGGGATGAACCCAGTGGCCAGGGTCCCAGTGGCACCGCTGTGCGGGAAGGAAGATTGGTCATTTGCTCGGACATTAGCCAAGATCCGAGAATGGTTCCCTGGCGTAGCAATGCAATGCGTTATGGTTTTCTGTCTTCTGCGTCTGTTCCCATTTGGCAAGATCATCGGGTGGTGGCAGTGTTGACTTTTTACTCCCGGGAAGTGGACTTTTTCACCGAAGATGAACAGGATTTACTACAGGAAATTGGCGACAATATTTCCTTTGCTCTCAATGCAATTCAATCCGACCAGGCCCACCAGTTAGCTCAGCAACAATTGGCAGAAAATGAGGAACGGTTACGGCTGGCCCTGGAGGCAGCCAACCAAGGTTTCTATGACCTCAATCTACAAACGGGCCAAGCAGTTGTTTCTCCCCAGTACGTACAAATTCTGGGCTATGACCCCGACCATTTCCACGAAACGGAGCAAAACTGGTTGGAGCGGATCCATCCCCAGGATCGGAAGGCAGTGGAAGGGATTTACCGCAATTATATTCAGGGGGAGATTTCCCATTATGAAGTGGAGTGTCGTCAATTGACCATGACGGGGCAATGGAAGTGGTTACTGTCTTTAGGCAAAATTGTCGAGTGGGATCCCCAAGGCAAACCCCTGCGGATGTTGGGCATTTTGACTGATATTACGGAACGGAAACGGGCAGAGGCTCAAATTGAAGTTCTGGCTTATTATGATCCCCTCACTGGTTTGCCTAACCGTCGTCTGTTGTTGGACCGGGCGGAAAATGCCTTAGCCTTAGCTCAACGCTCTGAGCATTATGGGGCCATTGCGTTGATTGATTTGGATGGTTTCAAAACCCTCAACGATGCCCGGGGCCATGACAGTGGCGATCGCCTGTTGCAAATGGTGGCCGAAAGATTACAGGATAATTTGCGGGATTCCGACACAGTGGCTCGGTTGGGGGGGGATGAATTTGTTGTGCTATTGCCGGAGTTGGCCCATGACCGGGAATTGGCCGCCCGTTTAGGGCTGAGTGTGGGAGAAAAAATTCGCAGGGCCTTGGCTACCCCCTTCAGTCTGGAAGCGGAAGAGGTGCAGATCAGCGGCAGTATCGGCATCACCCTCTTTCCCAAACTAAATGAGAAGGTCAACGACCTATTTAAAGAGGCGGACACCGCCATGTACCAAGCTAAAAAGGCGGGTCGCAATAAGGTTTGTTTGTTTGAGTCGCAAATGCAATTGGAGGTGGAGTCCCGCTTTGCCCTGGAGGCAGACCTACGCCATGCACTGGAGCAAAAACAATTCCAGGTTTATCTACAACCCCAGGTGGATAGTAATGGCATCTGGATTGGGGCGGAGGCTTTGCTCCGTTGGAACCATCCTAGTCAGGGTTTTATCCCCCCCAATGTGTTCATTCCCATTGCGGAGGAAATTGGCTTGATCTACAACATTGGCAATTTTGTCCTGGAGCAGGTCTGTCAGTATCTAGCCCGTTTACAACCGTTGGGCTCCAGTCTCCGCATTGCCGTTAATGTCAGTCCCCGGCAATTTCGCCAACCCCATTTTGCAAAGGAAACTAAAACCCTACTAGATTCCACTGGGGTGGACCCCTACCGCCTCACCCTGGAAGTGACGGAAGGTTTAATTGTGGAGGATACCCATCAGGCGATCGCCACTATGTTCGAGTTACAAACCTTGGGTGTCCACTTTTCAGTGGATGATTTTGGTACCGGCTATTCTTCCCTGGCCTATTTAAAACGATTACCCCTGAATGAACTAAAAATTGACCGGGCTTTTGTCCAGGATGTGCCCCAAGATCTCAACAATGCCGCCTTGGTGGAGGCCATCATCAGCGTTGCCCACACCTTTAATCTGGCGATCGTGGCGGAAGGGGTGGAAACGAAGGAACAGGTGCAATTCCTGGCCCAATTGGGTTGTAATGTTTACCAGGGTTATTTCTACGGTCGTCCCATGCCCATAGACGAGTTTCATCAAAAATTAACCGCCAGCTAAAGTTAGCCGAACGGATTAACCCAGACAAATGGGGGAATTGGGCCAGCATTTTCTCCCCGTCCACTAGAATGGGGGAAATTCTTTTTGCGGGGGAACATGGCCAGCAATAACAAAGGTGGCGCTCTGTTGGCGGGCATGGTGATTGGTGGTTTAGTGGGATCGGCCGTGGGTTTACTGTTGGCCCCCCGTTCCGGGAAGCAAACCAGGCAACTGTTGAAAAAATCCGCTGATGCTCTGCCAGACCTAGCGGAAGATTTGGCCACTACCCTCCAACTCCAGGCCGATTACCTTTCTGAAGCCACCCAACGCAATTGGCAAGGTACCCTAGAACGGCTCAAAGAGGCGATCGCCGCCGGGGTAGAAGCAAGCCAGGGCACCGTTGTGTCGGAAAGCGAAGCTCAACCGAAGGACATTACGGTGGAAAGTACTTTAGCAGATCGTTAATCAGCTAATTTTGTCTGTTTATCTATGCCAATGAGCTACGTCTGTCCGATTTCTCCACGGATACTAGAACTTCAACGAGAAAATAGGGGGGAACTCCTTAGAAACTTCCTCACCATTTTTACTATCCCACCCTTCCACCGTCGCTAATCTACGTTCTGCCACCTTAAGTTGACTTTTTCCGTACCTATGACCGAACCTCTTTTCTGGCTGGGTCTTTCCCTCACCCTGGTCTCCATTAGCCTAACCGCTGTGTTGGTGGTGGCCCTGCCAGCATTACGGGAACTGGCCCGGGCGGCCCGCAGTGCAGAAAAATTATTCGACAGCCTCAATCGGGAATTTCCGCCGACGTTGGAAGCCATTCGTTTAACGGGCTTGGAAATCAGTGAGCTGACGGATGACTTAAATCAGGGGGTGAGAACGGTGGAAGACGTGGTCCAGACCGTTGACCGGGGCGTGACCATCACCAAAGAAGGGGCGAAAAAAATCCAGGGCGGTTCCCAGCGTTTTCTGGCCGGAGTGAAGGCGGCGTGGCATTCCTGGCAGGTCTATCCCACGGGATCTTTGGCGGTAAATGGCAAGGGTAAAAACGGGAAAAAGTAAGTAAATATGACTGTTTCTCCCCTAGCTCTGGCAGAATTGGGCTTTAATTACCAGGAAGAAGATTCAGTGCGCCCCTGGGCAGTAGTGCTAGTGGATTTACCTCAAAATGAAGGGGTTTATACCTATGCCATTCCCCCGGACTTAACGGTGCAGGATGGAGACATTGTGGCAGTGCCCTTTGGCAACCAACAGTTGGGGGGTATCGTGGTGGGTTGTTTGGTAAACCTGCCCCCGGATTTACCTCCAGAAAAAATTAAGCCAATTCAGGATGTAATTGTGTCGGGCTTTTTTGCCCCCCATTATTGGCGGCTGTTGCATTGGTTGGCGGAATATTACTGCACTGAGTTGATCACCGTCATTCGCATGGCTTTGCCACCGGGGTTACTCCAGCGTTCTCAACGACGCATTAAATTAAATGGCGATCGCCTGCCATCGGATTGGCCGTTATTTCTTAGTCAACCTTCCCACCAGGGGGCAAGGCAAATTTTGACCCTACTGCAATCATCTAAGGAAGGGGATTACAGTTACCGTTACCTGCGACAAAAAATACCCGGTTTAGCCAAGGGGTTGCGGGATTTGCTCAAACGGCAATGGGTGGAAAGTTACCTCGAACCTCCCAAATCGCTGCGGCCCCAGTTACCCAAAATGGTGACCTTACTGGATTTTGATCCTGGAATCAAACTGACGGAATTGCAGGCCAGGTCCTTGACGGTGCTGAAAAAACAAGGGGGGGAAATGTGGTTAACGGATTTGCTCAAAGCAGTGCCCTGTTCCGCTTCCACCATTCAATCCTTAGAAAAAAAAGGGCTAGTGGCGATCGCCGAACGGGAAAAGTTGCGGCTTTTCCACCACCCAACCGTTCATGTTAGCCCGGCTCCAACCTTAACTCCAGCCCAACAGCAAGCTTGCCAAACTATCCTGCCTCTCCAGGGTTATCACCAGGTTTTACTCCACGGCGTCACCGGCTCCGGCAAAACGGAAGTTTACCTACAAATCTGCGGCGATCGCCTGGGCAAGGGCCAATCCGTCTTGGTGTTAGTGCCGGAAATTGGTTTAACGCCCCAATTAACCGATCGTTTTCGGGCCCGCTTTGGTAATAAAGTGGCTGTGTACCATAGTGGTCTGTCCTCGGGTGAAAAGTACGACACCTGGCGCCAAACTCTCCTAGGCCATGAACAAATTGTCATTGGTACCCGTTCCGCTATTTTTGCCCCCCTACCCAATCTAGGACTGATCATCCTCGACGAAGAACACGACAGCAGTTTTAAACAAACCCAGTTAACCCCCAACTACCACGCCCGCACCGTAGCCCAACGCCGGGCTGAACTAGAACAATGTCCCCTCATCCTCGGTTCCGCCACCCCTTCTTTGGAAAGCTGGCAGGGCATTGCCGAGCAAAAAAAACATCCCCAACGGCATTACCTAGAATTACCGGAACGGGTACAATCCCGACCTCTGCCTCCCGTACAAATCGTCGATATGCGGGCGGACTTAAAACAGGGCAATCGCTCCATTTTTAGCCGGGCTTTGCAAACAGCCCTGGGGGAACTCAAAGCTAAACAACAGCAGGGCATTTTATTCATTAACCGGCGGGGCCATAGCACTTTTGTCTCCTGTCGCAGTTGCGGTTACGTGTTGGAATGTCCCAACTGTGACGTGTCTCTTTCCTATCATTACGTCCAAGGGGATAATCAACCCTTACTGCGGTGCCATTACTGTAACCATGCTGAAACCCAGCCCAAAGTGTGCCCGGAATGTTCTTCCCCCTATCTGAAATTTTTTGGCAGCGGCACCCAAAAAGTGACCGAGGCTTTAACCGCGGAATTTCCCGATCTGCGTTGGATTCGCTTTGACAGTGACACCACCCGTCGCAAAGGAGCCCATCGAGCTTTGTTGGATCAATTCAAACGGGGGGAAGCAGATTTACTGGTGGGGACGCAAATGCTGACCAAAGGGCTAGACCTAGCCCAGGTAACTTTAGTTGGGGTTGTTGCCGCCGATAGCTTGCTTAATTTTGCCGATTACCGTTCCGCTGAAAGGGGTTTTCAAACCCTAGCCCAGGTGAGTGGCCGGGCCGGCCGGGGAGATGAGCCGGGTCAGGTGATTATTCAAACCTATACCCCCCGCCATCCTGTGATCCAAGCCGTTAAAAGCCACAATTACCATGGTTTTATTGCCCAGGAGTTGCCCCAACGGGAAATGTTAAATTATCCCCCCTATGGCAAGTTAATTTTGCTCCGCTGTCTGGGTTCCAATGAAAGGGAGGTGGAAAAAACGATCCAGGCGATCGCCGTTTTATGTGGGAAAATTTTGCCGGAAACGGTGGAAATTTTGGGGCCAGCCCCGGCTAGTATTCTCCGCATTGCCCAAAGATACCGCTGGCAGTTGCTACTTAAATGTCCTGGCCACAATCAGCTCATTGTGCCGCTGGATAAGCTAAAACAACTTTGTCCCAGTTCCGTTTATTTGGATATTGACGTAGACCCGATCGGCATTGATTGACACTAAAAACGGCTTTGTTTTTATTAAAAAACAAGATTTGAAACCCCGTGTTTCAGAACATTTAGGATAGGTCAATCCGCTTTGAGAATCGGTGCCGGTGGGGGGGAGCTAGCAGTATTAGGGTTATTATTCTGGTTGGCTAAAGCTTGGTTGGTGACCTGGAGAGCAATATTTTTAATCGAATCTTTATATTGCACTGGAGCGAGCATAATCGCCTGTTGGAAAAAGGGATCTGCTTCTTTCAATTTGCCCGTTTGCGCCATTACCTGGGCTTGGGCTAACACAGGACGGAAATCGTTGCTATTTACCTTACTGGCCGCTTCGTAAATGGCGATCGCCTGGTCGGGGCGGTTTTGACTAAGGTAAATTTCCCCCAGTAGTAATTGTAGAGAAGTAATTTGCTCTGGAGGCACGGCACCGGGAACGGTAGTTTGGCTTTTAATGGCCTGGGTGATGGCATTTTGCACAATGGCCACCGCTTCGGCTGGCCGTTCCTGTTCTGCGTACAGACCACTCAAACCTTGCAAAGCTTGGATGTTGTAGGGAAACTGATTCAAAATTTCCCGATACACCCGGGCCGCTCCATTATTGTCTTCCAGTTGGGCTTTCAGCTGGGCCAAAAGGATACGGTATTGCACTTGATCTGCCTGGATTTGCCCCAACCTTTCCAAAGGGGCGATCGCCGCCGGGAGATTTTTTTGTTGCAGACGAATTTCCAATAGGCCCTGGAGAGCATTGACATTATCCGGCTCCCTTTCCAGTACTAGCTGATAGCCCAAGGCTTGACTTTCCAGGGAAGTGGCACCGTTAACCACTCCATCGACGGGGGGTCGGGGTTGCCAGAGGGCCATTACTAGGGGCACGAGGGAAAATAACACTAGGGCGCTGACCATCGCCCCAATACCCACATAAACCCAAATATTCCGTTGTGTTTTGGTTGTTGCCACCCCAATGTCTCTCCAGATTTACTTTCGGTTTGATTACAGTCCTATCCACCGGGAACAACAATGGAACTAACGGGCTCGACCAGGGTAATGTGCCGAGCTTGAGCTGAACTTCCACCGTTCAGACCGGTAATATTTGTTTTCTCAGCATAGCCGCTTTGTCCCGATGCGCCAATGTCCGGCATTGTTGCCAAAATGGTTAGGCTTTCCAGCACAATATTTCTGAAGTTAACTAGCAGTCAGGGAGTTTAACGGTGTCAATTAAGTTAGTGGTGTTGGACATTGATGGCACGATCGCCGGTAAATCCAACCAAATTAATCCCGCTGTGGTGGAAACTATCCAACGGGTGCAAAGCCAAGGCATACAGGTGGCCCTGGCCACCGGTAGAATGTTTAGCTCCGCCCTGCGTTTCCATCGAGCAATCCAGTCTACACTGCCTTTGATTAGCTATAACGGTGCCTTGACCAAGCATCCCCACACCGGCTTAGTATTGCGGGAAAAACCCCTGCCCAAGGCGATCGCCCTAGGGATTTTGTCCCACTTTGAGCAACCGGCCTTAGCCCCCCATTTAGAAGTCCATTGCTACCACGACGATCAACTCCATGTACGGCAGATCACTCCAGAAACCCACATTTACATGGACAGATCCGGGGCCATTGCCCAAGCCAGTGGGGATTTAAGTACTATTATTAACCTGGGGAGCACCACTAAAATGTTAGCTATTAGCCGCAATGCTCCTCTGATGGCCCAACTGATGACGGAACTGGGGCAAAAACTCCAGGGGCAAAACGTTCATTTCACCCAATCCACCGAAATTTATTTTGAAGTCACCCACGCCGAAGCCACCAAAGGCCTGGCTGTCCAACACCTAGCCGAAGAAGTATTAGGCATCAGCCCCAAAGAAATTCTGGCGATCGGTGATAACTTTAACGACCTAGAAATGTTGCAATATGCTGGGGTAGGGGTGGCCATGGGGAATGCCCCTCCGGAAGTGCAAGCAAGAGCGGATTGGGTAACCGGGGACGTGGAAGAAGACGGTGTTTCCCTAGCCTTGACTAAGTTTTGCTTGGGAACAACCCCAGCTATTCCCCTGGGTTAACCGTGGTTGTGCAAAACAAAAGGAGCTCGCCAACGGCAAACCCCCCTTGAGATTCAGACAAATTGATATTCTGCCAAGGGACCTTAGTAGGTTTCCACGTGCCAACGGTGTTCTTTTTTCATTTGCCGCTGGAAGTCAGCCCAATTGGTACCCCGCTGTTCAGCGAGGTTAACGAACGCCTCGTCAATGCCGGGTTCCATACCTTTGAGACCACACATGTAGGTGTGGGTTTTCGGATTTTGCATCAAATTCCACAATTCTTCGGCATTTTCCGCCACCCGATGCTGGATATACATCCTGCCACCTTCGGCATTTTGTTGTTCCCGACTGATGGCATAGGTTAAACGGAAATTATCGGGGAATTCCGCCGCCATTTTTTCCAAATCATCTTTGTAAAGGATGTTTTCTGATTTGGGGATACCGAAAATGAGCCAGGCTAGACCTTTAAATTTGTAATCTTCGTGTTGTTCTTTAAACATACGCCACAGGAACGCCCGGAAGGGAGCAATGCCGGTGCCGGTGGCCAGCATAACAACGTTGGCATCTTCATCCGGGGGCAACAGCATTTCCTTGCCTACAGGGCCGGTGATGGCGATGTCGTCCCCTTCTTTAATGTTGCACAGATAGGTGGAGCAAACCCCTTGGACGGTTTCCCCGGCTTCGTTTTGATATTCCAATTGACGCACGCAGAGAGAAACAGTTTTGTCATCCCCAAAATCGCCGTGCCTGGTGGAAGCAATGGAGTAGAGTCTTAATTTATGGGGTTTGCCCTTATCATCTTCTCCGGGGGGAATAATGCCAATACTTTGCCCTTCTAGATAGCGTAGATCGCCCTGGGATAGGTCAAAGGTCAAATGCTGTACTATGCCAATTCCCCCTTCCCTGACTAAGGAATAATTTTCTAAAACTTTGCCCACATAGGGGGTTTTGGGACGGTAAATATTTACGGGAATGTCGTCAGCTTTTTTTTCTTTGGGGGTTGTTGCCATGGTTTTCTTAGACTCAGGGGCTGGGACGGCCGCCGCTTCTGAACCACTACCCTCGGATTGACTAGGTTTGGGAATGCCCTCGGTGTGGGGTAAAGGCGAATCTCCCTCCAGAGGTCTGATGCTGATAATTTTTCCTCCCATCCGGGTAATGCGCCGCATTTCTTGGTTCATCCGCTTTAGGGGGACGGTGATGAAAGTGCTACCGCTACGGCGGATGGGATAGTCTAAGCCATCAGTCATGGTGCTCTGACTCAGGCCGATTACCTCATAAACGAATAAACGATTACCGGCATCGCTCTGGCGGGATGAAGTCGCTACGTAACCGGGACTGTACATGGGTTAATTGCTCCCTACTCAATCAAATAATACTGACAGAAATTTATCGCAGTATTATCAAGCCTACCATCGTCAGGCGATCGCCGTAGCCGGGAGGAGCAGTGGGGTTAGAAGCGGAGATTTAGTTTTATCACCCTAACAAAGTTAACCCTGATAAAATGTAACCCTTGTATCACTTTCTCCCTAGACTAATTCCGATTTATGAAAATATTCGTAGAGTTACCAATTGGGTTGGGGCAATCTTGTAGAAGGGAATACAATTCTGATAGAATTCATACTCAGTATTTAGTGGGTCAGGCTATATCCCTGGCTAGAACCGAAGAGCGTTATCTGGGGTTGACCAGGACGACTAGACATTATAACTAGTTTCCTGTCGGCCCTTGACAGGGGGTTAACAAGCCCATAGGCTCTGGTTTGTCTCTCCAACACGCCGCCTGGGGTGAGGAGAAGTTTTTTAGGAAACCGGGTTAACAATCAGTTTTGCATTTTTGAGGGATCTTATGACCACACAGCTAGACCGCGTGGTTCTTATTGGTGTTGCCGGGGATTCCGGTTGCGGTAAGTCTACTTTCCTACGTCGATTGACGGATTTGTTCGGCGAAGAGTTTATGACGGTAATCTGTTTGGACGATTACCACAGTTTGGATCGTCAGGGTAGAAAAGCCGCTGGCGTCACCGCACTGGATCCTAGGGCTAACAATTTTGACCTCATGTACGAGCAAATTAAAACGCTCAAAAGTGGTCAACCAATCATGAAGCCCATTTATAACCACGAAACGGGCCTGCTGGATCCACCGGAAAAAGTTGAACCTAACAAAGTGGTGGTCATTGAAGGTTTGCATCCCCTCTACGACGAACGGGTGCGGGAACTAGTGGATTTCGGCGTTTACCTCGACATCAGCGAAGAGGTAAAAATTAACTGGAAAATCCAGCGGGACATGGCCGAACGGGGCCACACCTATGAAGATATTTTGGCTTCCATCAATGCCCGTAAGCCTGACTTCACCGCCTACATTGAGCCCCAAAAGCAGTATGCCGATGTGGTAATTCAGGTGCTACCCACCCGTCTAATTGAGGACAAGGAAAGTAAGCTCCTGCGGGTACGTTTGGTACAAAAAGAAGGGGTTAAATTCTTCGAACCCGCCTATCTGTTTGACGAAGGCTCTACCATCGATTGGCGCCCCTGTGGTCGGAAATTGACCTGTACCTATCCTGGTATCAAAATGTACTATGGTCCTGACAGTTTCATGGGCAATGAAGTTTCCCTGCTGGAAGTAGACGGTAGGTTTGAGAACTTAGAAGAAATGGTTTATGTGGAAAACCACCTGAGCAAAACCGGCACCAAGTACTACGGAGAAATGACCGAGTTGCTGCTCAAGCACAAGGACTACCCTGGCACAGACAATGGCACTGGTTTATTCCAGGTGTTGGTTGGCTTAAAAATGCGGGAAGTTTACGAGCAGTTAACTGCCGAAGCTAAGGTGCCCGCTTCCGTTTAATGAAATATGTCCTGGGAAGTTCCCTTCCCCATCCCCACATTTGCTGCAACAAGCAGGTGTGGGTTAATTATTATCTCTGGCATTCCCACTGGTAGCTAACCCCTGCCCCCCAATATTTAACCATGGTCAACCCCGTCGCTCTGCCCCAAACCTTTTTACTACTTGGCTCTGGGGAATTGGGCAAGGAGTTTGCCATTGCAGCCCAGAGATTGGGCAATCGGGTAATTGCAGTGGATCGCTATGCCGATGCTCCGGCCATGCAGGTTGCCCAGCAAGCGGAAGTCATTTCCATGCTAGACGGAGAAGCCCTAGGGGCAGTAGTAAAAAAATATCAGCCGGATTGGATTGTGCCCGAAGTGGAAGCAATCCGCACAGAAAAATTATTGGAGTTAGAGGCCCAGGGTTATCGGGTCATTCCCACTGCCCGGGCTACCAATTTAACCATGAACCGGGACCGCATCCGGGAGTTGGCGGCCCAACAGTTGGGAGTCCGTACCGCCCGTTACGACTACGCCACGGGTTTGGCAGAGCTGGAACGAGTTAGTCGAGCCATTGGTTTCCCGAATGTGGTTAAGCCGGTGATGTCCTCTTCTGGTAAAGGACAGTCCGTAGTCAATAGTAGTGAAGGGGTAGTCCAGGCTTGGCAGGCGGCGATCGCCGGAGCGAGGGGGGATCAAACCAAGGTGATTGTGGAGGAATTTATTCCTTTTGAGTTGGAAATTACGTTGCTAACCATTCGCCAGTGGCAGGGGGAAACCCTTTTTTGTGAACCCATTGGCCATCGCCAAGAACGGGGAGATTATCAGGAATCTTGGCAACCGGCCCTTTTAAATCGGGGACAACTAACCCAGGCCCAGACGATCGCCAAAACGGTTACCGACGCTTTGGGGGGAGCTGGTCTTTTTGGGGTGGAATTTTTTATTACTCCGGAGGAAGTAATTTTTTCTGAATTGTCTCCCCGACCCCATGACACTGGCATGGTGACCCTCATCTCCCAAAATTTAAACGAGTTTGAGCTACATTTACGGGCCATTTTAGGTTTGCCCATTCCCCGCATCCAACAAATGGGGCCCGCCGCAAGCGCAGTCATCCTGGCCCCGCAAGCTGGGGAAAAGCTTAGTTACACGGGACTAACGGAAGCATTGGCCCAACCGGGCACCGATGTGCGTTTATTTGGCAAGCCTAACGCCCGACCCCATCGCCGTTTAGGGGTGGCCCTAGCCCAAGGGGAATCCGTTGACCAGGCTCGACGTTTAGCCCAAACTATGGCTGAAAAGGTAATTGTACAGACAAAGTAAAACTCCCTGGGGCAAGGAATCTGCTTGGGGGAGCTTTGCTCGAAGAATTATTGGTAAATCTAATCTAGCAAATTAACTGTGGGCCACGTCCTGCCCCACCACATCCACCACCACAGGTTCCTGGGGAAAATCCTTCTCCTGTTTGACGGCTTTATTTTTTAGGCTAGTAAGGACCATTTGGGAAATTTCCGACACCAACAAAGTGGCAATTAAACCATCGTCAATCCAACCCACTACGGGGAAAACGTCAGGCAGAAAGTCAATGGGGCTGAGGAGATAAACTAAAGAGCCAATAACAATCCACCAACGGTACCGGGGATGCTGGAGCATTTGACGGTACCAGCCATAGAGGGATTCGAGGGAAAATTTCATGGGGTGCTGGGGGGAGAAAGAACAATTTCAACAATTTAATTTTGACAAATGAAACGGCTACTCAGGGGAGGAAAACTCCCTGGGCTAGGGACGGATTCCCCTCCAGGGTTAAATTTAACAAGAGGTTTCAGTACTGGGTGCTGATATTGCCCCCCAGTCGGCAATAATGTATCTGTCGTTAACCTTGTCTTTCCCAGGCCCATGCTGATTTCCCGTGCCCCCGTCCGCATTAGTTTTTTTGGTGGGGGAACCGATTATCCTGAGTATTTTCTTCAGCATGGTGGTGCAGTTCTGGCCACGGCGATCGATAAATTTTCCTACGTCACTGCCAGCCCTTTTTTAAGTCATTTATTTGACTATTCCATTCGAGTTTCCTACCGCAAAGTAGAATTGGTCAAAAATCCCGGTGACATGGAGCATTTGGTCTTTCGAGAATGTCTGAAGTTTTGTGGTTTGGAAAAGGATATTGAGCTTCATAACGTGGCGGATTTACCTGCCTTTACCGGCCTCGGCTCCTCTTCTGCTTTTACCGTTTCCCTACTCCAGGCGCTCCATTCCTTTAAAGGGGAATTTATCCGTCCTTTGGATTTAGCCTATGAAGCCATTTATGTGGAAAGACATTTGGTTAATGACAAAGTGGGTTGTCAGGATCAGTTAATGGCGGCCGTGGGGGGATTTAATCTGGTGGAATTTCGTAAAGAAGATGATATTGTGGTCAGCCGAGTGACCATGGCCCCAGAAAGAATGGCGGAGTTTGAAGAACACATTTTTATCGTTTTTACGGGCATTAAACGGCGGGCGGCTAATGTGGTGGAAAAACAATTAAAACGGGTGGGTGATAACAAGGAAACCCTTAAACTAATGCGTTCAATGGTGGACAAAGGCTGGGATATTTTAACTAGCAATCAATGTTTGTCTGCTTTCGGTGAACTCCTAGACCAAGCTTGGCAAGCAAAACGGAGTTTGGATGTGGGTATTTCCAACGACGATATCGATCACATTTACCAACAAGGTCGAGAGGCGGGGGCTTGGGGCGGGAAGCTACTGGGGGCCGGGGCCGGGGGCTTTATGCTCTTTTTTGCGCCTCCGTCGGTGCATCCCCGTCTAGCAGAAACCTTTAAAAATCACCAGATTTTGTCAGTAAAAATTAATGCTCCCGGTTCCCAAATTATTTTTTCTTAGCTGGATAATTCGGGCACTCTTTCCCCACAATCGGCAAGTTTCCTAAACAGATGCCGTTAATGAGTGGCAATTCCAGGGAAAATTTCGTCACCATAGAGAATCATTGCTTCATCATTGGCTTCTCTCCGTTATGGTATCCCTAGAGTCTTCTCCGTCCGCCCTATCTCCCCACACTCCCCCCCTCTTTTGGCAATGGCGCAACCAGGCGATCGCCTATCAAAAAAGGGGCGATCGGGGCCCGGCGGTGTTGTTAATCCATGGCTTTGGTGCCTCTTGGGGTCACTGGCGTAAAAATATCCCCGTCTTGGGAGAATATTGTCGTTGCTACGCCATCGATCTGTTGGGCTTTGGTGCTTCGGCTAAACCCTTGCCCAGTGAAGCATTGGGCTATACGTTCACAACATGGGGAGACCTAGTGGCAGATTTTTGTCGAGAAATAATCGGTGAACCCACTGTCTTGATTGGCAACTCCATTGGCTGTGTGGTAGCCATGCAAACCGCCACAGAATATCCTGAACTGGTCACTGGTCTAATTGCGCTTAACTGTTCCCTGCGGTTACTCCATGACCGGAAGCGCTCAGCCTTGCCCTGGTATCGTCAAGTGGGAGCGAGCATACTGCAGACATTGCTTGGTTATCCCCAGATTGGCAAGTTGTTTTTCCGACAGATAGCCCGGCCTAACACTGTGCGTCAAGCTCTCTGTCAAGCCTATGTGAACAACGATGCGGTAACCGAAGATTTGGTGACAATGCTTCTGCGACCAGCCCAGGATCCAGGGGCAGCGGAAGTCTTTCTCGCCTTTACCGGCTATTCCCAAGGTCCCCTGCCGGAGGATTTGTTACCCCGCATTAATCGCCCAACGGTGCTCATTTGGGGAGAAGGGGATCCATGGGAACCGATCGCCTTGGGGAGGGAGTTGGCAAATTATGATTGTGTGGAGGAATTTATCAGCTTGCCGGGGTTGGGGCATTGTCCCCAAGATGAGGCCCCGGAGGTGGTGAACCCGATTTTGCAACAATGGATTGAACAATGGACTTAGCTTGACTCGTGCTAGAAGCAGCCGATCCTTGATCTGAGCTCAGCAATGGAGGGTTCCTTTCCCCTAGCTACCTTTTTTGCACCAGTCGGTCTAACCTTTCTTGCACCGCTAACTTGAGCAAAGAACGGATTAAGAAGAGGCTAAATAGCCCAGCCAAACCAAAACCGACCACGGCAAAGCGGGCATAAATTGTGGACAGCAATACCGTCGCCGACAGTAGGGTGAACCCGGTTAAACAAGCAAAAATGAGACTTTTCAGAGCCAAGTGAATTTTCCTCAATAGGCGATCGCCTTCCGGGGAACGGGTGGCAAATTGTAACTCGCCCCGTTCTAGTTTGGCGGTTAATTCCTGAAGAAACTGTTGATTACGGGAGGGTTTGTTCAATTGGTCGAGGACAAATTGTTGAACTTGCCGCACCAGGGCCATCACTAGGGAGCGTTTAGGTTGGGCAACGGTAACACTTTGGATGAAGGGCTGACTGGCGGCGATTAAATTATAACGGGGGTCCAAGGCCCGGGCGATGCCATCCAGGGTGGAAATAGATTTTAAAATAAAAGTCATTTGGGGTGGCAAGCGGAAAGGTTGTTGCTGGAACATGGCATATACCTCTTCTCCCACCTGATCGAAGGCTTTAATATCGATGGGTTTATCGCGAAAGTTATCCAGCAAAAAATTAATAATTCTCTTGATGGGACTTAAATCCCCCTTTGGCTCCACCAGTCCCATGTAAATTAGGGCTTCTAGCACTTGGTTGACATCTTTTCTTAGCACAGCAAAAAAGGTTTGTATCATCTGGTCTTTGGCGATGATTTTTACCTCCGCCATGGTGCCAAAATCATAAAAAATCAAGTCCCCCTGGCTATCCACCGCCATATTACCTGGATGGGGATCGGACTGGAAAAAGCCGTCAATTAATAGTTGTTTTAAATAGGCACAAATACCTGTTTGAATGACTAAATCTAAATTAATGCCAGCGGTTTCCAATGCTTGGCGATCGTCTACTTTAATACCGGGCAAGTATTCCAATGTTAAAACCATACGAGTGGTATATTGCCAATATATTTTTGGCACTTTGACCCGGGGATAATCGGCAAAGTTTTGGCGAAATCTTTCCGCGTTTTTGCCTTCGTGAATATAATCAATTTCTAAAAAGAGTAGGGAAAAAAATTCCTGGTAAATGGCCTCAACTTCATATTTTTGAGCTAGGCTATGAAACCCCGGCAACCACCGCCTGGCCAGTCTTAAAGTTTGATGTAAAAGCTCAAAATCGAGGTTTAGTAAACTGTCCAACCCAGGCCTTTGTACTTTCACTACCACCGTTTCCCCAGTGGGTAGTACGGCCCGATGTACTTGCCCTAAACTGGCTGAAGCTAGGGGGGTGATTTCAAATTGTTGAAAAAGGTCTTCGATCGCCCCATGCAATTCCTGTTCAATGACGGCGATCGCCTGGTGGGAATCGAAGGGGGGCACCCGGTCTTGGAGTTGGGCAAAGGCTTGGATATACTCAGCGGGAATAATGTCGGCTCTGGTGGAGAGGGACTGGCCAATTTTGATAAAAGTGGGGCCCAGGTAAAGTAACTGCTGCACCAACCATTGGGCTCGGTGATAACGACGTCGGCTAGAATTGGGGGCAGTGAGCCGATCCCAGAATAAAAAAAAGAGAAAAGATAGAAAAACCCTAGTGACCGCTAGTTGTCTGCGCCAGGGCCGACGGGACAAGCCTGACCAACTCAGGTACCGATCCGCCACCGGTTGCGAAATGAGCATCATCAATGGAGGAAAAATTATTCAGTCGCCCCAGACCCGGGAATCATTAGGGTAAAAGTTATCACGCTTTGGCCTGGCTGGCTGGAGGGCTCCCCAACAACGCTAATCTTACCATTGAGCTGTTCGATTAAAGTGCGGACAATGGTCAAGCCTAGCCCTATGCCGGCGATCGCCGAATCAATTACCCATTGCTCCCGATAAAACGGATCAAACAAATATTCCAAATTCTTATTATCCATGGCGTTAGTCTGGTTACTAAAGGTAAATTTGACCATTCTTGTTCCTTGGATTAGAGTCTGGTCATAATTGTCTATGGTAATAGTAACAACACTACTAGCCGGAGCAAATTTTTGAGCGTTGATTAACAATTCTTGGAAAATTTGCCCCAGGGAAACAGAATCTGCTTTAACTAAATAAATTTCCCCTGGGCAATGGAATTCCATGGCTATCCCTTGGTTCTTTTTCTCCCATTGGTGCTGATGGATAGCTTTTTTGAGTAAGGGAATGGCGTCAAAATCCTGCAATTGTAACGAATTTTGTTCTTGCTTAAGTTGACGTAACTGTAAAATCTTGCCATTAATTTCGTTCAATTTATGCCATTCTTGCTCAAGAATAGCCAATCTTTGCGCTAATTTTTCCGGGGTGGGAGTACTGGTACGTAAGGTTGCCACCACCATGCGAATATTCGCTAAAGGGTTACGAGTTTGGTCACTCATAGTGGTAACAATGTTGTTAATTAAGTTTTCATTCCATTGTTTTTGTTGCTCTAGCTGTTGCCGACTAGCTTCATACCAAATTCTTAAAATGGGGCTCTTTTCAAAAAAACTACGGGACATATAGGGGGCGCAAATTACCCCTGGATCGTAGATGCCTGCCATGGGGAAATTTTCCAACAATTCATCCTTGGGCAGATCAGTTTCCAATAGCAGTTGATTAATAACCCCCAAACTATCTTGTAGGCTTTGTAGAGGAAATGACTGATTTTTTCTTGCAGAGTTGCCCATAGTCTGGGGGTCACCAACCATTATCACCCAACCATTTTCTTTCCTTTGAAAAGAAGTTTTAATGGCTTCTATCCTAGGAGAATGTAGATGAAAAAATTCCTGTAGCTCCGGCCAATCCTCCCCCGCTAAAATCAGTGCCCGTCCATTGGCGATCGCCTCTAGGGTTTGGGAGTGGCAACCCTGCCAAAAATCCCCACCTGGCCAACGGCCATGGCTTTTCTCTGGACACCAAAACCAAGGCTGTCCTTGGCCAACCACCCAGACAACCCCTGCCGCCCCTAAGGCTTGTCCCAACCTTTCCGCCAATAGTGGGGGCACCGATTCGTGGGCTGGGGGATGACAAACCAGCTCCATGAGCGATTGTTCGAGGGGAATAGGGTGAGATGCCATCAGTACGATCAACAACCAACGAATTTCGTATACCAGCTAAGTCCCCAGGATATGGGCAAAAATGAACTCTTGCCCCCAGTATAATTCCCTAAATCCAAGGAACAATTATGGTATGTTGGGGGGCAATGGCAATAGGGCAAGGCAGGGAAAACCGGTGTCAACACCAAAGATTTTGGCAGTAGTTAACGGCAAGGGCGGCGTTGGCAAAACCACAACCGCAGTTAACCTGGCCGCGATTCTGGCGGAAAAGCTCTCAGTACTTTTAGTGGACGCAGATCCCCAAGGCTCTGCCAGTTGGTGGGTGGAGCGCAGTGAAGAAAAAATGGGTTTCCAGCTCAGCCGGGAAAATAATCCCCGGGTATTGATGGATTTACCCCAGGCGAATAACTATCAAATCATTGTGGTGGATACTCCCCCGGCTCTCCGTTCCGAGGCCTTAAAAACGGTTATTCGTTTAGCGGATTATTTAGTCCTGCCCACTCCTCCGGCCCCCATGGATTTAACTGCGTTGATCGACACAGTCAAGACTGCCGTCAATCCCCTACAGGTGGCCCATCGGGTGCTGTTGACTAAAGTGGACTCCCGTAGCCTTAATGAAACCCTAGAAGCCCAAAACACCCTTTTGCAATTGGGTATTCCCGCTTACCACGCCTTTGTGCGTAGCTATAAGGCCCATGAACGATCAGTATTGGATGGGGTGGCCATTACCCAGTGGAAAGGTAAACACGCTAAGGAAGCCCAATCAGATTATCGTCGGGTGGCGGACGAACTTTTGCGGGAATTACTCTAGGATTTTCGCTGCTTTTACCCAAATTTATTCTGCTTTGCCCATTTTTCCCCAGAGCCTAATTTAAATCCCCTTTCATATTACTTCCCTTGCCATGGCCAGAAAAAGTTTATCGGATTTGCTCAAGCAAGAAGTTCAAGCCCAGTCCCAACCGGAAGTCGAAGCGGAGGTTTCTGCTCCTTCTCCGCCTACCCCAGAGGAACCAACTTCCAGCGCCGATTTAGCCCGACTCCAAGCTCAACTGGATAGCCTCAAAACGGCCTTGGCAGAGGAAAAAAACCAGGGGCAAAAACTAAAACAGCAATTGCAACAGTGGAACGATCGCCAGCAGCAGGAAAAAACAACGCAGGAAAGGGTTAAAGAGTTAGAGCAGAGTTTGAAGCAAGAGCAGGCCCGGGTGAAAAAACTCCGGGACAAAGTGCAATTGGTGGAGAAGTTGCAAACCGAGTTGACAGAGGAAAAAAATTTAGTGGGCAAGCTTTACGGCAAAATCCAGGATCTAGAGGGGGATTTAACCACAACATCCAGTAGGGCCATCACCACCCTCCCCAGGGCCATGCCTCCCCGTTACGTGGCTCCCCAACAGCCCCCGACCCGTTTGAGTGATGAGGACATTGGTTGGTTCGATTAGCTCATTCTGGAATTGATTCGATTCAGTCCACTGGATACCACAGGCGATCGCCAAAATGGCCCTGGACGCTGAAACTTTCCGTTGCCATCGGCTAGGATCGATAGCCATGGATTCACTTTAGTTAAAGCAATGGCCCGGGATCATTCAGATCAGTGGCCCGGACGACAACACCGATTCAAGTTTAGTTAGTAGTCATGAGAAACGTTTTAACTGTTTTCGCTTTACTCCTTTCGGGCACTGGCATTTTTGTCTCCCTGGCTAGGGAAGAATTGCGTTGTCGGGTGGGGCTCAGCAGTACCGAATGTCCTCCGGCGATCGCCCAACCGGAAAATGCCACTCCCCAGGATAATGCTGCCCGACTGGTTAATTCCAGTTTGCTTCCCAATGCTTCGGCAAGGGATAAATCAGACAAAATTGGTGTTCCCAGCCCCGAAACAGCCAAAGTAGTGGAAACCGAAGCTAGCCAACAAATTGAAGAAAATATTCTTCCCATCGAAACCACCACTAGCTCAGAACAGAGTGCCCCGGTAGAAAACTCCACACCCCCACTCCATAGTCCCCTGGGGGCTCCCATTGAACAAAAAGCCGTCGACACAGCTATTATCAACAATCCAGCCCCGAAAAAAGCCTTACCCGGTGCCGATCCCATTGCTCCCCCCG
Source organism: Synechocystis sp. PCC 6714 (assembly GCF_000478825.2). Classification (NCBI taxonomy): domain Bacteria; kingdom Bacillati; phylum Cyanobacteriota; class Cyanophyceae; order Synechococcales; family Merismopediaceae; genus Synechocystis; species Synechocystis sp. PCC 6714. The sequence continues at coordinate 2,246,860 of NZ_CP007542.1, read as the reverse complement.
CCAGCAAGAATCCGGCGGAAGATAACCTAATTCAAGTTATTCCTGCGGAGGGAACAGCTATCCCCGTTGCCCCAATGCCCCAGGAATAGAATTGACATCCTCCTTGGCCTAAAGGCGAAGGATCACTGAGCCTCACGATTCAATTTTCTGTTTCATTCACTGTCGCATACCACAGCTAAAAAGATATGTACTGTTTTACACAGAGTCCACAGACTTTCACTCCATTTCAGAAGTCCGATCCCGATAGCCCATCGGTACGGTTTAAGTAAAATGCTTTTCGTACTTAGTGCTTAGACTTTTTACCTTGCCAAGCATTCCTAGCAAGACCCCCCTAAGCCTAGTTTTCAAGGTGCTGTGCCGACTACTTGGTTTTCGTTTTCGGCACTCCCATTTTAATGTAAAGCCTTGCTAAAGCCGGGGGTTTCAAACCCATTTTTCTGATGATTAACATGGAGTAAAAATTTGGGTCTTAATCCCATCTCCGCCGAGGCTTTGGTGGTGAAACTCTCCCAATTTTCTAATCGGGTGTCTGTGGATTTGCAACTTTAAGCCCAAACGGTCAATTTTGTCCACATCAATAGAGCATTAAAACTAGTCAAAAGGAACTAATGCGCTCCATGGTTGGGGATAAAAAGCCAATAATTTCGAGCCTTTGGGCTTTAAAAGCTCCTATAATGGTTTGCGCCTTAGAATTATTTTGTCTTCCCTTCGTTCCAGCGCATGCCCCGAATACTGATCATCGATGACGACCCCGCAATCTCAGATTTAGTCTCCATTAATCTAGAAATGGCGGGCTACGATGTCCAGCAGGCGATGGATGGCATTAAGGGTCAGGCGTTGGCGGTGCAGCTGCAACCGGATTTGATCATGTTGGATTTGATGTTACCCAAAGTGGATGGATTTACCGTCTGTCAACGTTTGCGGCGGGATGACCGCACTGCCGATATTCCAGTGTTAATGCTAACGGCGTTGGGACAGATCCAGGATAAGATCCAAGGCTTTGACTCTGGGGCCGATGATTATCTGACTAAGCCCTTTGACGTGGAAGAAATGCTCGCTAGGGTGAGAGCCCTTTTGCGGCGCACCGATCGCATTCCCCAGGCCGCTAAACATTCGGAAATTCTCAACCAAGGGCCCCTGACCTTAGTACCGGAAAGATTTGAGGCCATTTGGTTTGGCAAAAGTATTAAGTTGACCCATTTGGAGTTTGAATTGCTCCATTGCCTACTGCAACGCCATGGGCAGACGGTTTCCCCCAGTGATATTTTGCGAGAAGTGTGGGGCTATGAACCGGATGATGATATTGAGACCATTCGGGTACATATTCGCCATCTCCGCACTAAGTTGGAACCAAATCCCCGCCGGCCTCGCTTTATCAAAACGGTCTATGGGGCGGGCTATTGCTTGGAACTTTCCATAGAGGAGGGAAGTAGCACTCCTGCATAGACTGTGGCATTTGCCCAGAATATTAAAAGGTTTACATTTAGTTCACTTATTCTCTCTATTATTCTATTGTTCGATTAATTTGCCCTAAATTTGAGTTTTTTTATGGCCGTCACCGATTTAGATTTGACTAATTCCTACCTCATGGCGACGTTGAACCCGATGATTCAACAGTTGGCCCTGGCCATCTCCACTAGTTGGCAGACTTTGCCCCTCAAACCCTATCAATTGCCGGAGGATTTGGGCTACGTGGAAGGCCGATTGGAAGGCGAAAAATTGGTGATTGAAAATCGCTGTTATCAAACGTCCCAGTTCCGCAAAATGCATCTGGAGCTGGCCAAGGTGGGCAAGGGGTTGGATATTCTCCACTGTGTAATGTTTCCCGAGCCTTTATACGGTTTACCCTTGTTTGGCTGTGACATTGTGGCAGGGCCCGCCGGAGTTAGTGCGGCCATTGCGGATCTTTCCCCCACCCAAGGCGATCGCCAATTACCGGCAGGGTACCAAAAAGCGTTGGCTCAGTTAGACAAACCGGAATTTGAGCAACAACGGGAACTGCCTCCCTGGGGGGAAATATTTTCCGATTATTGTTTATTCATTCGCCCTGGCAATGCCACTGAAGAAGAGCAGTTTGTACAACTAGTGGCTGATTTCCTCCAAATTCACTGCCATCAGGCGATTGCCGCCGAGCCTTTGAATGAAATTCAAGCACTGGAACATCGTCAGGGGCAAATCCATTACTGTCAACAACAGCAAAAAAATGACAAAACCCGCCGGGTGCTGGAAAAAGCATTTGGGGACGCCTGGGCAGAACGATATATGAGCCAAGTGTTATTTGATGTTATCCAGTAAAAAATTTGATTTGATTGCCTGCTCTTCAATCACTTTTTGTGTATAAATAACTCCACTGTCACCCGAAGTCAACCTAGGTGTTGGCCGTTATAGCAAAGATTAGGACGGTTAGGATGAATAATCACTGAGACCCTTTCCAAATAAGGGTTTTAAAATTGAAAATGTCCTAAACAGCCCACTTTTTGCTATACCTGGGATAGAAAAGAGTGCGTTCACATTTCCTTCTCCAGTTTTTCTACTATTTGTTTAGCTTCTTTTAACCCGTAACCAGTTAGGGAGCGACAGATTTTTATCGCCTCAATCTTTCTGCCTTGCCCAATTAATATCATAATTTGTTTCTTCTCTCCGGCTGATAGTTGGGAAGTTTTTTGCTCAATGTCAATAAAATCTTCACTATTTTTCGGTGATCCTCCCTGGAATAAAATTACCAGTAAAAATATGATTACCAATGCTATCAATACCAAAATTACAGTCATACCCATTCCTTATTTTTTTGATTTGTTGGGTTACTTGAAAAAGATTTTGCCATTGTCAGCATCCTAGGGTAAAAATAACTCAGCTTGTACTGTGCCTGCCCGCTCAGCTTGGGCAGTGATAGTCAATTTTTGTCCGGGTTGTCCTTTAATTATCCAAGTTAAATGGCGGCGGTAATCAATTCCATTGGCCAAGGAAGATTTAGCTTTATTGGATCTTCCCTCTAGGTGCGGTAATTCCTGTTGAAGTTTCCCGGTAATTAACATTATATCGTCTGGTTTTTCTAAGCTAATTTTAATAGGGCGCACTGCTTTCCTTTCTAATGTTTTTTGGCTGGTGTAGGTGGGGAGAAAACCTTGATTTTCCCATTGCACTGTAATTTGATAAATTCCTGCCCCCTGGGGAATAATTTCCGTTTTGGAGACCACTAGGCGGGGAGACATCAGGGCATGGGTCAAAGCAAAGCGAAACTGTTGCTCACATAGTTCCGGTAAAAACTGGGCGGGGGCGTTCTGCCACATGGTTTTAAAACTCCAACCGCCAATTTCCACTTCCCCCAGTTGGGGATGATTAAAGGGCTGCCAATTAATAAAGCCTTCTCCATTCAATGCTTGGTCATTCCATTGCATCAGTTTATAGTCGTCCTCCGGGGGATGCCAACGGAACCATTCGATTAAGTCTTCTTTTTGAATGCCAGCGGCGGTGGGGGCGTCCCAAAGTTCGACAGTGAAGCCGAACCAGCCGTAATGGTCATAGGCATAGTCATCCATCACACCGTAGATTACTTCCTTGGGATGGTAACGGAAATCGTGGTAGGCGGAAATGCAATTGTACCCAGTTAATGCTTTGCCTTTTTCCCCGAGAATTTTGTACACCTCTAGGTCTTCTACGGGTAAATTTTCGTCTGCTTGGGAAGCGTAGGGGCGCAAAATTACCGCTGAGTAGGTGTGGTAGCTGATAAAACCGTTGATGTTGCGGTGCTGTTGCCAAAATTCCGCTTCAGCTCTGGTTTCCGGCTCGGAAAAGGGAAAATCCCCGGCTCCTTGCTGTTGTCCTTCCGGGGCCCATTGGTGGGGATAGTTGCGATTAAAGTCCAATCCTTCCTGGCTGGGGGCTAAGTCAAATTCGTAGCCGTCATGGTTCCGGATCAGGCCTTCCGGTAACAAAGTATAGTATTCACCGCCAAATTCCTCGGGCGATCGCCCGACCATGACCCTGGGATCTTGGTCAGAAATTTTCCAGGCACCACAGGGATCGGGAAGACGCATCTGCAAAATTAAACCGTCACCGTTCACATCTTCTGCGTATAAACCATCCCGTTCTTCGGGGTAGGGATAGGGCCGCACACTGGAGCGCAACAGGTAGGGGGTGGTCAAATACTTCTCCGCTCCGTCCATGGCTAATCGGGGCAGAACATAGATGGTGTGATGATCCAGCAAATGGGTAATTTGGGCATCATCCCCATACCTGGTCATCAGTTGGTATAGACAATAAAGGGCCACCGCTGATCCCGTCACTTCCCCGGCGTGGGTGTTGGCATCGATCCAATAACCGGGTTTATGGCGATAATCCCCCGTAGCTTGATTTGTGGCGATCGCCACCCAAATGTCCCGGCCTTCGTAGCTTTGGCCAATGGTCTGCACCGTTAGCAGGGAGTTGTAGTCACTCTGTAGTTGTTGCAAAAATTGGTCTATCTCTTGGTAGGTGAAATAGTGACTGAAATCAAAGGGGGGAACGGTCATGGGGACAAAACACTGGTACAAAGGATGGAAACAATGGGGATTGGCTTAAACTCAGATCCCAAAGTCGTACACCATCAATCTATACCCAACACCATGGCGATCGCCAATTACAGAACCATTACGAAAACCCAGTGGCAAGGATGGGTGGCAGCGGCCCGGCGCCAGGCCCTCAAAGGTAAGTTGCCCCAATACATTCCCCAGTTGAGCTTGGTCAATGCGGCTAATTTTGCCCTAGATATTGGTGATCAGAACGGTATTATTTACGAGGCGGGGAATACTGATTTAACATTCAGTTTGATGAGTGTGGTCAAACCTTTCCTCTGGCTTTACATACTCCATCACCGGGGTTGGCAGTGGGCCCAGCAAAAAGTTGGCGATCGCCCTTCCCATTTACCATTTAATTCCGTGGAGCAATTGGAGCAGGATGGGGGTTATCCCCGCAATACCATGGTTAACAGTGGGGCCATCTGCCTAGCAGGTCAGATTCCAGGGGCAACGGCAGACCAACGGTGTGAAAATTTCCTTACTTGGTTAAACCACACTGCCCAATGTCAACTTTGGCTTGACCAAGAACTATTAGCCTCTATCCATTCCCTCCCCAATCCCCGCAATCTGGCCATCGCCCATCTGCTGACAGAAAAAGGCTACGTGGAAGATGCTGCCCTAGCCTTGGACACCTATAATCAACTTTGTTGTTTGAGTGGTTGCCTCAAGGATTTGTTCAAGCTGGGCCTCGCCCTACAGTGTCCCCGACTGCCCTTACAGCCGGACACCACTGCCAGGGTCAAAGCCACCATGGCCAAAGCAGGACTTTATGAAATGTCAGAATTATTTTTTCAACGTACTGGTTTCATCTGCAAATCCGGGGTAAGTGGTTTGATTTTGGCTTGCTTGCCGGCCCAGTCACCGACCATTTTTGCCTGTTATAGTCCACCTTTGAATGAAGATGGTAATCCTGTGGCTCCCCTGGCATTATTGGAGTTTTTAGCCCTGGCGGGCAAAAGCTAACTAGGAATGAACCACTCGATGGTCAGGGTTAATGAGCCGGAAAAACTTTTGCTTTAATTGGCGATCAAATACTTCCCATTTCAGCTTGGTATATTCCGCTTGGTCATTGCATCCCGTTAGGAAACCCACAGGAATTTCAAAACCCCCTGCCATATCCCGACCGCCACCGTAGTAGCGCCCCGCATTATCCATGCCCAAACTTTCCTTTAAAAACTCGTCGGGGTCCAAGGTTAATTTATTAGTACGGAGAGAACCAATGACCAACTCGATGTCATTAGCGCGGTCGTGGACAATACCGTAAACCAAAGCGGTATGTACGTTTTCTTCCGTGGCCAAAAAATCCGCCGCCTGGGGAATAGCGTCTCGTTCTTCGTAGCGGAGATAGCCTACCCCGGCCAAAGAAAAATTATTTTGTACCACACGGTTTTGTAAAGAGCGCTCAATCACCTCCATTACCCGTTTAGAACGAGCCGACTGCAACACCGCATTTAACAACTGGGCATCGTAAATACGACTAAGGTAGGCCGCTGCCATAAATTCCGCTTCCTGGGCCTGGAGTAAATTGATGGTGTCGGAGCGTAAACCGTGCATCAGAGCAGTGGCGCATTTAACGTGGGTGGGATTACTGTTATTGAAATCCAACATGCCTCCCTGCAGATATTCCGTCAAAATAGTGGCAGTGGAACGACTACCAGTGCGAATATCCACAAAAGCATTTTCCACTTCAAAATCGTCCTGTTGACTGTGGTGATCGATGATTACCACAATGGGGATCCTGGCTTCTTGTACTAAAGGCATTAGCTGACTGTTGGTGCCTTGACTGTCCACTAGCACACAGCCTTCGTAGTCCGAGAGGTCAATATCCTTGAGCATTTGTGGCCCCCAACGTTTGGCAGGGAGGCCGGTCAACTTCACCAAGGCAATATTCTCTTGGTGGGAAAGGGTACCGGCATAGACAATGTCACACTGGATTTCGTACTGAGCTGCAATCAACTGAAAAGCCCAGGCGCTGGAGAGGGCATCGGGGTCAGGGAAATCTTGAATTACTAAGATAAATCTTTGCCCCCGGTGGCACTCCAAATGGTGTTGGAGTTTGATAATCTGGGCTGTATTGGCGGAGGGGATGCGCGAAGAAATGGTGTCTAGGGCTGGGGAACAACCAATGTCCTTGCGAGTACTGGTAGCATTTGGGCCCGGGCACTGCATTGGACTGGATTCTGGAGCAGAAATGCCGTTAGTGGGCCGGGAGGAAACGGAATCCATTGCCGAAAAAGTGGAATAGGGAGGGACGTTAAACAGATCATAACATTTAGCTTCAATGTACTAGTAACCTGAATGCCGGTAGTCTAGTTAAAGGCCAAAGTAAAGAACCATGGATGGCCCCACACCATCACCATTGGTTAACTGTTGCTTAACGGGGAAAATTGTGCTAAGCTTCCAACCCTATGCACTACGCCATTCCCAAAACCTATGCCGAATTAGATGCCCTACGTCGTTTGCCCGCTAATGAGGAATTGGTGGCAGTGGCGATCGCCGGGGTAATTAACTGGGCCCGGGCCAATGACCGGTCCTTGGACGATGTGGTCAGAGAAATCCTTGCGGAAGACGGCCTATTGGATTATGTGCAGAGGGATCTGCTCAGTGAGATGTTGACCCAGGCATGGCAGATGCTACCCCATTTGCCCAATCCTTTGCCCAGTGGAGCACCGTCTGCACCCGGGAACTGGTGGGAGCCTCGCAATAAAGCCTCAGTAAAGGTTCCGTCCCACTAAAACGAATTAATAACCAACCGCCCCCAGCCATACGGAATTTGTAGCCATCGGTGGTAATTAAATCCGTCACTTCTTCCCCGGCGATCGCCGTCAGGGGATTGTTATTGAGGGTTTGCACCAAAGCAGTGCGAACATCCATGCTAGATAAAGGTAAATCGATGCGGTCATATTCACTGACAAAACCAACCTTTTGCTGGAGGCGTTGGTACTGTTCACTAATATCCTGCTGACACTGCACCACCGTTTCCAACACGTACAGAGCGGATAATAATGCGTCCCGTTCAGGGATATGCCCCCCATAACCGATGCCGCCGGATTCCTCCCCACCAATTAAAACCGGACTAGTCAACATTCTGTCAGCAATGTATTTATAGCCGATCGCCGTTTCAGTTAGGGGAATGCCGTACAGTTCCGCCAGCTTGGGAATTAGGTCAGAGCCGCTAACGGTTTTAACAATTTCCCCCTGTAGTCCCTTTTGTGTGGCTAGGTGGTAAATCAAAATGGGAATGAGTCCTTGGGAACTGAGGAAATTGCCCTGGCCATCCACTGCGGCAATGCGGTCGGCGTCTCCGTCAAAAATTAAACCCACCCGTAGCCCCGACGCTCCATCCTGGGCAGCTATTTTCAGGGCTGCCAATAATTTAGGCACATACTTGGGTAGGGGTTCTGGGGAGCCACCACCAAATAGGGGATCCCGATCGCCGTTAATTTCATCAATGGGACAACCCAGCAATCTCTCTAGGCCAGTGGCCGCCGCCCCGTGCATCACATCGGCAAATACCCGCAATTTTCCTTGGTGAATTGCCTGCCGAATGGGGGACACATCCACCTTTGCTTGCAAGCCTTGGCAATAGCTAGGCCAGGGATCAAAATAATGCAAACTTCCCCCTTCTTGGGGCTGGGGTAGGGCATTTTCTAATTGAGCTTCTATCTTCTCGGTAATTTCTGCACCGACGGAACCACCAAAGGCTCCCTTAACTTTTAAACCTAAATAATTGGCAGGATTATGGCTGGCGGTCAATACCAAAGCACCGATGGCCTTTTCCTGGTGGGCCGCCCAACTGAATGCAGGGGTGGGGGCATAGCTTTCACTCAGCCACACCTCAAAGCCCAATTCCTTCACGGTCTGGGCAACTAACTGGGCAAATTGTTCCGCCATAAACCGGCGGTCATAGCCGACAATGAGGCGATGTGGGAGAGCATTTCCACCAAATTCTTCCGCCAAAACCTGGGCCGCCACCGATGCCACCCTAGCTACTCGCTCAAAGGTAAATTCTGCCGCGATTACCCCCCGCCAACCATCAGTACCAAATTTAATCGGAGCAGGAGTATAAACCATGGCAGACCTATTGTTGTTAGAGTTGGTGGATCTGTTAACCGTGGCTATTTTACCCCAACGTTTGCTTTGTCCAGAAAGAGAAAGTTAGCCAAGGAAAATGGGATACAAACCTCGCCCTCAAGGACGGCCTTTTGATAGACTTGATATGGGTAAAATCCTTGCAGGAACTGGGCGAAGAGTCTCAAAATTTAGTGTTTTAAGTCAAAAATCCTTAATTTATCTTAACTATTTACAGGGAATGGGAAAGTAACGGTTAGGAATGGAATCACCGTTGCTTAGGACTTCGTAAGGAATCCCAGTCAGGGGAAATTTTGGTTCAAAAATTCTCTTTCCTTAAAGATGGGGGTGTTATTGAACTAGGTCTTGATTTTCCTCCACCTCCGCCCCCAGCCAGCGTTCCGTAAATCGAGTAATTACCCTACCGTAGAGTAGATCTAGTATTTGTACATTGATAACTCTTTGCATGGGGCTATTTTCCCTGAGCACAAAACCATAGGGTTCTAGAGAAACACGAATCTCCGTTACTTCCAAGTTAATATGGGGATTTCGTCTAGTATAGTAAATTAATGCTGGTCGATCAAACATCACTGCATCAACTTGCTTTCGTTCTAGTAGGGTTACTGCCCCCTTTAAGCTGCTGACCTCGGTGATTTCGGCTCGATAAAATTTGGCCCAATCTACTGCTGTGGTATCCTGCACCACTGCCACATCTTTATTTTTTAAGTCACCCACACTTCTAAACGCAGGGGTTGCATTGGCTTCGGAAAGAGCGGTGGTAAAAGCTGAGGCCAAACCCGCCGTAATGGAAGAAAAGCTCAGCAATGCCACCACCATCCAGACGCCTGCTACCAGTTGTCCCAATTTTGTTTTCGGCGATTGATCGCCATAGCCCACCGTTGTCAGAGTTACAAGGGCAAACCACATACCATTGTGTAACCCATCTGGGTAGTGGGGGGGAAACTGTTCTGGATTGGCACGATGCTCCGCTAGCCAAATTAAGTTGCCCACCAAAAACAATAGGAGAATGAGAATACCTGCCGAAGATAGGGCCGCCAGGCCGAAAAAAGGAGCTAACCTTTCCCACAAGCTGGCCGGTTTCCCGGGAATTAAAAGGCCAATCCCACTACTAAAATAGGGTTGGGAGAAAATAATACCCTTTATGGCGGCCCGTTCCGGGGTGATGCTGATGGGGCCGATCAAAATATCCAATTCTCCTTCTGCTACTGCTTTAATGCCTTCGGAAATTGATTTCTGACGTAAGTATTGCGAGTCCCATTGCTGGGATTGGGCTATGGCCTGCCAGACATCCAGACTAATGCCAGTAGCATCTATATCATTCTCACCATAAACCACAAATGGAGGATTACCCACTACTCCTACTTTTAATGTTTGCGAACTGACTATGTCCTGGCCCTGCACTGGTTCAGTCCATTGGCCTGTGGTCAAATCAACGGCGATCGTGGCAAAACTAAGGGAGACCACCAGAATTAGGCGACGCAGGATTAACATTAGCCAAACAAGGACTCAGACAACAAGAGCTACGCCCCCCATACTGCCATACAGTTTGAACTTTATGGTATCTTTTACCTGGACGATAAGACTTGCCCTTAATTGGATGGATAAATATGTGGGCATTTATGGCATGTTCTAAAACTTCTCTGGGACATTGTTGAATAATTCATGGCAGCAACAAAAAAGAAGATCCGAAGAACTTCCTTTTGCTTTTTCTTTTTTTTTAATACCCCCAAGGGAATTCGAATCCCTGTCGCCTCCGTGAAAGGGAGGTGTCCTAGGCCTCTAGACGATGGGGGCTAGGCGGTCTTGGTAACGAGACGTTATTTCAGACGTTTTTAAATATAGCGATAAAGATTGATCGCTGTCAACCCTAAGCAATTAATTTTTTCCGTCTTCTCTTAAACCACGGTCAAGGGTCAAAAAATAGCTGGACGGGGTTAGTGGTCGCCATCGGCATAGTTAGCGAATGGGATTGTGGACCGTTACCAATTTGGTGCCATCGGGAAAAGTTGCTTCCACCTGCACTTCGGGCAACATTTCCGGTATTCCTTCCATCACGTCATCCCGGTTTAAGAGGGTGGCGCCGTAGTCCATCAAATCCGCCACGGTGCGTCCATCCCTAGCTCCTTCAAGAATAGCGGCAGAAATATAGGCCACAGCTTCAGGATAATTCAATTTCAAGCCCCGGGCTTTGCGACGTTCCGCCACCAGGCTGGCGGTAAAAATCAATAATTTATCTTTTTCTTGGGGACTTAACTGCATGGGATGAAAGTAAAGAGCTTGATGGGGAGAGCAAAAAAAAGTTGGTTGGTTTCCTGACCGTTAGTATAGCGATTAGTCCGACCAATATTGGGTCAATGTTAATGGTTTGGGGGCAGTGGGGCTTTTTGGGCTAGTCTGAAACTATACATTTTCTAGATATTTTCTAGGCGTGACCAATGACAAAAACAGATTTACTCTGGCCAGCCTTGATCACTGCTTTGACAGCGGTGCTTTACCTAGTGCTGGTCATTAATGTGGGGCGGGCTCGGGCTAAATATGGGGTAATGCCACCAGCCACCACCGGCAATGAAGATTTTGAGCGGGTATTGAGGGTGCAATATAATACCCTAGAGCAGTTGGCCTTGTTCTTGCCCGGATTATGGTTGTTTGCCATTTACCGAGATCCGATTATTGCCAGCATTTTAGGGGGGCTTTGGATATTGGGGCGCATCCTCTATGCCTGGGGCTATTACCGGGCGGCGGAAAAAAGAATGGTTGGTTTTGCCCTTGGTTCCCTTAGTTCCATAATTTTAGTTTTGGGGGCACTGCTCTCAATCCTTTGGCAGTTGGGGCAAATATCCCAGTTTTGAACAAACCCTGTAATTCTCCTCTCCTGGGGGAAACGCCGGGGCGATCGCCTTTGTTCGCTACACTAGTAGTTTGAACCCTTCATAAAGTGAGTCCTTAGCCTGGAACGGTTGGGGGCTTTTTTTCAGCGGTAAGTCAGGATCAGATCAACCATCGATCAGTAGTTGGAAAAATCATTAAAGCACCTGGGCTCGCAACCAAGCCACTGGCAAATATAATAGCTTCTTGGGGGTAGGCACATAGGCCCGGCGATCAAACACATTGTAATCGTTGGCTTCGATAACATCCAGAATGCCTTTATACAACATTAATGCTGTCCATACGGGCCAACGGGCATCTCGATTTAAAGCCCGGATACCCCGTTCCGCATCTTCAAAATAACGCCGGGCCCGGTCAATTTCAAATTTCATTAGACTACGCCAACGGTCGTCGTTTACCCCGTTGAGTAAATCCTGTTCGCTATAATTAAACTTTTCCAGATCTTCCAGGGGTAGATAAATTCGGCCCCGTTCCACGTCTTCCCCCACGTCCCGCAAAATGTTGGTCAGCTGGTTCGCTACGCCTAAGGCGATCGCCTCTTCCTGGGGAATGTAGACCGCATCCGGTTGCCAGGGAGTTTGGCCGTTGCCTGTATCTACCCCCAAAACGGCACTGGACATCAAACCGACGGTGCCTGCCACCCGATAACAATATAAATCTAATTCTTCAAAGGTCTGGTAGCGGGAACGGTAAAGGTCCATTCGCTGACCGGCGATCATATCCCGGAAGGGCTGGATATCCAGGGGAAAAGTTTCCAGGGTATCCACCAAGGCCACATCGGCGTCGTCCTGGGGCTGACCGGCAAAAATGGACTCCAATCGTCGTTCCCAATGATCCAATGTCTCCGGAGTGGTGGTGGCCGCCTGGGGTCCATCCACTAGTTCGTCAGTCCTGCGGCACCAGAGGTAAATGGCCCAAATCGCCCTTCTTTTGGCGGTCGGCATCAACAAAGTTCCCAGATAAAAGGTTTTTGCGTACTGGGCGGTTACTTGACGACAAATTTCGTAGGCTTCCTCAACAGAAGCACAGGGCTTTGCAGATGGAGACGGTTTGGGCAGTTGTAACATTAAGGACGGACGGGGTTCGGAAGTCAGCCACCGGGATTGGGGTTTGGTAACTGCACGCTGGGGGGAAATTTGACCGTTAGCCATTTAGCATTGTCGCATTAGGGTTGCCATTTGTCAGGAAGATTGCCAATGAGCCTGGGATCTTTACCCCACGGTAACTATTTCGGGGGCTAGGGGAACGGCTTGGGGGGTAAAATCAGCGGCGATCGCCTGGGCGCATTGTTTGCCAGAAAGTACGGCCCCTTCCATGCTGCCCAAGTATTTTTGCATGGTGAAGTCCCCAGCGAGGTAAAAGTTAGGCACCGAAGTGCGTTGGTCAGGGCGACAAGCCTGGCGGCCAGGGGTCGCTTTGTAAACGGAACGGGGGGTTTTAACCACATGGGATTTGAGTAATTTAGCCGAGTTATCACCGGCAAAATGCTGGGGAAACAGCTTTTCAATCTCTGCCATGGTGGCCGCCACAATTTCTTCGTCGGATTTACCGATCCAATCCTGGGCCGGAGCCAGTACCAATTCCAACATGGATTTATCCGGGTCACTATATTCCCGGCAGGTATTGCTCATGTCGGCATAAACGCTTAACAACGGCGATCGCGAAAAAAGCAGATGGTCAATGTCCGTTAGCTTACGATCAAACCAAAGGTGGAGATTAATTACCGGTACTCCTTCTAAACCTTGAATTTGCTTAAACTCAGGGTATTCCCGCCAAGGTTCTGGCACCATGGTTTTTAGCGGATCCACCGGCATGGCAGACACGTACAAATCAGCTTGAATTACCTCATCGGCCGCCCCATCCAAACCCCGGATTAGGTAACCTTGTACGGAACCATCCTCATTTAACAAAATTTCTTTGAGGGGTTTATTTAGGTGAACCTCTCCACCCCGCTCAGCGATGTAATCTACCAATGGTTGGCAAAGACGTTCCGGCGGTGCACCGTCAAGAAAAGCCATTTTGGAGCCATCTTTTTCCTGCAAAAAGCGGTTTAATGCGGTCAGTAAAATGGTGGCGGAAATTTCATCAGGGTCAATAAAATTCAATGCCTTACTCATGGCAATGAACACTTCTTTTTCGATGCGGGGCGGAATATTTTGCTTTGCCATCCACTCCGACCAAGTGTATTTATCCATCTCTTCCACATAGCTTTGGCCCTGGACAATGGCGGGCAATAAACCTAGGCCAAAACGAATCTTTTCCGGCCAGGTCAACATATCGTTATTACGGAGAATGGCCACCAAACCGTTGATGGGAGCGGGAATGTCAGGAAAATCAAAACGGGAGTAAGTACCAGGTTTTTCTGGTTGATTGAAGATCATGCTGTGCTCTTTCCATTGCAGCCGATCTTCGATGTCCAATTCCTTAAACAACTGCAACATATTGGGATAAGCCCCAAAGAAAATATGCAGGCCAGTTTCGTACCAATCCCCGTCTTCATCCTTCCATGCGGCGATCTTCCCGCCCAATACATCCCGACGTTCCAACACAATGGGGGTAAATCCCGCATCGGCTAAGTATTTGGCACAGGCTAGTCCGGCTAATCCGGCTCCGGCGATCACAACGCGCATGGGTTACTGTCTCGCTAAGGCATTTGGGGTTTACAGATTGGTTGTTATTATACTTTACGTTTCGTAATATTTCGGCGAATTTTGCCAAGATAGCTAGTTTGTATCAAATGTCGCCATGGCGATCGCCTGGCCGAAGAAATCCAGCGCCCAGGGTAATTTGGGGGATAATGGCCAATTTTGGCTAGGGGTTCATTGTGGCTAACAGACTCAGGAGTAGTCTTCCTCGGCCTCTGCTTTTTCCATTTCCTCTTTTTCCCTTTTCCTTTCTGCTAACACACAAGCTTGGCCCGCCCCCAGTACAAAACCGGCGATCGCCCCGAACCAGATTAACCGTCGTCCGTAGAAAATGCGATAGGGCTGGCTCATCGTAACTTGAACCTGGCTGGGGCGTTGACGTAGGGCAATCTGTCCCATGCCCCAACCAAACACAGTTCCCAATAGGGCAGTCATAACACCGCTCAGGACAACAACACGGTAATTCATAGGGTTAGGGCCTCCTGGTCTGAAAGTCTGAAATATAGAACAATACACAGTTCATGCTTAGCTCAGCCGGCGGGATCCAGGGGCGAAAATAGCCCAGACAATGCCCAAATAATCAACGCTCAGGGGGACTTACCAGCACTTAAAGCAAGGCTATGGTTGTCGATAGTATATTAGGTAGAAGGGAAAAAACTTTTCTCCCCTGTGATTATCCTAATCAAAAATCTACTTTTTATGAGTAATACCAGCAATTTTCGTCAGATCATGGCGGAGGCAAAAGGCCAAAGTCTGATCGGGCCAAACGTGATAAAAAATGCCCTCCCCTATCTTGGCGGAGGTTTGGTGCTGACGGCGGCGGGAACCTTCGGTGGTCTCAGCATTATTCAGGGTAATCCCGGCCTATTTATGCCCACTTTTTGGGCTGCTTTAATCGGCAACTTTATTCTCTTTTTTGTTGCCATGCGGGTGGCGGAAAGTGGCAATAACGCAACAGCTTTGCCCCTGTTAACCCTGTATAGTTTGCTATCTGGTTATACCCTGAGTGGCATTATTTACCTGGCCCTGCAAACCAGTGGGGTAGGTATCCAAGGCATTGGTGTGGCGGCCTTGGGCTGTGGCGTAACCTTTGTGGTGGCCCGTAGTATTGGTTCTAACTTATCGGAAGAAGATGGCATTGCCCTGAGCAAAACCGTCAGCTTAGCCTTAATTGGCTTAGTAGTGGTGATGCTTCTCCAAATAGTGCTGAGCTTTTTTGGAGTCATTACCCCCACCTTTTTGGAAGTAGCTATTTCTGGCTTCGGTGTGTTGCTGTTTGCTGGGGTTTCGGTGGTGGACTTTTTTGTTTTGCCCCGCACCTATCGGGATGATCAGTATTTGGCCGCTTCCCTCTCCATGTATTTGACCTATATCAACCTGTTCATTTTCATTCTGCGTCTATTGATCGCCCTTAACGGTCGGGACTAATTTTTAGCAGGGCCTCGTTGCTCCGAATTCTAGCTAGAACATAGGCCGGATCCCCTGGTTAAAGAATAACTAGGGGATTTTTACTTTGGGGAGAAATTATCCAACAGCCTCCCCATTGCTTGTGGTTTTCTTAATCTTCGACGGTTAATTTTTTCGGTTTATGGGAGAGTTCTATCTTATATTCGATGCCCTGGGCTCCCTCCATTTCCAAATCCTGGAGGTAACCTTGGTGGTGGGCGATCGCCTCTTCTTGGGAAGTAAAGGGGCCAAAATAGTAGATACAGCGGGGAGATTGGGTGGAAACACGAATCCACCATTTACGGTTGGCAAAAAAGGCTAGACTGACGGCACAGAAGAAAACAAGGAACAGCAGAACGCCAAACATAAACAACTCGCTCGATGGGAAATAATGAATGATATGGGGATAATGTAAGGCAATATAACCTGGGATAGCCCGACCCCGAAAAGGTGGATAGCAATAATTCAGCCAACTCTCCCCAGAGTATAGTATTGGTCAAGCACAATGGAGACGATTAACCCCATCCCCGCCTATGTCAAAGTCCAAGTCCTCCGGCCACCGTTTTTCCCTGCTGATGTTACTGCGTCTGCGCCGTGGCTTTACGACTAATTTGGATTTGACCGATGGACATAAGGTGCAAATCTACACCCAGTTATGTGAGTCCGTTAGCCTCAGGGACATAAGCTATTGGATTGAGGTTTTATTTGCGGCGGGCATTGCCACCCTGGGTTTGGTACTCAATAGTCCGGCGGTAATCATTGGCGCAATGCTGATTTCCCCTTTGATGGGGCCAATTTTGTCCAATGGTATGGGGTTGGCATCGGGGGACGTGGTGCTGTGGTTGAGGGCGGCGCTCAATTTATTACTGAGCTGTAGTTTAGCCATTGTTTTCGCCACCATTCTGGTGGTCATCGTTCCTTTTAAGGAAATTACTCCGGAAATTTTAGCTAGAACTAACCCTACCCTGTTAGACCTAATTGTGGCCCTATTTTCCGGGGCCGTGGGCTCGGTGGCCACCTGTAAACAGGCCAAGGGGGTGGCTGCTTCTTTACCGGGGGTGGCGATCGCCGTAGCATTGATGCCGCCATTATGCGTGGTGGGCTATGGCATTGGCACCTATTTCAGCTTGGGTTCTTCCCAGGGCTTGACCGTGGCCAGGGGGGGAGGATTGTTATTTATCACCAACCTAGTGGCCATTATTTTCACCGCCATGATCGTGTTCTTTTTTGTCAACTTCGACGTGCGGGCGGTGCGGGAAGCCATTGGGGAATGGAAACAGGAAAATCCAGAAAGTCGCGCGGTTAGTGCTTGGCTGAGGAATTTCCCTGCCTATACGACCTTCCAGCGGGTGGGGGGATTGCCCAGTCGCTTTTTCTTGATCCTGGTTACCCTAGGGATGATTTCCTTTCCTTTGACCAAATCCCTGGAACAGGTGCGACGCCAAGTGACCCACCAACGGGAAGAAAACCAACTTAATTCCACCATTAAACAGGTCTGGCAGGATAATTTTGACGGGGGCGATGATGAATTTCGTTCTTACATTGACCAGGTGAAAGCGAAACGGGATGACAACCAAGTGACAGTGCAACTCCAGGTGGTGACCGACAAGCTCTACAGCCGGGAAGATGAAGACCGCTTTGTGGACAAGTTGGCCTCTGCCCTCGACCTTAGCCCCAGTGACATTACTTTGCGGTTTGTGCAAATTCCCACTAGTCAAGCGGTCAATACGGAATCCATTCCGGTCATTACCCAGGTTAGTTATCTACCGAATCTACGGGGGGAATTAATGGGGGAAATTAGTCGTTCCCTCGCCCTGGTGAGCTTGCCTGACGCTCTGCAATTAGCAGATTACCAAGTAGTACTCCGGAGCGATAATTCCGCTTTTAAGCTGGTGGTTGTGTACCTTGGTGACCGGGACCTACAGGAAGATGCCCAGGTTATTCTTACCAATCAAATTCGGCGATCGTTACAGATCAATGATGCCATTGTGGAATACCAACGTCTCGCCATCGACCAAGGGCTTATTCCCCTCACCATTGTGGATGAAACTGCGGCGATCGCCAGTGCTCCCCTGAAACTTTCCAGCCAGACCCAAGCAGTGCTCGACAATGTGGGACAAATTCTCCGATCCCATCCCTCTCTGTATTTACGGCTTGCCATCCAACGTCCCCCAGATAGCAATCCCGCCAGTCTTTTTTCCCAAACAGAGCAAATTAGAGCCTATCTGAGCGATAACTGGCAAATTTCCGATAACCGAGTCCAGGAAACCACAAAAGTAGGGGAACCAACCCAGGTCTCCCTCCGTATTTTTTTAGGGGACGATATTGGGGCCCAGTAGGGCAAGTAAAAAAACAAGATAAACTGGGGCTGAGTTCTGTGCCTAAACCTATCAAACCGCCACCAGCCAATGGATCTGCTCTGCACCCGCCCCGGTTGTGCCCGTTTAAATTCTTTTCCTGACCTAGATAACCGCAACACTCTGCAAACGGCGCCACAAAAGTTTTGCACCAGTTGTCGGATGCCTTTAATCTTGGCGGGCCGATATTTGCCGGTTAAATTATTAGGCCAGGGAGGGTTTGGAGCAGCCTATCTAGCCCTGGACCGATTTACCCCCACCATGCCCTTTTGCGTAGTTAAACAGTTTCAGCCGTCGGGCAATTTAAATCAGCAACAATTGGATTTGGCTTTGTCCCTGTTTGAAAGGGAAGCGGTGGTGTTGGAAAAGTTGGGCAATCGCCATGGTCAGATTCCCGATTTGTTTGCCTACTTTCCCCTCCTGGTAGACAATCCCCGTACGGGGAGACAGGATCAATTTTTTTATTTGGTACAGGAATTTATTAATGGCCAGGACTTAGAAAAGACCATTGAAAAACATGGCCCAATGCAAGAATCGGAAGTGCGTTGGGTGTTGACGGAAATGCTCAATATTCTCAGTTTTGTCCATGGCACCGGAGCTATTCATCGGGACATTAAACCCTCTAATTTAATGCGGGATCAAGAGGGTAAATTATACCTGTTGGATTTTGGCGCCGTTAAGCAGGTAACAGCGGGGGTAGGGACAGGTAATGAAAGTTCCACCGGCATTTACTCCATGGGTTTTGCTCCGCCAGAACAAATGACCGGCAGTCAGGTCTACCCCGCAACGGATTTATATTCCCTAGCCGTCACCTGTCTTTATTTATTGACGGGTAAAACAGCCCAGGATTTATATGACGCTTACCATAACCAATGGAATTGGCGATCGCCTGGTTTAAAGGTTAGTCAGTCCTTGGCGGAGGTGATTGATCGTCTGCTGTTGCCCACTCCTAAGGACCGCTACAGCAGTGCGGAGGAAGTTTTATCGGCCCTCGATGGGAGCAAAGGAAATAAAGGTCAATCGGGAACTGTCGCAAACGTATCCCAGGGTTCTAAGACCCAAATTCAACCAGCTTCAGCCAGTTCTATCCCAACGCCAGTGGCGCCAAAAACACCGGGTAAAATCAGCCAAGCAGTGCAAAATTTGCCTGTAGTTAAAGTTTTGTTCCAGGGGGCTTTAACTGGTTCAGCCATCGTTTTTTGGGGCATCATTGCTCTGAGTATTTTTCCGCAAACTAATATCAGTTTGGGCATTTTGGGGATGGCGGTGGCATTGATGCTTTTGGCTCAATTTAAACGACTGTTAGAAGTAACGGAAATGTTGAGCCTTAATACCCTAACCATTTTGGCTTTGTTGGCCATACCGGGTCTGAGCCGCTGGCCATGGATCTTAGCATTGGCGGCCCAGTTAGATTTCCCTGTCCTAGTTACGGTAATTGTTGCGGCCCTTGCCGGGGCGATCGCCGTGGTAATTACCATTGCCCTATTTTTACTTATTCTAAAACTCTTATTTGCGATTTTAAGTAAAGTTTAAGCTGGCTGTTTACGGCGGCAAAAAATTACCTGTAAACGATCTAGGTCTAGTTGATCAAAGCGATCCACCGCCCAGTTAGCTTGCCTTTGCATGAAGTGATAGGGATAGGTGTGGGCAATGCCCACCACGGCTACACCAGCTTTTTTGGCCGCTTCAATGCCCGCAAAGGTGTCCTCAATCGCCAAACAATTTTCCGGCAAAAGGGGAGTGGTATCATTGGTTAGACTATTGGCCACAGCTTGGCTTTGGCGCCATTGGTTGAGCTTATTAATGGCCAACTGATAACCATCCGGTTGGGGTTTACTGGCAGTGATGTCGTCCCCGGCCACAATAACCGGAAAGTAAGTTTTCAGCCCTGCCCGGTCTAGGATATATTCCACCTCTGCTCTCACGGCCCCCGTCACCAAGGCGATCGCCAACCGCCGTAGTTGTAGATGGGCCAAAAACTCAGGCAGTCCATCATAAATGGGTAGGGTTTCCAAGGCCACCAATTTTTGATGGTAATTTTCTGCCTTGCGGTCAATTAGCTTTTGCAGATAGGCTTCCGTCAAACCCCGGCCACGATGTTCAAACAAATCTACCAAACAAGCCCGGTCACTGCGGCCCAGACAAAACTGTTGATAATCGGCCGGGGTGAGGGGGCGTAAATTTTCACTCAGCAATAAATCGTCAATGAGGGCCCGGTGAATGGCTTCGTCATTGATCACCACACCATTGAAGTCCAATAACACTGCCTTTAACATTTAAATCCTGCCTCTTTCTCCCTAGGGCAATGGAACGGGCCATGCCCACAACCCCATGATAATCTTTTCTGCTTCAGCACCAAGTATTAATACCCATCTCAGCTAAAATCGGTTCAGATGCGGCCCCTAGGGGTCTCCGTCCATTTTTGTAACTTTTCCATGGAAAAACTGTACGAAGGCAAAGCAAAAATCCTCTACCCCACAGAGAATCCCGACGTCCTCCTGACCATTTTTAAGGATGATGCCACCGCGTTCAATGCCCAAAAAAAGGGCCAAATCCAGGGCAAAGGAGCCATCAATTGCACCATCTCAGCGGCCCTATTCCGCTGGCTAGAAACCCTAGGAATTCCCACCCACTACATTGACTGCCCCCAGGAAGACCAAATGTTGGTCAAAGCTGTGCAGATTATTCCCCTAGAGGTGGTGGTGCGTAACATTGCCGCCGGTAGTTTGTGCAAGCAAACAGGTCTAAAAGAAGGTTTAGTGTTGCCAACTCCGTTGGTGGAGTTTTATCTCAAAGACGATGCCCTGGGGGATCCTCTGCTGACCTGGGAACGGGCCTTGCTGTTGGGCGTAACCGATGAAGCGGGATTACAGACTCTCAGGGATTTAGCCCTCAACATTAACCAACATCTGCGGCGTTTTTTTGCCCAGTGCGACATTACCCTGGTGGACTTCAAATTGGAATTCGGGGGCGATCGCCAGGGGAGGATCATTTTAGCCGATGAAATTAGCCCCGATACCTGCCGTTTGTGGGACAACACCCAGAGCGATCCCCAGGCTAGGGTGCTAGATAAAGACCGGTTTCGGCGGGATTTGGGCCAAATTGAGTCCGCCTACCAAACGGTGGAAAAACGGGTTTTGAGCCAAATTGAGCGCCTTCAGACTTGAATCGGCCGTTCCTGTTCCCCTTTGCCTTGATTGGAACCTTTCCACTGGGTCTGGGTCAACCTACCAGTTTAAGACCTTGCACAAATCACTTGTCAGGAAACCGACTGGACTCGATAATGGGCAAGCAATCGCGGCGAAACCCTAGCCAGTCGCGGCGTTGTTATTGGGAATTTTCCCATACTTCGTTTATATCTTTATCAACATTGATGGCTTGAATTGGGTGTCAGGACGTGTCAAACCAGAACAAAAGCGTGACTCTTTCTCCTTACTATCGACTTCTTTTGTTAACCAGTGGTCTTGTTCTGGGGGCATCTCCAGCCCAGGCAACTCAGCCATTTTCTCCCTTGAATATGCTAGAGGAGGGGCAAAACACCGAGTTATTAGTTCCCCCCTCTGCAGACCTCAATTTTCCTGGCCCTACTTCCGAGTCCGAAGCTTTTAATTATTCAACTCTCCAGGAAGCTGCCCCCTCCGCCGTAAATGCTCTTGATGGCCAGATCAGTGTTATCCCTGCTGAAATTGAGCAAATTGACGGCGATCGCCTGGGCCAGACAATGGAGATCAATGCCGGAAATTTAGATGGTGGAGTTGATGATTTTCCCTCCATCGATTCCGTTCAATTAGACCAAGCTAACAAATTACCCCATAGCACTACCGTTGGACAGGTTGCTCCGACGGTAGCCCAGCAGGCAGAACAGGAAAATTTAACCGCAGAAGCAAGGACAGATAATCAGATCGGTCAAGTTGAGCCGCAATCACCACTAATGGCCCAAGCCGTGGTGGAAGAAGAAGTTGAAGCGGTGGAGATGGAGGCGACGGAAGAAACCACCGAAACAACGGAAGAAGCGCCACAGGCAACCCCCTCCTTTACCCCCGATGCCCCTCCCACCACCACCGAAGGGACTCCTGGCCCCACCCAAAGCCTACCCAGCTTTACGCCTACGCCCCCTAGTGGCCCCAGCACCACTACCCCCGCTCCAGCCCAGGAAGAACCAAGGGTTTTGGTCAGTGAGGTTTTGATCACCGGCACCACCCCCGAACTGGAGTTATTGGTCTATAACGCCATACGTACCCAACCCGGGCGCACCACCACCCGCAGTCAATTGCAGGAAGATGTTAACGCCATCTATGCCACGGGCTATTTCAGTAATGTGCGGGTAGCCCCCAGTGATACTCCCTTGGGGGTGAGGGTGACTTTTGAGGTACAGGCCAACCCAGTTTTCACCGGTATCGATATCCGCACAGTGCCCGAAGTGGCGGAAGGGAAGGAACGTATCCTGCCCCAGGAAGTGGTGGATGAAACCTTTGGAGAACAGTACGGTAAAATCCTCAACCTCCGAGAATTACAGGAAGGGATTAAAGCCATCAATGAATGGTATTCCAGCCAAGGCTACGACCTAGCCCAGGTGGTGGGGTCTCCCCAGGTAGGGGCCGATGGCCAGGTTACCCTAGTCATTGCCGAGGGCATTGTGGAAAATATCCAAGTGCGCTTCTTTGATTCCGAAGATGAACCGGTACAGGGCAGGACTAGGGATTTCATCATCACCAGGGAAATGCGCCTTAAACCGGGGGATGTGTTTAACCGCAACCGGGCCCAGACAGATTTGCAACGGGTGTATAGTCTTGGTTTGTTTGAAGACGTGCGGCTGTCCTTTAATCCTGGCAGTGACCCCACCGAAGTAATTGTCAACGTTGATGTGGTGGAAGGTAATACAGGTTCCATCGCTGCTGGGGGGGGAATTAGTAGCACCAGTGGTTTGTTTGGAACCATCAGTTACCAAGAGAAAAACCTGGGGGGTAATAACCAAACCCTCGGCGTGGAAGCCCAGGTGGGTCAGCGGGAATTGTTATTTGATGTCAGTTTCACTGATCCCTGGATTGGCGGCGATCCCTTCCGCACTTCCTACACCGCCAATCTGTTCCGTCGCCGGACCATCTCCCTGGTGTTTGACGGGGCTGATTCCTCTATTCGTACCTTTAACGGCTTTGACAGTCCTAGGGTTGTACGTACGGGTTTAGGGCTGACCTTTTTTAGACCGATCGCCGATGATGTGTTTTCCCCTCCCGATTGGCGCCTATCAGCAGGGTTTGGTTACCAAAATGTCCGGGTAGAAAATGCCGCCGGGGCCCTGTCTCCCTTTTCAGCCCCCCTGAATGGTTTTGATTCCCAGCCCCTGTCCTTCAGTGACTATGGGGTGGATGAACTGTTCACCCTTTCCTTTGGAGCTTCCCAAGATAACCGTAACAACCCCCTCCAACCCACCAGTGGTTCCCTCGTGCGCTTTGGGGCGGAACAAACCATTCCCGTTGGTACAGGCAATATTATGATGACCCGGTTGCGGGGGAGTTACAGTTATTACATTCCTGTGGACTGGCTAGATTTAACTGGCTTTGGTTTGGTGGAATCCACCCAGCCCCAAACGGTAGCATTCAATGTCCAGGCGGGCACTGTGTTGGGGGATTTGCCGCCCTATGAAGCGTTTATCTTAGGGGGCAGTAATTCTGTAAGGGGTTACCAAGAAGGGGAGCTGGGCAACGGTCGCAGTTTCTTCCAAGCCACAGCGGAATATCGTTTTCCCATTATTGCGGCGGTGGGAGGGGCCCTATTTGTGGATTACGGTTCTAACCTGGGTTCCCAGGGAGCAGTGCCCGGTTTTCCGGCGATCGTGCGGGGGCTGCCCGGTTCCGGGGTTGGTTATGGTTTAGGGGTAAGGATTCAATCCCCCGTGGGCCCCATCCGCATTGACCTCGGCTTTACTGGTGAAGGGGAATCCCGCATTAACTTCGGCATTGGCGAGAAGTTCTAGGAGAAAGCCAAAACTGCCATTGGACAGATCCGCCGGTAACTTGAGACAATATTCCCAGCTAAAGCCTAGGTAGAGTGGGCCCATTGCTAATGCCCGCTTACTTTTTTCCATCCATGCAAACTTCCCTGTCTTCAACCATTCCGTCTGCGGATAAAGCTCTGGACGATCTTTTGCAAGAAGTCGATCGCCGTCGTAACTTTGCTATCATTTCCCACCCCGATGCGGGTAAAACCACCCTGACGGAAAAATTATTGCTTTATGGTGGAGCAATCCAAGAAGCAGGGGCAGTGAAAGCCCGCCGTAGTCAGCGCAGTGCCACTTCCGACTGGATGGCCATGGAGCAACAGCGGGGTATTTCCATCACTTCCACCGTGCTGCAGTTCGACTACCGGGGCAAAATTCTTAATTTGTTGGATACCCCGGGGCACCAAGATTTCAGTGAAGATACCTACCGTACTCTAGCGGCGGCGGATAATGCGGTGATGTTAATTGACGCTGCTAAGGGTTTAGAAACCCAGACCCGTAAACTTTTTGAAGTCTGCCGTCTGCGCCATTTACCCATTTTTACCTTTATCAACAAGCTTGATCGCCCCAGTTTGACCCCCCTGGAGTTGATGGACGAAATTGAGCAGGAACTGGGCATGACCACCTATGCGGTGAACTATCCCATCGGCACCGGTGATCGTTTCCGGGGGGTGTATGACCGTTTGAGCCAAACCATTCATCTCTTTGAGCGTACGGGTACCCATGGCAGTAAAAAAGCTTCTGATCAAACCGTTGCCCTGGATGATCCGCAGTTGGAACATTTGCTGGGCAGTGATTTATATGCCGAATTTCAAGATGAGTTGGAATTAATTGAAGAAGTGGGGGCAGAATTCAATTTGCCTGCGGTCCATGCTGGAGAAATGACCCCAGTGTTTTTCGGCAGTGCCATGAATAACTTTGGCGTAGAACTATTTTTGCAAGCTTTTTTGCAGTACGCCGCCAAGCCGGAAGCCCACGACAGTAACCGGGGCACCATTGAACCCACCTACGAAGAATTTTCTGGTTTTGTCTTCAAACTCCAGGCTAATATGGACCCCAAACACCGGGACCGCATTGCCTTTTTGCGGGTTTGTTCTGGCAAATTTGAAAAGGACATGGTGGTCAAGCATCCCAGAACGGGAAAAACAGTGCGTTTGTCCAGGCCCCAAAAGCTTTTTGCCCAAGAAAGGGAATCGGTGGACATTGCCTATGCAGGGGATGTAATTGGATTGAATAATCCGGGGGCGTTTACCATTGGGGACACGGTACACACTGGGGAAAAGTTAATTTATCCCCCCATTCCTTCCTTTTCTCCTGAGCTATTTGCCTACCTCAAATCCACCGATCCTAGTCAGTATAAAAACTTTAAGAAAGGGGTAGCAGAGTTACAGGAAGAAGGGGCGGTGCAAATTCTCCAATCCCTCGATGAAAGTAAACGGGATCCCATTTTAGCGGCTGTGGGACAACTACAATTTGAAGTGGTGCAGTATCGTTTGCAGGAAGAATACGGAGTGGAAACCCGCCTGGAACCGTTGGGATTCTCCCTCGCCCGCTGGGTAGTGGAAGGTTGGGATGCCCTAGAAAAAGCGGGAAGACTATTCAATACAGTGGTGGTCAAAGACCGTTGGGATGCTCCGGTCTTACTGTTTAAAAATCAGTGGAATTTAGAGCAAGTTGCAGGGGATTGCCCAGATTTAAAATTAAGTGCGATCGCCATTCCCCCTTCCATTTGAAAGATTGCAGCAACGAATCTGATAGTTTGTACTCAACCCAATAGATGTTCGGCGATCGCCAGTCCCGATAGGGCGGCCCCCTCCACTTTGCCACCACAGAAAGCATCTCCCCCAAAGTAAACTGGCCCGGGAAAATCTCCAAACAGGAAGGGTTGATCTAGGGAGTTTTGGGGGTGGCTATAGCGCCAGAGATGGAGATGGGAATTTAGTACTTTAGAGCCCAACCAGGGGTGAGCCGCTTCGGTCATTAACTGGATAACTTGTTCGGCATCGGTTTTTAAATGATGACGACTAAACTCTGGACCGGCCTGCACCGTCACCCCGTAACCTTGGGGGGAAATACCTTTTTTCGTACTGCAAGCAATCCATGCCAGAGGTTCGCCCGATAACCAGAGTCCACCGGGATCAGGGACCAAGCTGGGCTGCTCTAATAGTAAAGACAAACTAAAGCAAGGGTCATATACCACCCCGGTTAAGGTCTGTTGAATATCGGCAGGCAAATTGATGTTGGATGTTGTCAATAATTCTAGGGTCTGGGGTAACGGGGCCGTCACAATCAGGCGATCGCCTACGTAAAACTGCCCTGAGTCACAACGAACTTGCCAAATACCATCCTGCCAGTGGAAAGAATTTACCCTTTCCTGGTTAATTACCTTTAAATCTTGGGCTAAGTATTGGGCTAAACTACGGTTACTCGGCTCCCCTCGATACAGTTTTACCCCCTCACTGCGTATTGCTCCCGTTTCTGTTCCCATGCCTTCAGCCCAAACCTTGACCACACCGGTTTTCAGCCAATCCTCTACCCAAGCCAGAAAAAGGGGATGTTGAGCCTTGAAATATTGGGCTCCAAAATCGCAACAACCCAGGATGTCCCCATGGCGCAGTCTCCGGGAGGCAAGTCTACCGCCAATGCCTTTACCCTTATCGAGCACCGTCACCCCCAGGCCCTGACGTTGAAGCACCACCGCCGCCATTAAACCGCACAGGCCCCCACCAACAACAATCACAGATAATTGCTTCATTTTTCTTAATTTCTTGTTAATTTGGGCTACCTAATTGGGCTTATTTGTTAAGCCAGTTAACACCTACTTTAACCTGTCATAATTGTCCAACTATAATGTTAGATAATATGGGGGGCAATCAAAATCTTTTCAGTATTTTTATTTTTGTCGAATTCAGTGGTGCATCACCATGGCAGGCCACGTCAATGCAAGGATGAATATTTCTTCTAACCAAATCTTTCCACTCATGGCCACAGCGAGTCTACTGGTTCAGGCTTGGTTTCTCCAGGCCCCAGCGTTAGCCCAAAGGGCCCTCACCATCTGTGGAGCTGAGACGGGACGGGTATATTTGAGGGATCGTCCCAGTAATGCCAGCCAGAATGCCAATCGAACCCTGAGTAATGGTACTTCCGTACAGGGGTATGAAATTAGTAATGGTTTTATTTTTGTGCAAACAGCCAATGGATCTTCCGGCTGGGTCACAGAACGGTACCTTTGTGGCAGTTCCTCCTTTGGAGGCTATCCCTCCTATATTTGCGGCGCTGAGACGGGACGAGTGTATTTACGTGATCGACCCAGTAATGCCAGCCAAAATGCTAATCGAACTCTAAGCAATGGCACCGCCGTCAGCACAGAAAGCAACAGTAATGGTTTCTTCTTGGTGGAAACCATCAATGGTTTGAGAGGCTGGGTGACGGAGCGTTACGTTTGTCCCTAGGAGGCGAAACTTTCCAAAGGCATTACAGTCTCGGTAGAATCAAAGGTGATACCTGAGAATAGTCAATCAAAAGCCATGTCCATAATGTTGCAAGACCCCCAGACCATTCGTTTTTATCAAAAGTTAACCGATGCAATGGTGGATCTATGGAACCGTAGCCGTTCAATGGACGAAATCCGCCTCTATGTCGATGGGTTTATTGCCTGTCTGCGTTACACCGAGTACATTGAACCCTATTTGGTTCATCGTCTGGAGGAGGAGGTCTTTGCTTTTTTAAGGGACCCTTCTAACTTTAATTACTCCGCTTTTGAAACGGAAAAGGACTACGACTATTTCTAGAAGCGGCTAGAAAAATATGGCTAAGTTGATTGATTAATTGTTCACCTATCTAGTCCATTTTTTTATCGGGGCGATCGCCGCTGGAGTCATTTCCCTTGGTTTTGCCTGGTTATCGGATGATTTAGCTGGGTCTTTTTCCTGGGCTTTTTTAATTGTGGCCATGGCCTGTGGCCTGGGGGCGTTGTACATTTCTGGCTGGATTACTCCGGCGGTGTTGGCCATTTATCTGGGGGTTAATGTTTGGGAATGGTGGCAAACTAAATGATGAATTAGGTTAAATCACCCAAAAGCCGAGTTAGTCTGGAATTTGACTGTTTTCTGGAAATTGTTGTAGATGATGGCTAAAAATAAGACCGTTAGTCTAACTCGGGGACTGTGGAGCCTACTGATCTGGGGAGTAATGGCAACGGTTTGTCGGGCCGAAACCATTCCCTTCACTCTACTCCAGCTTAATGATGTCTATGAAATTGCCCCCATTGATAATGGCCGGTGGGGCGGCTTGGCCCGGGTGGCACATTTACGCCGGCAGTTACAACAGGCTAATCCCCACACCTACACTGTCCTTGCGGGGGATTTCCTCAGTCCTTCGGCCCTAGGTACTGCTCCCTACAATGGCGATCGCCTAGCGGGCAGACAAATGGTGGCGGTGCTCAATGCTATGGGCTTGGACTATGCTGCTGTGGGCAACCATGAATTTGACGTTAATGCCCAACAATTTTTGCAACGCATTGGGGAATCAGAATTTCAATGGTTATCAGCCAATATTGCCGATGCCGCAGGCAATAGGTTTTCCGGCATTGAACCTTACAAGATTCTGACCATTCCTGGGGCGGCAGGGGAAGAAGTAAAAGTGGGCATTTTGACCCTGACCATTGCCAGTAACCCCGTTGACTATGTCACCTACAGCGATCCCATTACCACGGCTCGCGGTTACGTAGATAATCTCAAGGGAGAAGTGGATGTTTGGGTGGCCTTAACCCATCTTTCCCTGGCTGAAGATTTGGCCTTGGCAGAAGCTATTCCCGAACTGGATTTAATTTTGGGCGGCCATGAGCATGAAAACATCCAGCGCAACCATTTAA